>CAZMUZ010000159.1:0-7262 GCA_964569315.1 uncultured Rhodospirillaceae bacterium | reverse complement strand
CGCAGCCGCTGTCTAGAACTCGGCGGGACGGAGAGTGAAGGGCAGGTGGTCGTCCGATCGCGCGGCTGCGCCCCAAGGATCACTCCCGCGAAAGCGGGAGTCCATTTCTGGCGAAGGTCCGGGTCTCGGGTGCCCATGGATGCCCGCCTTCGCGGGCATGACGACCGAGGACCGGCGAGAGCGGGGCAGGCGGTCGGCCGAACCGGAGCCCGTGGCGAGGCGCGGCACCGCCATGTTACTGCTAGGGCTGCCCCGAGCCCTCTCGCCAACGGAACGAGCGCGATCCGCCCATGCCCGCAACGCCCTTCAAGCATCTCTTCACGCCGCTGAAAGTGGGCGGCGTCACGATCAAGAACCGGATCATGTCGACCGGGCACGATACCACCCTGCCGAAGGACGGGACGCCGAACGAGGCGCTCGTCGCCTATCAGAAGGCGCGCGCCGAGGGCGGCTGCGGCCTCATCGTGCTGCAGGTGGCGGGGGTGCATGAATCGGCGCGCTACACCTCGCATATCCTGATGGCGACGACCGACGCCTGCATCCCGGGCTATCGCCGCATCGCCGAGGTCTGCCACGCCGAAGGCACGACCGTCTTCGGCCAGCTCTTCCATCCCGGCCGCGAGATCATGGAGAGCCAGGATGGCAGCCTGCCCGTCGCCTGGGCGCCCTCGGCCGTGCCGAACGAGCGCTTCCACGTCATGCCGCGGCCGCTCACGCAAACCATGATCGACGAGATCGTGACCGGCTACGGCGCCGCGGCCGAGCGGCTGAAGCGCGCCGGGATCGACGGCGTCGAGATCGTCGCGAGCCACGGCTATCTCCCGTCGCAGTTCCTCAATCCGCGCGTCAACCGCCGCACCGACCGCTATGGCGGCCCGTTCGAGAACCGGATGCGGTTCCTCCGCGAGACGATCGCCGCGATCCGCGACCGGGTCGGCCCGGATTTCGTCGTCGGCCTGCGCATCTCGGGCGAGGATCTCGACCATGACGGCCAGACCGCGGCCGAGGCGCTCGAGGCGCTGATGGCGCTCGATCGCGAGGGCGGGCTCGATTACTACAACGTGATCGCCGGCTCCTCCGCCACGCTCGCCGGCGCCGTCCATATCGTGCCGCCGATGATCGTCGAGGCCGGCTATGTGGCGCCCTTCGCCGCCGCGGTGAAGGCGAAGGTCTCGAAGCCGGTCTTCGTCACCGGCCGCATCAACCAGCCGCAGATCGCCGAGCAGATCCTGGCGCAGGGCCAGGCCGATATCTGCGGCATGACGCGCGCGCAAATCTGCGACCCCGCCATGGCGCGCAAGGCCGAGGCCGGAAAGCTCGACGACATCCGCGCCTGCATCGGCTGCAACCAGGCCTGCATCGGCCATTTCCACGCGGGCTATCCGATCTCCTGCATCCAGCATCCGGAGACCGGCCGCGAGCTCCTCTTCGCCGAGCCGCGCCCGAAGGCCACGCATCGCCGCAGGATCCTCATCGCCGGCGGCGGGCCGGGCGGCATGAAGGCGGCCGCCGTCGCCGCCGAACGCGGCCATGACGTGACGCTTTACGAGGCGACCGAACGGCTCGGCGGCCAGGCGCTCCTGGCGCAGGCGCTGCCCGGTCGCGCCGAGTTCGGCGGCATCGTCACCAACCTCGCCCGCGAGATGGAGCTGGCGGGTGTCAAGGTGGTGAAGCGCAGCAAGGTCGATCGCGCGCTCGTCGAGCGGGAGAAGCCGGACGTGGTGGTGGTGGCGACCGGCGCCAGGCCCTATCAGCCGGAGATCGAGGGCGCCGAGACGGCGCATCTCGTGACTGCCTGGCAGGTGCTGAAGGGCGAGGCCAATGTCGGCGCCTCGGTCGCCATCGCCGACTGGCGCTGCGACTGGATCGGCCTCGGCCTCGCCGAGAAGCTCGCCCGCGACGGCTGCCGGGTGCGGCTGCTGGTGGACGGGCTCCATGCCGGGCAGCGTTTGCCCTTCTATGTGCGCGATAGCTGGAACGGCATCCTCAACAAGCTCGGCGTCGAGGTGACGCCCTATGCGCGGCTCTATGGCGTGGACGGCACCACCGCCTATTTCCAGCACGCGACCAGCGCCGAGCCGATCCTGCTCGAAGGCGTCGACACCGTCGTGACCGCACTCGGCCACGAACGCGTCGCCGAGCTCGAGGCGGCGCTCGAAGGCTGGACGGGCGAGATGCATGTCATCGGCGACTGCGCCACGCCGCGCACGGCGGAGGAGGCGGTGCTGGAGGGGTTGAAGGTGGGGACAGCGGTCTAGGCGGTGATCGCTGGATGAGGGAATTACAAAGCCCTCGTCGTGGCTAGGCGCACCGCATCGCTAAATAGCTGCTCTGAATGCGGCCGGGTTCTCGGTCGAGATCGATTGCTGGCAGCCGGGTAAGACGGGCTGCTGCAATATCCGCATCCGCGCGGCAGAATAGGCACTCGCCCGACGGCCGCTGCCGGTGTCGCGTCCGGGTCGGGCGCCCCCCGCGCCCTGCGCGGAACCCGGAGAGGCCGCTATGACCGATCCCGCCTCGAAACCTGCCAAGCCGCTCTACGAGATCGAGGGGCGCGAGCTGATCGCCGAGAGCGGCGGCATCCGCGTGCAGGTGCTGACGCTCGCCGCCGGCCAATGCGTGCCTTGGCACTGCCATTCCGAGGTCACCGACACGATGGTCTGCCTCGAAGGTCGCCTCGCGGTCGAGACCCGCGCCCCGCAGGAGACCTTCCCGCTCGAGCCCGGCGGCCGCTGCACCGTCCCGCCGCGCCGCGCCCATACCGTCGTCAATACTTATGCGGGCCGCTCGCGGTTCCTGATCGTCCAGGGCGTCGGCCGGTACGACTACATCCCGGTGGGCTGACATCGCGTTCGCGCGCGACCGTCCCTGCACTCTCGTCATGCTCGGGCTCGACCCGAGCATCCATGCTTCGGCGCGAATCGGGAGTTAGCCGGCCCGTTACATCGCATCGGCGGGATGGACCCTCGGGTCAAGCCCGAGGGTGACGCGGTCGTGCTCTGTTACCGTCGCATCGATCCCAAAGAAAGTCCTCATGGTGAGCCTGTCGAACCATGAGGCTGCCGACGCTTCCGACAGGCTCATCCTTCGACAGGCTCAGGCTGAGGAGTCCGGTTCGTCGGCACCCCGATGCCGCTCGATCGCATAGACTGCGTCGCGGATGCCTTCGAGCTCGATCTCGCGTTCGAAGGCGAGCCCGGCCTTCCGCGCGGTTGCGGCCGACGCGACGTTCGCCGGATCGACGAAGGCGATGATCCGCGTCAGGCCGAGCTTGTCGAAGCCATAGCGCACCAGCGCCGCCGCGGCCTCCGCGCCGTAGCCACGCCGCCAGTAGCGCTTGTCGATGAGATAGGCGACCTCGGTTTCGGGGCGCCCCTCGACGGTCCAGGGAAGCAGCCCGCAGCGGCCGATGAATTCCCCGCCCGGTTTCAGGACGGTCGCCCAGAGCCCGAGCGCCGGATGGTCCGGGTCGCCGGCGACGAACCAGTCCAGCTCCTCCTTGGTTTGCGCGCGCGTCAGCACGCCCTCCGGAAAATATCGGCGGATCTCGGGATCGCTATAGAGCGCATGGAGCGCTTCGAGATCGCCGGGCTCGAGCCGGCGCAGCCGCAGCCGCTCGGTCTCCAGGATCGTCCCCGCCGGTGCGGCGCTGCGGCTCATCGGCGTTCCGGTCGGCTCCGGGCCTGCCGCTCGTGATAATCGACCGGCCAGAGAGCGTAGCAGATGACCGCGTCTTCGCCCTCGGTCGTGAAGGCGGTGCCTTCCGGGACCCAGATCACGTCGCCCGGTCCCGCCTCGATGGTGCGGTCGGGAAGGATCACGCGGAAGCGGCCTTCGAGCACCACCATCATCTCGTCATAGGGCACGCGCCAGTCGATCGGCGCCCCGAACCGGCCGATGCCGACGCCCAGGGTTCCGCTTTCGGCAGGCCCGATCAGCCGGGCGATCTCGGCCTGCGGCGGCCCTTCGCCGGCGAGCGGCCCGCGCAAGGGGGAGAAGCTCATCTCGCTGCGCCGAAAATGCCGGACGGCGTTCATCGCGCACCCCTCATCCCGAGCCTGTCGAAGGATAGGCCATTCGCCGCAACACGGACCTCATGGTTCGACAGGCTCACCATGAGGATGTAACCAAAATCCTCATCCTGAGCCTGTCGAAGGATGAGCTTCCATTCCCGTCCGGAACCGCCCCGGACCCAGGCAGGCGCGGCATGAGGATCGCCATCGGCGCCTAGCTCTTCGGCAGGCGCGTGGTCTGCCAGTCGACCGGATAGACGGCGTAGCAGCAGACCGCCTTCTCGCCCTCATATTTCATCCAGGTGTTCTCCGGCAGCCAGATCACGTCGCCCGGGCCCGCCTCGATGGTCCGGTCGCGGAGCACGAGCCGCAGCTTGCCGTCCAGCACCACCAGCATCTCGTCATAGATCACGGTCCATTCGATCGAGCAGCCGTCGAACATGCAGAGCCCGGCGCCCATGGTCCCGCTCTGGGCGGGCCCCACCTGCGCCGCGAGGCCCGCCTTGCCGGGCGGGTTGCCGATCGGCTCGAACGTTACGTCCTCGCGCTTGAAATGCAGAACGCCGGTCATGAATTCCCCCTCGCGCGCTCGCGGTCGATGTCGTCGGTCGTCATGCGATGAAGGGCCGGCGCCGTCGACGGGCCGCCATCGACGGGCGCCGATCGGCGCCGGCCCGCATCGCCGGCGCTATTTCTTGCCCTGCTTCGTGGTCCGCCAGTCGACCGGATAGAGCGTGTAGCAGACGACCGCCTTCTCGCCCTCGTATTTGAGCCAGGTGTTCTCCGGCAGCCAGATCACGTCGCCCGGCGTCGCCTCGATCACCGCGTCCTTCAGCACGAGGCGGAACTTGCCCTCGAGCACGACGATCATCTCGTCATAGAGAACCGTCCATTCGATCGAGCAGCCGTCGAAGGTGCCGATGCCGACGCCCATGGTCGTGCTGAGCTCGGGTCCGACCAGCCGCGCGATCTGGCCCTGGCCCGGAGGGCCGCCATAGGGATCGAACTTCATCTCGTTACGCCGGAAAACCTTCACCTGCGACATCGTCTCTGTCTCTCCCTTGCGTTTCTTCGTCGGCTGCCCGCATGCAGTCCGACAGCGCGAAGGAGAGTAAGGCTTCGCGGCGGTGCGGCCAAGCGGCCCGCCCGCCGGGGAGATCGCCGAAGGAGCCGGCCGAAATGGCTAGGCGGCGCGCTGCTTGAAGGGCAGGTCGAGCGAGCGCCAGACGATTTCCAGCGCCGCGACGAGTTCGGCGATATGCCGCTCGCTGTGGAAGGGGGTCGGGGTGAGGCGGAGCCGCTCGCTGCCGCGCGGCACGGTCGGGTAGTTGATCGCCTGCACATAGATGCCATGGCGTTCGAGCAGCAGCTCGCTCGCCTGGCGGCAGAGCCGCGGGTCGCCGACCAGGACCGGCACGATATGGCTCGGCGACGCGATGCAGGGCAGCCCCGCTTCCGCGAGCCGCCGTTTCAGCAATGCCGCGCGCGCCTGCTGGGCGTCGCGCTCGGCGTTGCTCGCCTTCAGATGCCGCACGCTCGCAAGCGCGCCGGCCGCCGCCGCCGGCATCATCGCGGTCGAGAAGATGAAGCCCGGCGCGTAGGAGCGGATGAAGTCGATGAGGGCGGCGGAGCCCGCGATATATCCGCCGATCGTGCCGAAGGCCTTGGCAAGCGTGCCCTCGATCACGGTCAGGCGGTCCATCAGCCCCTCGCGCTCGGCGATGCCGCCGCCATGCGGGCCATACATGCCGACCGCATGAACCTCGTCGAGATAGGTCATCGCGCCATGACGCTCGGCGATATCGCAGAGCTCGGCGATCGGCGCGATATCGCCATCCATGCTGTAGACGCTCTCGAAGGCGACCAGCTTCGGCCGCGCCGGATCGACTGGCCGCAGCAGCGCCTCGAGATGCTCCGGATCGTTGTGCCGAAAGACATGCTTCTCGGCGCCCGACTGACGGATGCCCTCGATCATCGAGTTGTGGTTGCCGGCGTCGGAGAAAATGACGCAACCCGGCAGCATGCGGCCGAGGGTCGCGAGCGTCGTCTGGTTGGAGACGTAGCCCGAGCCGAACAGGAGCGCCGCCTCCTTGCCGTGCAGTCCGGCAAGCTCGCGCTCCAGCAGCACATGATAGTGATTGGTGCCGGAGATGTTGCGGGTGCCGCCGGCGCCGGCGCCGCAGCGATCGAGCGCCTCGTGCATCGCGGCCAGCACGGCCGGATGCTGCCCCATGCCGAGATAGTCGTTGGAGCACCAGAGCAGGATGTCCTGCACGCGGCCGTCGGGCGCGTGGCGTCGCGCGCGCGGAAAGGCGCCGGCCGCGCGCTCGAGATCGGCGAACACGCGATAGCGGCCCTCGCGCTGCAGGTCGCCGATACGCTGCCGGAAGAAATCCTCGTAATCCATCCGCCTCGCTCCGGCCCGCAGTCTACCGGGCTTGGACATGGCGGGCGACCGCTCGCGCGATTCCCGCCCGGATCATTGTCCATGAGATACCGGGGCAATTGCAGGCGCGCAACCCGCGGCTGCGCACGGCAGATCCGACGGCCTGTGGCCTAGCGTGCGCTGCTGCGGATCGCGCCGCCATCGACGGGTTCCGCGAGTTTCTCTGCGGCGATCCGACGCAGCCCGAGCTGGCGTAGCTGCGCGGTCAGGAGACCCAGCACCACGAGCGCCGTGCCGATGAGCTGCGTCACGGTCGGCCATTGGCCCAGCATCGCCAGAATCACCAGCGCGAAGATCGGCACCATGTTGAGGAAGAGCGAGGCGACCGTCACGCCCAGCACCTTCACCCCGTAGTTCCAGGTCGCGACCCCGCCGCAGACGCAGGCGAGCGCGATCCAGGCGTGAAGGCCGAGCTCGGTCATGTTGCGCGCCGGCTCGGGCGAAAGATCGGCCTGGCCCAGCAATCCGGCGACGATATAGATGCCGATGCCGGCGATCGTGCCGTAGACCAGTGTCACGCCGGTGATGCGGATCTGCGACCAGCCATCGAGCCAGCGCTGCGCCGCGATCGAGTACCAGCTCCAGCAGGCGTTCGCGACCAGGATCAGGAGCTCGCCGCCGCCGAAGGTGAAGGGATCGGTTTCGTTGGTCGGGTCGTAGGTCGCGAGCGAGCAGCCGACGAAGGCGAACAGGATCGCCGGGATCATGCGCCGGTCGATCGGCGTGCCGAAGAAGACCCGCGCCACGATCGCGGCGACGGCGGGCGAGGTGGCGGTGAAGATCGCCGCCATGACCGGGCTCGA
>CAZMUZ010000158.1:0-7284 GCA_964569315.1 uncultured Rhodospirillaceae bacterium | reverse complement strand
CCGAATTCCTCGCCATGATGAGCCACGAGATCCGCACGCCGATGAACGGCGTGCTCGGCATGACCGGCCTGCTGCTCGATACCGAGCTCAGCGACGAGCAGCGCCATTTCGCCCTCACGGTGCGGGAATCCGCCGAGGCGCTGCTGACCATCATCAACGACATCCTCGACTTCTCGAAGCTCGAGGCCGGCCGCATGGCGCTCGACGCGACCGACTTCCAGTTCGACAGCGTGCTGGACAGCGTGGTGACGCTGCTCGGTCCCCGCGCCCAGGCGAAGGGCATCGTGCTCAAGGCGCCGCCGCCGGCGCGCACGGGCCCGGTCTGGCTGCATGCCGATTCCGGCCGCATCCGCCAGATTCTGTTCAATCTCGTCGGCAACGCGATCAAGTTCACCGAGCGCGGCTACATCACGATCGCGACCAGGATCGCGCCGATCCAGGGCGACGAGGTGGAGCTCCGTGCCGAGATCACCGACACTGGAATCGGCATCCGGAAGGAGGTCCAGCCGCTCCTCTTCACCCATTTCACGCAAGGAGACAGCTCGACCTCGCGGCGCTACGGGGGTACCGGACTCGGCCTCGCCATCTGCCGTCAGCTCGCGGAGATCATGGGCGGCGAGGTCGGCCTCACCAGCGAGCCCGGCAAGGGCTCGACCTTCTGGTTCACCGTGCGCTGCCGCCTCGTCGATCCGGCCGCGATCTCGACCGGGGGCGAGATCGGCGCCGCCGACCGCCGGCCGCGGTGCGGCCTGCGCGTCCTCGTCGCCGAGGACAACCAGGTCAACCAGATGCTGATCAACGCGCTCCTCAAGAAGTTCGATTGCCACACCGATCTCGTCGGCAACGGCCTCGACGCCGTCGCCGCCGTGCAACGGGTCCGCTACGACCTCATCCTGATGGACGTGCAGATGCCGGAGATGGACGGGCCTTCCGCGACCCGCGCCATCCGCGCCCTCAAGGGTCCCGAGGCACGGATTCCGATCATCGCCCTCACGGCGAACGCGATGGCAGGACAGCGCGAGCAGTATCTCGCGGCCGGCATGAACGACTATGTGTCGAAGCCGATCCAGGTGCCGGAGCTCGCCGCCGCCATGATCCGCTGTTGCGGCGCGGCGCCGCAGCCCGCATTCGACGATGCGGGCATCCTGCCGGATCCGCTGGCCGGCGCAGGCAATGGCGACGACACGCCGGATCCGACGGCCGAGGCGGAGCTCGCCGACCTTCTGGCCTCGCTGGACGACCTCGCCGGCATTCCGCCCGCCGCCGCCGAATAGGCCCGATTTCCGTGCCGGCCGGGCTCTCGCCCTGGCGGACACGTCACGGGGTGCAGGCGCGCGACGGCCGTCGGGGCGTCCGATCCCTCCACCAAGCCTTAACCAATCCGCGGCAGATTCGGCCGGCCGCGATGGAAATCCCGTTTCGTAATGGTCTCGACGATCGTTCCCAGTCTGGCTGAGCGGCGCCCCGCGCATCCTCCGAGCCTCGGCCGCCGCTGGGCCGTCGCGCTCGGTCGGTCCTTCCGGAGCCATTGGTGGCTGGCCGGGCTGGTCGGGATCGAGGTCGCGGCCGGGGCTGTAGTCGCCGGCATGATCCATGCCGCCTCCGGCAGCGCCTTCGTGCTCTATCTCCCGATCTACATCCTGCTCATGCCGATCATGACGCTGCTGCTGGTGCTGGGTCGCCTCGCCTATATCGTCGTGGTGGTCCATCCGGCACGGCCCCTGACGGATTTCTTCCGGGAACTCCGACAGAAGTTCCTTACCGTCGAGAGGATCGCGGCGGCGCTGCCGGTGCTGCTGCTCATGCCGTTTTTCTGCGGCGCCTTCACGCTGGTGAAGAGCTCGATCACGCTCTTCAACCCGTTCGGCTGGGACGCTCGATTCGAGGCCCTCGATCGATGGCTTCACGGCGGCTATGCGCCCTGGGCGCTTCTGCAGCCCTTGCTGGGCACGCCGGAAATCTCGCACTGGCTCAATATCTTCTACAATCTCTGGTTCTTCATCGTTTCCTTCGTCTGGGTCTGGCAGGCCTTCTCGCTCCGCGACCCCGCCTTGCGGGCGCAGTTCTTCGCCAGCCTGCTGCTGGTCTGGATGATCTTCGGCAACCTGCTCGCGGCCGTCTTCTCCTCGGCGGGTCCCTGCTATTTCGGGCGGGTGACCGGCCTTCCCGACCCCTTCGCGCCGCTCATGGACTATCTCCATGCGGCAAACGAGGTGAGCCGCGTCTGGGCCCTGACCGTGCAGGACGGTCTCTGGGCCGGCTATGCCGAGAGCGCGATCGGGCTCGGCAGCGGGATCTCGGCGATGCCCAGCATGCATGTCGCCATGGCGGTCCTGCTCGCGCTGCTGTTCTGGCGCACCAACCGGCTGCTTGGGATCTTCGGCTGGCTTTATGCGCTGATCATCCAGATCGGCTCGGTGCATCTCGGCTGGCACTATGCGATCGACGGCTATCTCGGCGCCGCCGGGACGCTCGCGGTCTGGTTCGCCGTGGGCCGGCTTGCCCGCTCCGGCTACGCGGCACGCCTGCCGGCGCCCCTTGCCGCGGCAGGCCCCGCGCCCGCGCGAGGCTGACGCGCCCGCCTCTCGCCGTCCCGCCGGCCGTTCCCGCGTCCGGCCTCACCCCCGTCCGCTCCCGCTCTTGGGTCGGGCGGTGACGATCTTCGGAGGAGCGCGGAATATTGTTCGCCGGCATATTTTGGATTATTCTTGTATTTTGCAAATATCCCGAGATTTACTCGAGGTTTTCTGCAAGAGCGCCTGGAGCGGATATAATATTCGGCAGAACTTGGCGCCTCGCCGCCGTTGGGCCGGGCCGGTCGGGGCCGCCGCCGGCCCGCCGCTTGACGCTGTCAGGCCGAAGAAAACCACGGGGAAACCAAGGGTCCGGGATGGGTAGGATTTGAGTCAATCTCGCCGCGCATTGTATCTAAATACAAGTCCAGTAATGATTCGAAGCGCTTGGACCTATTATTGAAGCGTTGCATTTTTCTGCTGCGTGTTAACCACCGCTTCATAGTTGGCCGCCATGATCGCCTCCCGGGACAACCTGGAAGGAGAGCCCAATCATGTCGAAGTTTCGTCATTTCCTGCGGGACGAGCAGGGCGCCACGGCCATCGAATACGGCCTGATCGCCGCCCTGGTTTCGGTCGCCGCGATCGGCGCCCTGACCTCGCTGGGCGGCTCGCTGTCGGAGATCTTCAGCTTCGTCAGCAGCAAGCTGGACAGCGCCGTCACGGCCGGCACGACGCCGTAATCGCTCCTTCCGGCCGCCGCCCGCGTTCCAACCGGGATGCGGCGGCGGCGCCGGAGGGCGCTTGCAGCCGGAAGGGGTCCTGTTGCCAGGAGGCGACGGGGCCCTTTCTCTTTTTCGGACGCGTCGATTGCCCGCGGTCCGAGGGGCCGCGAATTCCGGCCCCGCATCGACCGCTCCTTAACTCATTGCCGCCATGCTGGAGCCCGAGCCGTAAGTCAGTGCGAACCGCCATGGCCATTGTTCCCTCCCTCACCGCCGAACCCGCCGCTCGTCCCCGCTCGTGGAACCCGATCGGGCCGATCGCCGAATTCGCCCGGCGGCTCGCCGTTGCGATCGCGTGGTCGTTCTACCGGCATCGCTGGATGGCGGCGTTCGTGCTGGCATATTTTGCGGTGGCGATCCTGGTCGAGCGGCACCTGACCGGCCAGGTCGGCGCCGCCTTCAATCTCTATACCGGCATCTCGCTTCAGATGGTGCCGATGATGCTGCTCGCGCTGCTGATCGGCTATCCGGTCTATGTGATGGTGGCGCTCCGGCCGCAGCATCTGACCCGGACGCTCGTCCATCGTTTCCGCAACGAGGTCTTCACCGTCGAACGGCTCGCGGCGGGCCTGCCCGTGCTGGTGCTGCTGCCGATCTTCCTCAACAGCTTCACCATCGTCAAATCCGCAATCCCCGCCTTCCACCCCTTCGCCTGGGACTCCGCGCTCGAGGCCGCCGACCGGTGGCTGCATGGCGGCGTCGCGCCCTGGGAGATCCTGCAGCCGCTGCTCGGCAACCCCCTGGCGAGCCAGGTGCTCAGCTTCTGCTACGTGCTCTGGTTCTTCGTCACCTGGTTCATGCTGGTCTGGCAGACCTTCGATACGCGCGACCGGCGCCTCCGCGCCCAGTTCTTCGGCACCCTGCTGCTGGCCTGGGTCCTGCTCGGCAGCATCGCGGCGATAGTGTTCTCCTCGGCCGGGCCTTGCTTCTTCGGCCGGGTGACCGGCCTGCCGGACCCTTATGCGCCGCTGATGGCCTATCTGCACGAGACCAACGAGCATGTGACGATCTGGGCGCTCACCGCGCAGGAGCGACTCTGGACCGACTATTCGGCGGCCGGCGTCAGCCTCGGCGGCGGCATCTCGGCGATGCCGAGCATGCATCTCTCCATGGCGTTCCTCTTCGTGCTGCTGGGCTGGCGCGTGCATCGGCTGATCGGCCTCGCGGCCCTGCTCTACTGCATCGCGATCCAGATCGGCTCGGTCCAGCTCGGCTGGCACTACGCCCTCGACGGCTATGTCTCGATCGCCGCCACGGCCGTCATCTGGTGGGTTATGGGCCGCATCCTCGACCGGCGCGAGG
The DNA here is from genome assembly GCA_964569315.1 of uncultured Rhodospirillaceae bacterium. Lineage (GTDB taxonomy): Bacteria > Pseudomonadota > Alphaproteobacteria > Dongiales > Dongiaceae > CADEFF01. The sequence continues at coordinate 2,684 of CAZMUZ010000158.1, read as the reverse complement.
CCGGCCTCAGGGCCGCCGACCGCCGGCCCGGCCCACCCGACTAACCCGCTCGGAAGCCACAGCTAGGCCGCCCGCCGGCGCCCTCGCGCCGGCCTCCACAATCCACCGGCGCCCTCGCGCCGGCCTCCACAATCCGCCGGCGCCCTCGCGCCGGCTCCCCCCCGCGATCCCTTTCCCGTCTGCCTCCTCCGGCCGGCTTCCCGGCCGCGCGGGAAGGCCCGCGGCACCTCGAGCGCCATCGGGGCAGTCCGCCAACGCCGCGCGCGCCCTGCCCCCCACCATCGCCGTCGGCCCGGCGGCGCGGACGGCGGCAGGCATGGTCGCAGCCGCTTCCCCTCCGGAGCCGCCGTCGCGGAGATCGGCAAAACGGGGCTTCCCCTCGCGCAATTGTCGAAAATTTGGTGAAACGATTCTCTAAATAGATACCGTATTTTTGCTAAATAATTATAGTGTTTATCTCAAATAATATCTTTACGCTCCTCAGTAATTTACCATTATAGCGAGAGGCATTTATTTGACATTCTCGATAATTTCAGAGAAACTGCTGTCATTGATCGAGGGCCAGGACGGCCCGCGACAATCGGACGGAAGGAGAATCGCCATGTTCAACAATCTGACCCGCTTCGCGACGGACGAGCAGGGTGCCACGGCCGTCGAATATGGCTTGATCGCCGCGCTCGTGTCGGTGGCCTGTGTGGCCGCCCTCGGCAGCATCGGCACCTCGGTTGCAGCGGTTTTCGAGCTCGTGCAGAGCAACCTCGCGGGTACGGCGCCGGCAGGCCTCGACTGACCGGTTCCTTCCGCCCCCGTCGCGGCCGGGCCGGCGGTCCGGTCGCGGCGGGGGCACCGAAGGGCGGCGCGCAGGACGCGTACCGCAGGAGGGGTTGAAGGGCAGACGGCCTTGGGTTCGCCAGGCAGGCGATGGCCGGATTTGGAATCACCGGATGGCCGCGTTTCGCGGGATCGCATTCCCGGATCCCGAGACGAGCGTCCTGGTTATGGGAGGGGCGGATGCCCATCCAGCTATTGCAGTTCATGGCGGACGAGGGCGGCGCTTCCGCCATCGAATATGCGCTGGTGGCGGTGCTGGTGGGCATCGCGATATTCGGCGCCCTCGGCGCCCTCGGCGACAGCGTCGCCGATCTCTACGGGAACGTGCATAGCAGCAGCGAGCACGCGATCGCCGAGGCGGGCGTGCCCCTGCCCTGATATTGCGAGAGGGCCACGGCATCCCTGGCCGATGGCACCCGGCGCGGGCCTCGCCTCCGGTTTCCCCACGGGAGGATGAGGCCCGCCCCGGCCGCGAAGCGGATCCCGCCCGGGCGCTACCCCGACTTTGACCCGCCGACCGAATCGGTCCATATCGGAGCCCCGTTCCGGCGCCGAGGCGACCCGTCATGGCGGTCAAAGACCCGCGCTTCCCGCAGCTCGAGATCCTCGACCATCCGCTGATCCAGCATAAGCTGTCGCTGATGCGCGACCGGCGCACGCCGACGATCCAGTTCCGGCAGCTCCTGCGCGAAATCGCGCTGCTGATGGGCTATGAGGTGACCCGCAGCCTGCCGCTCGAGCAGGACCGGATCGAAACCCCGCTCGAGCCGATGATGGCCTCCTTCATCGCCGGCAAGAAGCTCGCGGTCGTGGCCATCCTGCGCGCCGGGCTCGGCATGCTGGACGGCATCACCGAGCTCGTGCCGACCGCGCGGGTCGGCCATATCGGCCTCTACCGGGATCATGCGACGCAGCGGCCGGTGCAGTATTTCGTGAAGCTGCCCGAGCCGGAGGGCCGGCTCTTCATCCTTTGCGACCCCATGCTGGCGACCGGTCATTCGGCGGTCGCGGCGGTCGATCTGCTCAATCGGCGCGGCGTGCCGGACGCGCGCATCCTGCTGATGGCGCTCGTCGCCGCACCCGAAGGCATGGGCGTGTTCCAGGCCGCCCATCCGACGATTCCCGTCTTCACCGCGGCGCTCGATCAGCGGCTCAACGAGAATGCCTACATCCTGCCCGGCCTCGGCGACGCCGGCGACCGGCTCTTCGGCACGCGATAGCGCAAGGGAGCGCAAGCCAGAGCGGCGGCGCCATCGGATCGGAAGGATCGGGATCGGGGCCGGGGCCGGAGAACGCCCCGCCGGAAGGCTCGGCCCGAGGGCGGCTGCACCGCCGGAAGGCTTAGCTCGAGGGCGGCTGCGCCGCCGGAAAACTTAGCTCGAGGGCGGCTGCGCCGCCGGCTGGCCCGCGAGGGATTCGAGCTTGGCGATCAGCTTGGCGCCGGCCGGACCGCCCTCGCCCTTGATCGCCTTCTCGATGATGAGGCGAAGCGCGCTGACATGAGCCTGGATGACGGGCAGGTTGGCGTCGCCCATCTCGCCGCTCTTGAGATAGCGGCAGAGCGAATGGCCGATCTTGGTGACCAGCGGAAAGCCGAAGCTGCCGCCCTGCCCCTTCATATCGTGGGCCGCCCGGTAGAGATTTTCGAGATGGGCCTTCCGCTGCTCGGGCTCGTTCTTGAAGCGCGCGAAGGCATCCTCCGCCCGCTTCACGTCGTCGAGCGCCCAGATCGTATAGTCCGCGGCGAGTTCCGCCACCGCGTCCTCGGCACGCGCCATGGCGGCGGCGATGCTGTCTGGCGGCAGGGTCTTGGGCGAGGGTGACGACATGGCGGCTCCGGGCCGAAAGCCCCG
>CAZMUZ010000157.1:0-7342 GCA_964569315.1 uncultured Rhodospirillaceae bacterium | reverse complement strand
GGCGAGGACCAGAAGCAGCATCTGGAGCTCGCCCGCGACATCGCGCAGAAGTTCAACGCGGATTTCGGGGTGGAGCTCTTCCCGCTGCCCGAGCCGCTGATCTTCGGGCCGGCGACGCGCGTCATGTCGCTCCGCGACGGCACGAAGAAGATGAGCAAGTCCGACGCTTCCGACTATTCGCGCATCAACATGACCGACGACGCGGACGCCGTCGCGCTCAAGATCCGCAAGGCCAAGACCGATCCGCAGCCGCTGCCGGGGCCCGAATGCCTCGGCCCCGACGGCAAGGTGACGGCCGAGGCCATGACGGCGCGGCCCGAGGCCTTCAACCTTCTCGGCATCTATGCGGCCCTTGCGGACAAGGAGCTGAACACCGTGATCGGCGAGTTCGCCGGCAAGGAGTTCTCCTTCTTCAAGCAGGTGCTGACCGACCTCGCCGTGGCGACGCTCGGCAAGATCGGCGGCGAGATGAAGCGGCTGATGGCGGACCCCGCGGAGATCGACGCGATCCTGAAGGACGGGGCGGAGCGGGCCCGCGCCAAATCCGCGCCGATCCTGGCCGAGGTCGAGGAAGCGGTCGGCTTCCTCCGCGTCTAGAGAGGCGCCCGCGCCTTGCGTCCGCGGCGGATCGCCCTCACTTATGGGACGGGCGCGCCGGCCGCCGGCGCGGAGCGAGGGGGAGCATGAGCGACGATTTCCTGCTGGACGAGAAGCCGCCGAGCCGGTGGCGCCGGTTCCTGTCCTTCCGGATCGCCGGCCGCACGCTCGCCGCCATCGGCCTGCTGCTCGTGCTCGGCCTGCTGCTCTACTACCCGGTCGGCATGCTGCTGATCCACAAGATCGACGACAATCCGGACTTCCAGGCGCCGGCGCCGCCCGAAGGCGGCAGCTACGCGGTGGCGCTCGCCGCGGCGCTGGTGGATCGCGAGGTCGCCGGCCATGGCTGGCCCGCCAACGATCCGATCTTCATGCCGGGCTGGGCGCTCGACAACATGCCGAACTACCAGATGGGCATCGTCGCCGCCCTGAGCCGCTTCGCGCTCGAGATGACGGACCAGATCGGCCGCACCCGCGGCACCAGCCAGGCCGACCCCGATCTCGACAAGGCGACCGGCCTGCTGCGCTATTCGGGCACGGTCTGGATCTTCGATTTCTCGACCTCCTGGGCGCCGACCGCCTCCTCCGAGCAGCAATATCTCTCGGCCGTCCGCGCGCTCGACAGCTTCAATCGGCGGCTTTCCGCCGGCCAGGCCGTGTTCGAGCGCCGCGCCGACAATCTGCTCGGCACGCTCGACCGCATCGCCGCCGACCTCGGCTCGGCCTCCGCCCTCACCGACCGCCGGATCGAGGCGCATTCGGGCGATCTCATCGATTTCCGCGCCGACGACGTCTTCTATTCGAACAAGGGGCGGCTCTATGCCTATGGCCTCCTCTTACGCGAGCTCGGCCGCGATTTCGAGCAGGTGATCCGGGAGCGCGACCTGGTGCCAGTCTGGGAGCAAATGCTGGACAGCTTCCGCCAGGCGGCCGCACTCGAACCCTGGGTGGTGACGAACGGCGCCCCCGACGGGCAGTTCGTACCGAGCCATCTCGCGGCGCAGGGCTTCTTCCTCCTGCGCGCGCGAACCCAGCTTCGCGAAGTCAGCAACATCCTCCTCAAATAGGCGTTCGGCGCCTTCCGGCCTTCCGTCGCCGGGAAGGGCCGTGTAAGGTCGAAAGGCCGAGATTCGCGGCTCGAATCAGGCGTTTCCGGGCGCTGGCGCCGGTCGCCGATTCGGTGCGCAACCGCTCCCTCGCCGCTCCTGGTCGCCGATTATGCAGATCTACCTGCCGATCGCCGAGATGTCGCTCAACATCTTCCTGTTGTTGGGCCTCGGCACGGGGATCGGATTCCTTTCCGGCATGTTCGGCGTCGGCGGCGGGTTCCTCCTGACGCCGCTTCTCATCTTCATCGGCGTGCCGCCCGCGGTCGCGGTGGCGACGCAGGCGAACCAGGTGGTCGCCTCGTCGGTCTCCGGCGTGCTCGGCCACTGGCAGCGCGACAACGTCGATTTCAAGATGGGGTTCATGCTGCTGATCGGCGGCTTCGCCGGCTCGACCGCGGGCGTGTTCCTGTTCGGCCTGCTGCGGCAGATCGGCCAGATCGACCTCGTCATCAGCCTGTCCTACGTGCTGCTGCTCTCGCTGATCGGCGTGCTGATGCTGGCGGAGAGCCTGCGCAGCCTCGTCCGCCGCCGCAGGCCGGCCGGCAATGTGCGCAAGCTGCATCAGCATTTCTGGCTGCACGGCCTGCCGCTCAAGATGCGGTTTCGCAAGTCGCGCCTCTATATCAGCGCGCTGCTGCCGATCTCGGTCGGGCTCTTCGTCGGCATCATGTCGGCGATCATGGGCGTGGGCGGCGCCTTCATCCTGGTGCCGGCGATGATCTATCTGCTGGGCATGCCGACCGCGATCGTCATCGGCACCTCGCTCTTCCAGGTGATTTTCGTCGCCGCCAACGTGACCCTGCTGCAATCGGTGCAGAACCAGACGGTCGACGTGGTGCTGGCGCTGGTGCTTACCGTCGGCGGCGTGATCGGCGCGCAGCTCGGCAGCCGCGCCACGACCAAGCTGCCGGCGGAGCAGATCCGCGTGCTGCTGGCGCTCCTCGTGATCGGCGTCGGCGTCGGCCTCGCCTATCAGCTCACGGCCCCGCCGAAGGAACTGTTCTCGATCGCCGTCGCGGAGACGTTGCGGTGAGGTTGCCCCGTCCGGCCGCCGCCGCGGCGCTCCTCGTGGCGCTGCTCGTGCTGCTGGCGGGACCGGCGCGCGAGGGCGCGGCCGAGCCGCTGATCGCCGATCTCTCGAACCACCTCATCGCGATCACCACCGGCTTCAGCGGCACCGAGGTGCTGATGTTCGGCGCGACCGACGGTCCCGGCGATATCCTGGTCACGGTGCGGGGTCCCTCGACCGACATCGCGGTGCGGCGCAAGGAGCGCGTCTTCGGCGTCTGGGTCAACCGCGAGGCGCTCGAGTTCGGCTCGGTGCCGGCCTTCTACGGCATCGCCAGCAACCGTCCGCTGGAGGAGTTCCTCGATCCGGCGATGCAGGCGCGCCAGCGCATCGGGCTGCAGCATCTGGCGATGACGCTGCCCCAGGCATCGCCCGCCGAAACCGCGCTCTTCCAGCGCGCCCTCATCCGCATCAAGCAGAACCAGGGGCTGTTCGCCACCAAGGTCGGGAAGGTAAGCTTCCTCGGCAACCAGCTTTTCCGGACCGAACTGCATTTCCCGTCCAACGTGCCGGTGGGGAGCTACCTGGTGGAGGTGCTGCTCTTCCGCGACGGCGCGGTGGTCAGCGCCCAGACCACGCCGCTGGTGATCAGCAAGATCGGCATCGGCGCGGAGATTTTCCGGTTCGCCCATACTCAGAGCCTCGGCTACGGCGCCGGTGCCGTGCTCGGCGCGCTGCTGCTCGGGTGGATCGGGTACCTCGTGTTCCGGCGGCTCTAGGAGGCGCGCCATGTCCGATGTGAACGAACCCGCTGCCGCGCCGGAAGACGCCGCGCCCAAGGGGGCCGGCCGGGTCTTCCTCGTGGTGGTGGACGAGACGCCCGAGCTCAAGGTGGCGCTGCTCTATGCCTGCCGGCGCGCGCAGAAGTCGGGCGGGCGCGTGGCGCTGCTCCATGTCGCGGAGACCGGCGCGTTCCAGCAGCAGATCCTCGGCGTCGGCAAGCTGATGGAGCAGGAGGCGCGCCAGGCCGCCGAGACGCTGATGCAGAAGATCGCCGCCGAGGTCTATCGGCTTTCCGGCGCCATGCCGGTGCTCTATCTGCGCGAGGGCGACCGGCGCGACGAGCTCATCAAGCTCATCGCCGAGGAGCCGACCATCTCGATCCTGGTGCTGGGCGCGAATCCGGGCGCCAAGGGCCCGGGCCCGCTGGTCGCGGCGCTCACGGGCAAGTTCGTCGGCAAGCTGCGCGTGCCGCTCACCATCGTGCCCGGCAACCTCACCATCGATGACATCGAAAGCATCGCCTGAGGGCGATGCGCCGGCCCGAGAGCATCGCCCGACGCGATGCCGGGCGGATCAAGGCAGGCCGAAGATCTCCTGCGCCGCCTCGATGCCCTTCAGCGGATGACGGCCGAGCGAGACCAGGCGCGAGCCGCAGGGCGACGCGAAGCGCGCGGAGGTCAGCAGCGGCCGGCCCAGCACCGGGCAGAGCGATTCGATCCGCGTCACGACATTCACCGCCGGGCCGGTGACGGTGAAGTCGAGCCGCGCCGGCGCGCCGATATTGCCGTAGAGCACGGCGCCCGCATGGAGTCCGATCCCGGCGGTGATGCCGGGCTTGCCGGCGATCTGCCGCTCGCGGTTGACGCGGTCGATGTCGCCCAGCGCCCGCTCGGCCGCCCCCAGCGCTGCAAGGCAGGCGCGGTCGCGGTCGAGGTCGTCCCGCATCGGGAAGATCGCGAGCATGGCGTCGCCGATGAACTTGAGCACCTCGCCGCCGCCATGGTCGATCGCGCCCGCCATGCAGCCGAAGAAATCGTCGAGCAGATCGAGGAGCTGATCGCGCTCGAGGCGGTTGCTGAGCTCGGTGAAGCCGCGCAGGTCGCAATAGAAGAGCGCGGCCGCGATGGTCTCGCCGTCGCCCCGGCGGATCGAGCCGTTGAGCACGCGCCGCCCGGCCTCGCGCCCGAGATAGGTGTCGAGCAGGGTCGCCATGGTGCGGCGGACATAGTGCGTCTCGACCACCGCCGAGAGCGCCGGCATCGTCGCCTTGACGATCGCGAGATGGGCCTCCGAGAAGCCGCCGGGCGCGCGGCTCGCCCAGCTCGCCGCGTGGGTCTCGCCGGTCGCGAAGCGGATCGGCATGACGAGATAGTCGGTCAGCCCCTCCGCCTTGAGGTCGTGCAGGATCGGGAAATCGAACTCCTGCAGCGGCCCTTCCAGCCTGCGGCGCACCGGCTCGCCGGTCGCGTAGGCCGCGGCGAGGGCGCTGCGTGCGAAGACGTCGCTGGCGGCGACCTCATGGCCGTAGACCGTCTCGGCGACCGGCTCGCCGGCGTTCCACAGCACGCGCTGCCCGCCCACCTGCGGATGAAGGGCCCGCATATGAAGCCCGAGGCGGGCCACCGGCAGATCCCCGGCGAGAAGCTCTCTGCCGAGCCCCTCGATCAGGGGGCCAAGGCCGGCGAGCAGCCGTCCCTCGGCGAGGAGCCAGTCGGCCGCGCTCACGCGAGCTTGCCTTCCTCGGGCAGCCCGAACACCTCGACGGCGCGGCTCACGCCCGGAAGCTGATGCTTGCCGAGCGAAATCATGGCAAGGCCGCAGGGCGAGGCGAAACGGTCGGAGGCGACGAGGCGCCGGTCGAGCGTGCGGCAGAGCCGCTCGAGCCGCGTCGTCAGATTGACCGCGGGGCCGATCACGGTGAAGTCGAGCCGCTCGGGCGCACCGATATTGCCGTACATGACCGTGCCGGTATGGAGCGCGATGCCGGCGCGCAGCTCGATCTCACCGGCGGCGCGGCGCGCGTCGTTGAGCGCATCCATCGCCCGGATCGCGTCTTTGGCCGCGCCGAGCGCCGTCAGGCAGGCGCGGTCGCGATCGAGATCGTCGGCGATCGGGAAGATCGCGAGCATCCCGTCGCCGATGAATTTCAGCACCTCGCCGCCATGCGCCTCCACGGGGTCCGCCATGGCGGTGAAGTAGTCGTTCAGCATCTGGATGAGCGCTTCGCGCGGCAGCGCCTCGCTCATCTGGGTGAAGCCGCGCAGGTCGCAGAAGAAAAGCGCGGCCGCGATGCTGGTCGCATCGCCGCGCCGCACCTGGCCCGCCAGCACGCGCCGCCCGGCATCGCGCCCGAGATAGGTCGTGAGCAGCGTCCGCGCGATGCGCTTGTCCTCGCGAATCTCCAGGGTGACGGCGAGGAGCGGGACGAGCGTGCGAAAGCGCGCGATCTCGTTCTCGCTGAAGCCGCCTGCCCGGTCGGTCGCGATGGCGGCGATGTTGGTCGAGTTGTCGGAGAAGAGCAGCGGCAGCATGAGATAGTCGGTGATGCCTTCCGCCTTCAGCTCGGCGAAAATCGGAAACTCGTAGGGCGCCGTCGCCTGGGCGAGGTTACGTCGGATCTCCGGCGCGCGGCCTTCGTGGATCACCCGGATCGGGCTCAGGAGATAAAGGTCCGACTCGAGCGCGTCATAGGCGCGCGGCGTCACCCGCGCGATCGATTCGCCGGCTTCCCAGTAGTGGCTCAGGGCCAGCACCTGGGGATGCAGGGTGCGCATGGAGACGAAGACGCGCTTCAGCGGAAAGCCGGTTGCGAGCAGTCGATTGGCGAAGCCGCCGATCAGGGTGGCGCTGTCCTGGATCGGACGCGCCTCCTGCAGCAGCCAGTGCGCCACCGGGTCCAGCTCCCGGCGCGGGCGCTCGGCGTCCTCTCCGTCGGGCATGGCTTCCGCATTAACGCTCCCGGCCATGCCGGGTCAAGGCACGGGCGGGCCGCACCGGACGGCCCGGTCGAAGGCCATGATGAGATTGTGGTTGAACCGGTTTCCGGGATCGCCCATCTATCGGAGATACCCGAGCGGAATCCTCGGAGAAAGGTGCGTGCGCTCCCATGTTCATCCAGACCGAGCAGACCCCCAACCCCGCCACGCTGAAGTTCCTCCCCGGCCGCGACGTGATGGGAACCGGCACGGCGAACTTCACCGCGGCCGACCAGGCGGCGCGCTCGCCGCTCGCCGAACGGCTCTTCGCTCTCGAGGGGGTGGAGGGCGTGTTCCTCGGCAGCGACTTCGTCACCGTGACGAAGGCCGCGGACCGGGAATGGCAGCTCATGAAGCCTGCCGTGCTCGGCATCATCATGGAGCATTTCGTCGCCAACAAGCCGGTGATCCTGGCCGACGTCCCGGGCGCTGCCGAGGCGCCCGCCGCGGACGGCGAGGAAGACGAGCTCGTCACCCAGATCAAGGAGCTGATCGATACGCGCGTCCGCCCGGCGGTGGCGCAGGACGGCGGCGATATCATCTTCCGCTCCTTCGAGGACGGCGTCGTCTATCTCCACATGCAGGGCTCCTGCGCCGGATGCCCGAGCTCGACCGCGACGCTCAAGATGGGCATCGAGAACATGCTGAAGCATTACGTGCCGGAAGTGGTGGCGGTCGAAGCCGTCGCCTGATCCTCGGCGGCACGGCATCGACGATCGAACGGCAGGGCCGGCGCAGCGCAGACGTTGCCGCCGGCCCTTCGCTTTCCAGGGGGACCTCTTCGCGGCGGCGACGGCGGCGGTCCGGCCCTGCCGCGCAGCCTGGTCGCCGGAGAGCTCGATAATCATGGCCGAACGGATCGCCGCGTC
>CAZMUZ010000156.1:0-7399 GCA_964569315.1 uncultured Rhodospirillaceae bacterium | reverse complement strand
ATGCGGCGACCGGCGAGCTTCGGGTGATCGGCTTCGAGCCCGAGGGCCAGGCGACACGCCCGCTCCATATCGCCTAGGGACAATTCGCCGCGCTTGCGCGCGGCCTTGCCGAGCCGCTTTCGAGCCGCTTTAAGGGCTCTCCTGGCGCCTCTCCCGGGGGCGAGATTGCTTGACAGGCGCGGCTTTGCGGCTATATTCCGGCGTTCCCTGCGGGGAGAGGCGCGTGCGCGCCCGGTTTTCTCAACGAAATCAAAAGTTTAAGAACCATGTTCGCAGTGTTCCGGACCGGCGGCAAGCAGTACAAGGTCGCCAAGAACGACGTGATCGAGATCGAGCGCCTGCCGGGCGAGAACGGGGCGATCCTCGAATTCACCGAGGTCCTCATGGTCGGCGGGGCCGGCGCGACCACGGTCGGCACGCCGCTCGTGGCCGGCGCCAGCGTGGCCGCGGCGCTGCTCGACCAGGTGAAGGCGGACAAGGTCCTCATCTTCAAGAAGAAGCGCCGGCACAATTACCGCCGCAAGCGGGGCCATCGGCAGCCGCTGTCGCTGATCAAGGTGATGGACATCCTGACGGACGGTCGCAAGCTCGACCGGGCCGCGCTCGCCGCGGACGCTGAGAGCGCCGCCGAGGCGCGCGCCAAGCGCAAGGCGCCGGCGGGCGGCGGCGAGACCAAGGCTGCGCCGAAGAAGCCGGCCAAGAAGGCCGCCGCGCCGGCCGAGAGGAAATCGAAAGCGAAGACCAAGGCGGCTGCCAAGAAGCCGGCCGCCAAGAGCAAGAAGAAGGAGTAGCAGACATGGCCCACAAGAAAGCGGGCGGCAGCTCGCGCAACGGCCGCGATTCCGCCGGCCGTCGCCTGGGCGTGAAGTGCTTCGGGGACGAGACCGTCGTCTCCGGCAACATCATCGTCCGCCAGCGCGGCACGAAATATCACCCGGGCCAGAATGTCGGGATGGGGCGCGATCACACGATCTTCGCGACCACCGACGGCAAGGTCCGCTTCCGTCAGACGGCCGGCGGGCGGACCTTCGTGTCCGTCGTCCCGCAGAGCTGACGCTCGCCGGCGGACGCCCTCCCCAGGGCAGCAGGGATCCGGGGGAACGGCGCCGCCGTTCCCCCGTTTCGTTTTCGGGCCCGAGAGCCCAAGGCTGCCATGTCTGCCCCGATCGCCTTCAACCGGCTGGTGCCGGAACTCAATTGCAGCGACTTCGCGCGGAGCCTCGCCTTCTATTGCGAGACGCTCGGATTCGCGCGGCTCTATGGGCGCGACGATCCGGCCTTCGCCTGTCTCGAGCGCGAGGGCGTGCAGCTCATGCTGGAAGCGCTCGATGACGGCCCGAACGGCTCCTGGCGCACCGGCGCGATGGAGCGTCCCTTCGGTCGCGGCATCAACCTGCAGATCGAGACCGTCGACCTCGACACGCTGCTCCGCGCGCTGAAGCGCGCCGGCTGGCCGCTCTATCGCGAGCCGGAGACCGCCTGGTATCGCGTCGGCGACCGGCTGGAAGGGCAGCGCCAGTTCCTCGTGCAGGATCCCGACGGCTACCTGCTCCGCTTCTGCCAGGATGCGGGCACGCGTCCGATCGAGCTCGCCGACGCCGGCGCGAGGATCCTGCGATGAAGTTCCTCGACCAGGCCAAGATCTACATCCGGAGCGGCGACGGCGGCGCCGGCTCGGTCAGCTTCCATCGCGAGAAGTTCATCGAGTTCGGCGGCCCCGATGGCGGCGATGGCGGCCGCGGCGGCAGCGTGATCGTCGAGGCGGTGCAGAACCTCAACACCCTCATCGATTACCGTTACCAGCAGCATTTCAGGGCCGCCAAGGGCGGCCACGGCATGGGCAAGAACCGCAGCGGAGCGGCGTCGCCGGACCTCCTGCTGCGCGTGCCGGTCGGAACCCAGATCATCGACGAGGACAAGGAGACGGTGATCGCCGACCTGACCGCGCCCGGCCAGCGCATCGTTCTGGCGAAGGGCGGCGATGGCGGCCATGGCAACGCCCATTTCAAGACCTCGACCAACCAGGCGCCGCGCCGCGCCGATCCGGGCTGGCCGGGCGAGGAGCGCTGGGTCTGGCTCCGCCTCAAGCTGATCGCCGATGCCGGCCTGATCGGGCTGCCCAATGCCGGCAAATCCACCTTGCTCGCCGCCGTCAGCCGGGCGAAGCCGAAGATCGCCGAATATCCCTTCACCACCCTCCATCCGCAGCTCGGCGTGGTGCGTAGCGACGAGGCCGAGTTCGTGCTGGCCGACATTCCGGGCCTCATCGAAGGCGCGCATGAAGGCGCCGGGCTCGGCGACCGCTTCCTCGGCCATGTCGAGCGCTGCGGCGTGCTGATCCATCTCGTCGACGGCACCAGCGAGACGGTCGCGCGCGACTGGCGCACGGTCCGCGCCGAGCTCGCGGCCTACAGCCCGATGCTGGCGGCGAAGCCCGAGCTCACCGTCCTCAACAAATGCGACGCGCTCGTCGAAGCCGAGATCGCGTCCCGGGCGCGCAAGCTGAAGCGCGCCATCGGCAAGGACGGCAAGCTCTTTCGCGTCTCCGGCGTGAGCGGCAAGGGCGTGCCGGAACTGATGCGGGCCGCCTTTGCGGCGATCCGGGCGCATCGCGCGGCCGAGGCCCGGAAGGCGGAGGAAGCGGCCCTCGGGGTGGAGACCGCCTCGTGACCGGAGCCCGCGCGAAGCCCGGGATCGACAAGGCGAAACGCCTCGTCGTGAAGATCGGCTCGGCGCTGCTGGTGGACGAGAAGACCGGCGCCATCCGCCGGAGCTGGCTCGATGCGCTGGGGGACGACGTGGCGGCGCTGCGCGAGGCCGGCACCGAGATGGTGCTGGTTTCCTCCGGCGCCATCGCCGTCGGCCGGCGGCATCTGGGGCTCGCGGCCGGCGCCCTCAAGCTCGAGGAGAAGCAGGCGGCCGCCGCCACCGGCCAGATCCGTCTCGCGCATGCCTATCAGGAGACGCTCGCGCGGCACGACATCACCGTCGCGCAGATCCTGCTGACGCTCGACGACACCGAGGAGCGCCGCCGCCATCTCAATGCGCGCTCGACGCTCGCCATGCTGCTGAAGCTCGGCACCGTGCCGGTCATCAACGAGAACGACACGGTCGCCACCAGCGAGATCCGCTTCGGCGACAACGACCGGCTCGCCGCGCGTGTCGCCGCCATGATCAGCGCCGACACGCTGGTGCTGCTGTCCGACATCGACGGGCTCTACAGCGCCGACCCTCGGCGCGACCCTGGCGCGCGCTTCATCGCCGAGATCGACGAGATCACCCCCGAGATCGAGGCGATGGCGGGCGAGGCGCCGCCCGGCTACAGCTCCGGCGGCATGGTGACCAAGCTCGCGGCGGGGCGCATCGCGCTCGGCGCCGGCTGCCGCATGGCGATCGCCGACGGTCGCCGCATGAACCCGCTCCGGGCGATCCGCGACGGCGGCATCTGTAGCTGGTTCCTGCCCAAGGCGACGCCGCTCACGGCGCGCAAGACCTGGATCCAGGGCGCGCTCAAGCCGATCGGCCGCCTGACCGTGGACGAGGGCGCGGCGAAGGCGCTCCGCGCCGGCAAGAGCCTGCTGCCCGCGGGCATCACCGGGGTCGAGGGCGAGTTCGAGCGGGGCGACGCGGTCGTCGTCGCCGATACGGCCGGATCTGAGCTCGCGCGCGGGCTTTCCGCCTATTCCGCCGCCGACGCCAGGGTCATCAAGGGGCATAAAAGCCGTGAAATCGAGGCCCTGCTCGGCTACCGTGGCCGCGACGAGATGATCCATCGCGACGACCTGGTCTTGAGCCGGACATGAGCGCTGCCGCCGCCGAAACGAGGCCGGGCGACCTCGCGGGCGAGGTTCGCGCCACCGCCTTGCGGGCCCGTGCCGCCGCGGGCGAGCTCGCGCTTGCCGCACCCGAGACGAAATCGAAGGCGCTCGCCGCCATGGCGGCCGCGATCCGCGCCGCGAAGGACGAGATCCTCGCCGCCAATGCGCGCGACATGGCCGGGGCCGCCGGCCTCACGCCCGCGCTCCGCGACCGGCTCGCGCTCGACGCGGCGCGCGTCGAGGCGATGGCCAAGGGGCTCGACGAGATCGCCGCCATGCCCGACCCGGTCGGACGCAGCCTCGGCGAATGGACGCGACCGAACGGCCTCCGGATCGCGCGCCTCTCGGTGCCGCTCGGGGTCATCGCCATCATCTACGAATCGCGGCCGAACGTGACCGCCGATGCGGGCGCGCTCTGCCTGCGCGCCGGCAATGCCGCGATCCTCCGCGGCGGCTCGGAAAGCGTGCAGAGCTCGGGCGCGATCCTGGCGGCGCTGCGGCGCGGGCTGCGCGAGGCGGGCCTGCCGGAGGATGCGATCCAGCGCGTGCCGGTGCAGGACCGCGCCGCGGTCGGCCATCTGCTGGCGCTGGACGACCTCATCGACGTGGTGATCCCGCGCGGCGGCCGCGCCCTCATCGAGCGCGTCGCGGCCGAGAGCCGCATCCCGGTCATCAAGCATCTCGACGGCAATTGCCATACCTACGTCGACGGCGCGGCGACGCTCGAGATGGCGCGGCGCATCGTGGTGAACGCCAAGATGCGGCGCACCGGCATCTGCGGCGCAACCGAGACGCTGCTGATCGACCGGCGCGTCGCGAAGACGCATCTGCCGCCGATCCTCGCCGATCTCGCCGCCGCCGGCTGCGAGCTCAGGGGCGACGCCGCGACCCAGGCGCTCGACCCGCGCGTCAAGCCCGCGAGCGACGGCGACTGGGACACCGAATATCTCGACGCCATCATCGCGGTGAAGCAGGTGGAGGGCGTCGAGGAGGCGATCCGCCATATCAACCATCACGGCTCGCATCATACCGAGGCGATCGTGACCGAGGACCAGGCGGCGGCCGACCGTTTCCTCGCCGCGATCGATGCCGGCATCGTGATCCATAACAGCTCGACCCAGTTCGCCGATGGCGGCGAGTTCGGCATGGGCGCCGAGATCGGCATCTCGACCGGCAAGCTCCATGCGCGCGGACCGGTCGGCGCCGAGCAGCTCACCTCCTACAAATATGTGGTCCGCGGCAGCGGCCAGGTGCGCCCCTGAGCCCCGTGCCCGGCGTCCCGCCGCAAAAGCAGCGGCCGCTCGCGGGAAGACGTCGCGCCGGACGGCGCATCGGGCTGCTCGGCGGCTCCTTCAACCCGGCCCATGAGGGCCATCGCGCGATTTCGCTCCATGCCCTGAAGGCGCTCGGGCTCGACGAGGTCTGGTGGCTGGTGAGCCCGCAGAACCCGCTCAAGCCCGCGGACGGCATGGCCCCCTTCGCCGAGCGTTTCGCGAGCGCGGCGGCGGCGGCGAACCATCCGCGGATCAGGCCCTCCGACCTCGAGCATCGGCTCGGCACGAGCTATACGGCCGAGACGGTGGCCCGCCTCCGCCGCCGCTTCCCGCAGCATGATTTCGTCTGGCTGATGGGAGCCGACAACCTCTTGCAGATCGACCGCTGGAAGGATTGGCAACAAATCTTTCATTGCCTTCCCGTTGCGGTTTTCGCGCGACCTACCTATTCTTCAAGGGCGTTGGCTGCCCCGGCCGCGCGCCGCTTCGCGAGGGCCCGATTGCCCGAAACGGCGGCGCAGAAGCTCGCGGGAACGACGCCGCCGGCATGGGTGTTCCTCAAGGGACCGCACAATCCGGTGTCGGCAACCGCGATACGCGCCGCGCGGAGCCAGAAGACGGCGCTGAAGCGAGGGAGACCCCGATAACCCGATTCACCATCGCTGAAGACCGGCGGACCCGCCATAGGGTCGGCCGGATGCAAGCCTAGGGTGACAGCCATCGTCAGGCGCAAGACCGCCGGCCCGCGCAAGCGCCCGGCAGCCCCCGGCGGACTTCTCCGTGTCATCGAGAAGTCGCTGGACGACGACAAGGCCGAAGACCTCGTCACCATCGACCTCAAGGGCAAATCCAGCATCGCCGATTTCATGGTCATCGCGACCGGGCGCAGCTCGCGCCAGCTCGCCGCCATGGCGGAACATCTGCGCGAGAAGCTCGGCAAGGCCGGCATCGCCGGCGTCGGCATCGAGGGCGCGCGGCAGGGCGACTGGATCCTGATCGACGGCGGCGACGTCGTCGTGCATCTCTTCCGCCCGGAAGTGCGCGGGCTCTACAATCTGGAAAAGATGTGGGGCATCGAGATGGGCGACCCGGAGCGCGTCGCCGCCGCGCACTGAGGCGCGGGGCGCAAGGACGTCGCTTCGCGCGCGAGCGCGAATGAAATATGGAGCCTCATCCTGAGGAGGCGCGAAGCGCCGTCTCGAAGGATGAGGGCAAGTTCAAGCCGCCTCGCCCTTCGAGATGCTCGCTGCCGCTCGCTCCGCGAGGGTGAGGCGAGCTTTCTTGTTCGTCCGGAATGCGGAAAACCGGCGCTCGATTTCCACGCCGCCGCGGCCATCTTGCAGACTTGCGTAGTCGGGCTCTGAAAAGGCGAACGTTTCATCCGCATCGCGTGCGGCGCCATCCGCTATCCCCGCCGCCGCCGCGCGCGGCGCGCCTCGCCCTCGCCGCCGGAGATGACTTCCTTGGGCGCCGGCAGGGTCACGGCCCGGGCGAGGTTCGGATAGGGTGCCGTCTTGTGCGGCAGCGCCATCGCCTCGACGAAATGCTGCTGGAACATCGGCTCGACGGCGGTCTCCACCTTCTCGACCTGTTTCACCACCCGCGTGACCTCCTCGCGGGCCTTGAGGTTGAGAAGCGCGATGCGGGCGCCCGTCCCCGCCGCGTTTCCGGCCGAGGTCACCTTGGCGAGGTCGCAGTCCGGGATCATGCCGAGGATCATCGCGTATTTGACGTCGATATGGCTGCCGAAGGCGCCGGCGAGCGTGATGCGGTCGAGCTTGTCGATCCCCATCCGGTCCATCAGCAGCCGCGCGCCGGCATAGAGCGCGGCCTTGGCGAGCTGGATCGCGCGCACGTCGGTCTGGGTGATGCGGAGCTGCGGTTCGCCCGCATGGAGCAGGTAGGAGAAGGTGCGGCCCTCGGCCTGGATGCGCGGGCTGCGCGCCGCGAAGCTGCCGTCGAGCACGCCGTCCTGGTTGATGATGCCGGCGAGATACATCTCCGCCAGCGCCTCGATGATGCCGGAGCCGCAGACGCCGGTGACGCCGAGACCCTTGGTTTCCGCCGCGAAGGCCGGGTCGTCCGACCATTTGTCGGAGCCGATCACCTTGATGCGCGGCTCGAGCGTGACCGGATCGATCCGCACCCGCTCGATGGCGCCGGGCGCCGCGCGCTGGCCGCAGGAGATCTGCGCGCCCTCGAAGGCGGGGCCGGTCGGCGAGGAGGCCGCCAGCAGCTTCTTCTTGTTGCCGAGCACGATCTCCGCATTGGTGCCGACATCGACGATCAGCGTCATCTCCTCGGCCT
>CAZMUZ010000155.1:0-7502 GCA_964569315.1 uncultured Rhodospirillaceae bacterium | reverse complement strand
GGATCACCAGCGGCTCGCTGATGATGTCGAACACGGTCATGCGCGGATTGAGCGAGCCGAACGGGTCCTGGAAGATGAACTGGACCTGCCGGCGGAACCTGAAAAGCGCGTCGCCCTCGAGCGCCAGCAGGTCGATCGGCTTGCCGCTGCCGGCGAAGACGATGCGGCCCGAATCCGGCTTTAGCGCGCGCATGACGATCTTGCTGAGGGTGGTCTTGCCGCAGCCGCTCTCGCCGACGAGCCCGAGGCATTCGCCGCGGCCGATCTCGAAGCTCACATCGTCGACCGCGAGGATGCGGTCGCTGCGGCCGGTCATGGCGCCTTTGCGCAGCAGATAGCTCTTGGAGACGTTCTGCAGCGAGAGCAGCGGCCCGGTGCCGCCTTCCGAGCCGTTCTTCCGCGCCATGAGCAGCCGCGCATCGGTCGCCTGGATCTCGCGGATCGGCACCAGCCGCTCGCCCGGCTCCATGTGGAACCGCGGCACGGCGCGCAGCAGCGCCTTGAGATAGGGATGCTGCGGCCGCTCGAAGATGTCGGCGAGGGGACCGCGCTCCATGACGCGGCCGTGATACATGATCACCACCTCGTCGGCCATGTTCGCGACCACGCCGAGATCGTGGGTGATGATGAGGAGCGCCATATGCAGCTCGCGCTGCAGGTCGCGCACCAGCTTCAGGATCTGCGCCTGGATGGTCACGTCGAGCGCCGTGGTGGGCTCGTCCGCGACCAGCAGCGCCGGCCGGCAGATCAACGCCATGGCGATCATGGCGCGCTGGCGCAACCCGCCGGAAAGCTCGAACGGATAGGTGTCGATCGCGCGCTTCGGATCGGGGAAGCCCACGAGCCGCAGCATCTCGATGGTGACCTCGCGCCCCGCCGCCCTGCCGATCTCGCGATGGAGATGGAGCGCTTCGGAGATCTGGTCGCCGACCGTATGGAGCGGCGAGAGCGACGACATCGGCTCCTGGAAGATGATCGAGATGCGCGCGCCGCGGATCGACCGCATCTCGCGCCCGTCGCGCGGCAGTCTCGCGATATCGACCGGCGGCCCCGAGGTCGCCGGATCGTCGAACAGGATCTGGCCGGAGCGGATCCGCGCCGAGCTCGGCAGGATGCCCATGATCGCCTGGCTGATCACCGTCTTGCCGGAGCCGCTCTCGCCGACGAGGGCCACCGAGCGTCCGGCCGGCACGCGGAACGAGACGCCCCGCACGGCATCCACCAGCCCGCCCTGGAGCACGAAGGAGATGGCGAGGTCGCGGATGTCGAGGAGGTCGGTCATGGTTCGGCCTCGCCTCCCGGCTCGTGGCCCAGCGCCCGGAAATTGGCGCGGGTCGCGGCATTCATCGCGATCTCGCCGGCGCGGGCCGCCGCCGCCGCCCGCGCCAGGATCGCCTCGAAGCCGTCCAGCTCGGAATCGACGGCGATGCGGGCCTGCGGCGAGCGGAGCGTGAGGGCGACCCAGCCGTCGCCGCGATTTCGCCTCGTCGAGTAATAGCGAAGGTCAATGCGCACGATATCGCGCCAAGCGAGAGGTCCCCGTCGCGGCGGCGCCATCGAGATCATGTCGTCGGCGAGCTCGATCCGGATGGCCTGGCGCCAAAGCGTTCTTATCGTGAATAGAAGAAAGAGCAGCGTCAATCCACCGAAAACCATATGACCCGCGGGCGAGGGCGGCAGAAAGAGCCAGAAGAGGAGCGATCCGGCGAGCCCGAGCCCGGCGCGCAGATAGTCGCCGACGAGGCGGCGCGGCGGGTAGCGGAAGCGTCGGATCACGCGCCCCGCCCTCCGGCGCGGAACGCCTGGCGGGCGCCGAGCCACCGCGCCGCCGGATGGGCCGCGGTCGCGCCGAGGAACCGGTCGAGGAAGCGCCAGGCGGCGGCGTCATGCGCCAGATGATGCGTCATCAACCCGGTCGGCTCGGCCGGATCGGCGGCACCCTGCCGGCGCGCCGCGAGATGCCCGACCGCCTGGCCGAGCGCCGCCGCCTCGCCGGCGAAACGCCGCTCGCGCCAGTCGATGATGTCGATATGGCAATTGACCTGGCGGAGGCCCGGCGCGGGCGCTGCGGCCGCGCGCGCCCGGAAGGTCGAGAGCCCGGCGAAGCCGAGCCCCGGAAGCCGGGGCAGCAGCGCCGGATCGATGCGGTTCCAGGGCGGCACCAGCGCCGGCAGGAAGCGCCGGCCGAACAGCGCCTCCAGCCGCTTCCGCCCCGCCCGGAGCTCGCGCGCCACCTCGCCATAGGGCCGGTGCGGGCCCAGCTCCATCTTCTTCTCGGTCGCGGGCGCGTGGTTCCGGTGGCTGAAACCGTGCTGCAGAAGCTGCAGCCGGGGGCGCCGCCGGAGGACGTCGGCAAGGCCTGCGTCGGCGTCGGCCGGAATGACCGCGAGCGCCAGCGGCAGGCCGTGCCTTCCGGCAAGCGCGAGCAAATGCTCCAGGGCCTCGCCCGGCGCGCTCGCATCGTCGTCGCGCCACCAGAAGCTCGCGCGCCGATCCTCCTGGCGCCAGCGGTCGAGCTCGGCCCGGAGCGCCTTCCAGCCGCTCATGCGCGGGCCGCGAGGGCGGCGGCCTCGAGGAGGCGCGCGCTTGCCGCGGCACCGTCGAGATCGATCGCGAGCGTCGCGGGATGGCCCGCATCGGCGCGATCGATCGCGGCGGCGAGCGACGACGAGGTGAGCGCCCCGGCCTCGACCAGCCCGACGAGGCCGCGGGCGGCGAGGCGCCGCGCCCGCAGGGTCTGTTCCGTCTCGGCCCGCTCCGCGAAGGGCACGATCACGGCGCGCGCGCCCGCCTGCAGCGTTTCCATCACGGTATTGTAGCCGCCCTGCGAGACCGAGACGCGGCAGCGGCCGAGCAGGGCCGGGAAATCGGCGCGGAACCGTTCGAGCGCGACGCCGGGCGGAAGCCGGCGCTCGAGCGCCGCATAATGCGCCGGCGGCAGGCCCGGCCCCGCGATCAGCCGCCAGGGCGCCTTGGCGAGGCGGGTCAAGGGCCGTGCCGCGAGCGCTGCCTCGAGCAGCGGCTGCCCGACCGCGCCGCCGCCGACCGATACCAGCACCTCGTCGCCGCGCGGTCCCGGCGGGATCGCCGCGGCCGGCCGGTCCAGCACATACCCTGTATAGACGAGCCGCTCGCCGAGCGCCGCGGCGGCGGGAAAGCTCTCCTCGAGCCCGATCACGCGCGGATCGCCATGCACCAGCACGCGATCGAAGTAGCGTTCGGCGAGCGCCACCATCTCGGCGCCGCGCTTCGGGTCCGGCTTCGCCACCAAGATGTCCCGGAGCGAGGCGAAAATGGCGGGCTTCGGCCGCCGCGCGAGGGCGGCCTCGAGCAGCGGCAGCAGCTCGAAACGGAAGGCGCGCCGGCCGAACGGGAACTGCTCGATCAGCAGCAGGTCGGGGGCCGTCGCGGCGAAAAGCGCCAGCAGCGCCTCGCGCCGCCGCACCCGCCAGTCCTCGTCGATCGGTCGTCCGGTCTCGTCGAGCAGCACCGAGAAGCTGCTGTCGGCGGCTTCCGCCGGCGGAAGCTGATGGATGCGGAGCCTTCCCGTGTCGAGCCCCGCAACCGGCCGCCCGCCCTGCGCCAGCGTGACATCGAGCCCGGCTTTCTGCATCGCGCGGGCGATGGCGAGCGCGCGGCGCAGATGGCCGATGCCGAGGAGATGTTGCACGTAGAAGAGCGCGGTCGGTCGGCTCATGACGCGGAGGAGGGCGCGAGCAGGGGAAGATTGAGCCGATCGACGGCGAGCCTGCCGCCGGGCTCGAGGCGGAAAAGATGAACCGCGTCGTTCGCAAGCTTTTCCTGCGGCTCCGCCACCATGTCCCAGCCGGTGGCGAGCGCATAGAGCGCCCTCAGCACGCCCTTGTGGGCGATCGCGAGCAGCGGCTCGCCGGCCTCGGCGGCGGAGCGGAGCCAGGGCAGCAGGCGCGCCTGCAGCTCGCGCGGCGACTCGCCGCCCGTGGAGCGATAGTCGAGGCCTTGCGCCTCGCGGGCGGCCATCGCCGCGCCGAACCGCACGCGCAGCTCGTCGAGCTGCAGCCCTTCCCATTCGCCATGGCTCATCTCGATGAGCCGGGGCTCGATCGCCGGCGCCGCATGATCGTGCGTCGCCGCCAGGATCTCGCCGGTCTCGCGGCAGCGGCGCAGCGGGCTCGCGATCCAGCGCCGGTCGAGGCAGGGGGCCGGCAGCCGCCAGCGCTCGACCCGCGCGCGCCCGGCGTCGCTCAGCGAAAGATCCGCGCGCCCCTGCAACCGGTGCTCTTCGCTCCAGAGGGTCGGGCCGTGCCGCAGCAAAGCGAGGCTCGTCATGGCAGGCGGCTCATGGCAGGCGGCGCGGCCAGCCGGCCGGCATCGCCACGTTCTGCAGCACCGCGTCGAGCGCCGCGGCGGCGACCGCGATGTCGTGCTCCGCGCGCGATTTCTCCATCGCGGCTTCCGCCATGCGGCGGCGCGTCGGGATGTCGGTCAGCAGCGCATCGACCGCCATGGCGAATTGCGGCGCATCGCCGCCCGGCAGCAGCCGGCCGGTCCGGCCGTCGGCGACGATGGCGGAGACGCCGCCGACATCGCCGGCCACGACCGGCAACCCCGTCGCCTGCGCCTCGAGGAGCGCCATGCCGTAGGCCTCGCCGATCGCGGGCCAGACCAGGAGATCGGCCGCGGCATAGAATTCCGGCAGCGCATCGCGCGCGACCTGCCCCGCATAGCGAAGCCGCCCGGCCCCGAGCGGCGCCAGCGCCGCCTCGACGGCCGGCCGCGCCTCGCCGTCGCCCGCGATGACGAGCTGCCATTCGGCGCGCTGGAGCCAGCCGAGCGCGTCGCCGAGCAGGCGATAGGAGGCGAGCTTGTCGCCGTCGCGCATCATGCCGACCGCGAGCAGCCAGGGCTTGGCCGGATCGAGCGAGAGCCGCCCGGCGAGCCGCGCCCGGTGCTTCGCGCGCGCCGCACCGGCGACGCGGTAGGGTGCGCCGTCGAGGAAGGGCTTGATGAGGGTGAGCCGCGCGGGATCGGCGAGGAGCGGGCGCACGCAGTCGAGATCGGCGGGATTGAGCTGGATCACCGCATCCGCCCGCCTTATGGCGGCCTCCGCCGCCGCATGGCCCGCCGCCCAGTTCCCGCGGGCGCGCTTCGGCGCGTGCGAGGCTTCGAGCACGATATAGGGAATCGCGAGCGCGTCGGCGACCGCGGGCCCGATCCAGTCCGGCGCCTTGTAGTAGAGGTGGTAGGTGATCCAGCGCTGCGGCCGCTGCGTCTCGGGACGCGCGAGATAGCGGCGCAGGAGCCGCTTCGCCATATGGCGCCCGAGCGCCTCGAGGTCGCGCTGGCGTGCCGGATCGCCGCTGCCGTCGCGCGTGCGCAAGCGGCTCGCGAGCTCGGTCTCGTGGCCGGCGCGCGCGAGTGCGGCGAGGATGAGCCGTGCCACCTCGCGATCGCCCGAGGGGATCGGATGGCTCGGCGGCTTCAGGGGCGCATAGAAGGCGATCTTCACGACGCGTCCGCCAGGGCGGCGTCCGCGAGGCCGAAACGGCGCGCGAGCGTCCGGATCCCGGCCGCCATGTCGAACTCGCTGCGCAGCCGATCGAAGCCGGCACGGCCGAGCCTTGCGCGCCGGCCCGGGTCGCGGATCAGGGCGGCGAGCGCGTCGGCCAGCGCCGATGCGTCGTTCGGCGGGACCAGCCTGCCGCTCTCGCCGTCGCGCACCAGCTCGGCGATGCCGGGCAGGTCGGTGGCGACCACCGCAACCCCCTGGCTCATCGCCTCCATCAGCACGTTGGGCATGCCGTCGCGATCGCCGTCGTCGGCGATGCGGCTCGCCAGCACGAAGAGATCGCTGCGGCGGAGCGCTTCCAGGACGCGGCCCTGCGGCTGCGCGCCGAGCCAGCTTATGCGCTCCGCGAGGCCGCGCCGTACGGCCTCCGCCTTGAGCGCGCCGGTGAGCGGTCCGCCGCCGATATGGGTGAGGCGCCAGTGGAGACCCGGTGGCAGGGCGGCGAGCGCCGCCAGCAGCACGGCATAGCCCTTCTTCGGCACGGCACGGCCGACCGAGAGGATCTCCACCGCGTCCGTTGCGTCGCGTCCCTGCCGCGCGCCGCCCGGCGACGGGCCATGCGCGGGGAAGCGGCCGAAATCGAGCCCGTGATAGACGAGCTGGACGCGCGCCGGGTCGGCCGCGAGGTCGACCAGATGCGCGCGGCCGGCAGCGGTGCAGGTCACGATCCAGTCGAGCGCCTGGAGCTTCTCCCGCTTCTCCCAGGCGGGCGTCGTCCAGATGTCCTTGGCATGCGCCGAGCAGCTCCAGGGCAGGCCGGTCATCAGCGCCGCATAGCGCGCGACCGAGGCGGGGGTGTGGAGGAAATGCGCATGAAGCCGCCCGATCTCCGGCGGCAGCTCGGCCGCGAGGACCAGCGCCTGCCCGAAGCGGCGCGCGCGGTTCGGCGTGAAGTCGCGGCGGAGATCGGCGAGGAAGGCGGCGCGGGCACGGCGATAGCCCGGCAGCCTTCGCGCGCGCAGCCAGCCCTCGAGCACGCGGCGCGGTTCCCGATGAAGATATTCCGGCAGATAACGGACCGGTGCCGCGATCTCGGCATGGATCGGATGCACGGCCGGATCGGTCGGGTGGCGCAGCGACCAGATCCGGATGTCGAGGCCCGCCGCCTCCAGCGCCCGGATCTCCTGGGCGATGAAGGTCTCGGAAAGGCGCGGATAGCCCTTGAGGATGAAGGCGACGCTGGCAGCCAACGGTCAGGATCCCCGGAACGCGCCGCGGGCGCGGCGTCTCGTCCGCATGATGGCCTCGGCACCGGGGGACTGTCGAGATTGGCGGTTCAGCTACGGCGCAGACGGCCGGGCGAGGTGGCCGAGCGGATCGAGGGCTGGCGGCCGCGCGCGAGCCACTGATGGGCGAGGCGGTCGACGTTCTCGAGCCCGTCGAGCAGGCCCGGCACCACCACCTCGGAGGGCGGCCGCTGCTGCGGCAGGTTGCGCAGCGCCGTCGCCATGGTGCGGGCGTCGCGATTGCTGCCGTCCTCGACCAGCATCTGGATGAGGCCGAGCTCGGCGGCGCGCGAGGCGCGGATATATTGCTCCATGCGCGGCCGGGTGCGCGGCACGATGAGGGCGCGCTTGTCGAAGGAAAGGATCTCGCAGAAGGTGTTGTAGCCGCCCATGCCGACCACGCCGATCGCGCGGTCCATCAGATTCTCGAGCTGCGCGTCGAAGGTGATCGCCTCGACGTTGGGGAGCTGCGCCGTGCGGCCGATGAATTCGGCCTGGCGCTCCGACTGCATGAAGGGGCCGAGCACCAGGAGCGCCGGATAGGGCAGCGCGCGGTCCTGCTCGTAGGCGTGCAGCACCCAGTCGATCATGGATTCGCCGTCGCCGCCGCCGCCGGTGGTGACCAGGATGAAGGGATCGCTGATCTTCTGCAGCGGCGCGTTGTGCGGCACGCCCGAAGGCAGGCTGCGCGGCAGGTAGCCCGTATAGGTCATGCGCCGGCGCACCGA
>CAZMUZ010000154.1:0-7533 GCA_964569315.1 uncultured Rhodospirillaceae bacterium | reverse complement strand
TTTCCAGGGGGACCTCTTTGCATCGGCGACGGCGGCGGTCCAGCCCCTGCCGCGAAGCCTTGTCGCCGGAGAGCTCGACAGTCATGGCCGAACGGATCGCCGCGTCCGCGCTGAACCAGATCTTCCTCGAGGCCCACACCCATCGTCATTGGCTCGACCGGCCCGTCGAGGATGCGACGCTGGAGGCGGCCTATGCGTTGGCGCGCATGGCGCCGACCTCGGCCAATTGCTCGCCGATGCGGATCGTCTTCGTGAAGTCCGCGGCGGCGAAGGCGCGGCTCGAGCCGGCCTTGAGCCGGGGCAATCTGCGGCAGACGATGGCGGCGCCGGCCACCGCAATCATCGCCCATGACATGCAGTTCTACGACCTGTTGCCGAAGCTCTATCCGCCGGCCGATGCGCGGAGCTGGTTCGTCGGCAATGACGAGGCGATCCGCGTCACCGCCTTCCGCAACGGCTCGCTGCAGGGGGCCTATTTCATCATCGCGGCGCGCGCGGTCGGGCTCGATTGCGGCCCGATGTCCGGCTTCGACAACGCCCGGCTCGACGCCGAGTTCTTTCCCGACGGGCGGTGGCGCTCCAACTTCCTCTGCAATCTCGGCTATGGCGACCCGGCGAAGATCAGCCCGCGGACCCCGCGGCTGGAATTTGCCGAGGCCTGCCGGGTGCTGTGAGGCCGCCGATCAGCGGCGCCGCGCCGTCGGCCCGGCGCGGCATGATCTCCATGCCCGCCGGCAGCGCGGAATCGCTATAGAGCGGATAGCGCCGCGCATTGAAGAGCTGATAGTGCCACCATTCGTTTCGATAGAAGTCCCAGCCGGCCGCCGTCATGATGCCGAGCAGCAGCGCGCGGTTGCGCTGCGCCGCGACGGAGACATCGAGGCGCCCGTGATGCGCGATCGGCCGGAACTCGTCGAAGCCCGTGCCCATCTCGAGCGCCTCGCCGCTGGCGGCGTCGAGCAGCGTGAGGTCGATGGCGACGCCGCGCGAATGAGGCGATCCGCGCCGCGGATCGGCGACGAACTCGGGATCGGGAAACTTGTTCCACAGCACCCATTGCGCCTCGCTCGGCCGGAACGCATCGAACACCCGGAAGCGGACGCCGAGCGGCCGCGCGAGCGCGATGGCGCGCTCGAGGGCCGCCGCCGCATCGCGCTGGAGATAGGCGCGCGCATGGCCGTAGATCGGCGCGCCGGTCACGTTGTCGGGGGTCGCATAGGCGAGCGCCAGCTCGATGTCGTAGCCGGGCGGGGCAATCTCGATCAGATCCATGGCGGCTCGCGGCTCCGCGCTGTTCCTTCGAAGGTGCCGACGCTACCGCGCGGCCCCGAGTCGGCGCCACGGCGCGCCGCGCGCGGTGCGGCCTCCCTCCGGACGGCGACCCGATGAGCGCCACGATTCTCGCCTTCGACAGCTCCGGCGCCGCGGTCTCGGCCGCGCTCTGCCGCGGCGGCGTCGTGCTCGCCGCGCGAAGCGAGCCGATGGAGCGCGGCCATGGCGAGCGGCTGCTGCCCTTGCTGAAGGCGGTGATGGCGGAGGCGGCGGTCGGCTTCGACGCGCTCGACGCCATCGCGGTCGCCGCGGGGCCCGGCCGCTTCACCGGGCTTCGCATCGGGGTCGCGGCGGCGCGCGGTCTGGCACTCGCGACCGGCAAGCCGGCGATCGGCATCGGCAGCTTCGAGGCGGCCGCGGCGGCGGCGCTGGCGGAAGGGCCGGCGCGATCCGCGATCCTGGTTGCGATCGACAGCCGTCGCGAGGAGCTCTTCGCGCAGCTCTTCGACCGGGCCGGCGAGGCCACGGGCGCGCCGCTCGTCGCGACGCCGGACGCGATTGCGGCGACGCTGCCGGCGGGCGCGCTGGTCGTCGCGGGCGATGGCGCCCTGCTCATGGAGCGCGCGCTCGCGGGGCGCGGCAATGTCCGCATCCTCGCGGCAGCCTTGCGGCCCGAGATCCTCGCGCAGCGTGCCGAAGCGGCGCTTCGCCAGGGGCACGCGGAACCGGCGCTACCGATCTATCTGCGCGCGCCCGACGCGAAGCTGCCGGCAGCGCCGCAATGACGCGGGACGACGGCACCGCGGCGCCATCCTTGCGGCCGGTCTCGCCCTTCGACGTCGCCCTGCTCGCCGAGCTCCATGCGCGGAGCTTCGATCCCGCCTGGGGGCCGGGCGAGATCGCGAGCCTGCTCGCGAGCCCCGGCAGCTTCGGGCTGCTGGTCAGCCGCGGCGCGGCACCGATCGGATTCCTGCTGGGCCGCGCCGTGGCCGGGGAAGCCGAGATACTCTCGCTCGGCATCCTGCCGGAGGCGCGGCGCCGGGGCGCCGGCCGCGCGCTCGTGGCCGCCGCGATCGATCATGCGGCGGCGGCGGGTGCGACGCGGCTCTTCCTCGAGGTGGCGGAAGACAACAGGGCCGCGCGCGCCCTTTATGACACAGCCGGGTTCCGGCGCGTGGGGCGACGCGTCGGCTATTATCGCCGGGCCGGAGGGCCGGTATCCGCCGATCTGCTGGAGCGCAGGCTTTCCGGCACCGCCGCGACCGATCCCAGGGCCTCCGAAAGACTTGCCTGAATATTGCACCACGCATTTAGCAATGAATTATTCCATGGCGATTAAGCTTGACCCGCCCCTCTCCCCGGCTATGCTGCCCGCCGTTTTCCAATTTTTCCCGGATGCTTCTTTATGACCGATCAGAACAAGCCCGCCGAGCTCCTGCCGCTCGTGACCGACATCGTCGCCGCCCACCTCTCGAACAACACGGTTCCGGTGGCGGACCTGCCCAACCTCATCCGCGAGGTCTATCGGGCGCTGGCGACGGTGGGCGGGGCGGAAGGCGAGGGCGAGCGTCCGGAACCCGCCGTCCCGGTCAAAAAGTCGATCTTCCCGGACTACATCGTCTGTCTCGAGGACGGCAAGAAGCTGAAGATGCTGAAGCGCCATCTGCGGACGGCCTACAACATGACGCCGGCGGAGTATCGCGATCGCTGGGGCCTGCCGGCGGACTATCCGATGGTCGCGCCGAACTATGCCCGCCAGCGCAGCAAGCTCGCGAAGCAGATCGGCCTCGGCACACGTTCGCGCCGCAAGCGCTAATCGGTCGCAACATAAAGCGCCGGATTCCGGGGCTGGCCGGGCGTCCATGACGCTTTCGGCCGTTCCGTCCGTTCCATTATACTTAATGCGGTCGCCGCATCGGGCGGCCGCCAATGGAAGAGGAGCCATGACCTCACGGATCGAGCGCCAGTGCACGGAACGCGGCCTGAAAATGACGGAGCAGCGCCGGATTATCGCCCGCGTGCTCTCCGATGCGACCGACCATCCCGACGTCGAGTCGCTGTTCCGCCGCGCCACCGCCATCGATCCGCGGATCTCGATCTCGACCGTCTATCGGACCGTCAAGCTCTTCGAGGAGGCGAACATCCTCGAGCGGCACGATTTCCGGGACGGGCGGGCGCGCTACGAGGAGCAGCCGGAGGCCCATCACGATCACCTGATCGACGTGCAGTCCGGCCGCGTCATCGAGTTTCGCAACGAGGATATCGAGAAGCTGCAGCGCGCGGTGGCGGAGAAGCTCGGTTTCCGGCTGGTGGATCACCGCCTGGAACTCTACGGCGTGCCCCTGAAGTCCGCGAAGTCCGACCCGGCCGAATAGATGGACGATCATCCGTGGGCCGTCGCCTGGCATCGACGCGAGCAGCCGCGATGACGGCGCGCGGCGACAGGCCCGTCTCGATCCGCGTCGGCGACCTCGAGCTGCGGTTGGCCGAAAGCGACGAGGAGGTCGAGGCCGCGCAGGCGCTGCGCTACCGGATCTTCTACGAGGAGATGGCCGCCGAGCCGACGCCGGAGATGGCGGCCGCGCGGCGGGACTTCGATTCCTTCGATCCCTATTGCGATCATCTGCTGGTGATCGACCGCCGGCTGGACAGCGGCGCCGCCGGCGTGGTGGGCACCTATCGCCTGTTCCGGCGCTCCGAGGCCGCCGCGCGCGGCAAGCGTTTCTATTCGGCGGACGAATACGACATCGGTCCGATCACCGAGCATCCGGGCGAGATCCTCGAGCTCGGCCGCTCCTGCATCGGATCGGCCTATCGCTCGCGCGCCGCCATGCAGCTCATGTGGCGGGGCATCGCCGACTATGTGCGGCATTACGACATCACGCTGATGTTCGGCTGCGCGAGCCTGCCGGGCACCGATCCGGCGGCCCACGCGCTGCCCCTCAGCTACCTCGGCCATTTTCACATGGCGCCGGACGGGCTCCGGCCGCGCGCCCGGGCCGAGCGCTACGTCGAGATGCGGATGCTGGACAAGCAGGCGATCGACAAGCGGGCGGCGCTCGCCCAGTTGCCGCCGCTGATCAAGGGCTATCTGCGGCTCGGCGGGTTCGTCGGCGACGGCGCCGTCATCGATCCGCAATTCCACACGGTCGATGTCTGCATCATGGTCAAGACCGACTGGGTCACCGGCAAATATATGCGTCACTATAGGCGCGAGGATGCGCAGGCGCGCGGCGCGACGGGCGAGTAATGGTGCTTCCGCGCCCGCCCCGCATCAAGGTGCTGCCGCCCGAGGACCCGCCGGCGGAGCTGCCGGTCGGCTCGACCTACCGCGCCATCCTGCGGACCATTCCCTATCTGCTCTGGACCTTCTCGCTGATTCCGCTGCAGGCGATCGCGCTGCTGTTCGGGATGCGGGCTGCCGAGCGGATCCCCATGCTCTATCACCGCGGCTGCTGCCGCATGCTGGGGCTTCGGGTCAAGGTCGCCGGCGAGCGCGCGCCGGACCGGCCGATGCTCTTCATCGGCAATCACAGCTCCTATCTCGACATTACGGTGTTCGGCTCGCTGCTGCCCGCCTCCTTCGTCGCCAAGGCGGAGATCGCCGGCTGGCCGCTCTTCGGGACGCTCGCCAAGCTGCAGCGCTCGGTCTTCGTGGATCGCCGGATGCAATCCACGCAGCGCCAGCGGGACGAGATCGCCGAGCGGCTCGAAGCCGGCGGCAACCTGATCCTGTTTCCGGAGGGCACCAGCAACGACGGCAACGCGGTGCTGCCGTTCCGGAGCGCGCTGCTCAGCGTCGCGGAGCGGAAGATCGGCCCCGAGCAAAGGCCGCTCAAGCTGCAGCCGATCTCGATCGCCTATACCGGCCTCAATGGCGTGCCGCTCGGCTACGGCCTCCGGCCGCTCGTCGCCTGGTACGGCGACATGGATCTGGCCTCCCATCTCTGGCAGCTCCTGGGGCTCGGGCGCATCGAGGTGAAGGTGATCTTTCATCCGCCCGTCACGATCGAGGCCTTCGGCTCGCGCAAGGCGCTCACCGACCATTGCTTCCGCGACGTGGCGGCGGGCGTGGCGGCGGCGATCGCCGGACGGCCGCAGACCATGCCCGCGGCGCCGGCGCGCGGGGTCAAGCCGATACCCCAGCCGACCCCGGCATGATAGAATGACGCCGATGGGCATTTGCGCGACGAAACCAACGATTTCAATCGCCTCCAGCCTCGCGGCGCGCCTCCGCGCACGCATTTCCGGCGACATGCGTCCGTGAAGCGGCTCTTCATCAAGACCTATGGCTGCCAGATGAACGAGTACGACTCCGCCCGCATGGCGGACGCGCTGGCGCCGCTCGGCTACGCGCCGGCAGAGACGCCGGAAGGCGCCGACATGGTGATCCTCAACACCTGCCACATCCGCGAGAAGGCGGCGGAGAAGGTGTTCTCCGAGCTCGGCCGCCTCCGCGTCGAGAAGCGGCGTCGCGAGGCGGAAGGCGAGGGCATGGTGATCGCGGTCGCCGGCTGCGTTGCGCAGGCCGAGGGCGCCGAGATTCTCCGCCGCGCGTCCTTCGTCGATATCGTGCTCGGACCGCAGACCTATCACCGCCTGCCGGAGATGGTGGCGCGCGCGACGCGGGCGGCGGATCCCGAACGGCGCGGTCTCGTCGATACGGATTTCCCGGTCGAATCGAAGTTCGACCACCTGCCGGCGGCAAACGCGTCGGGCATCGGCGCTTTCCTGACGGTGCAGGAAGGCTGCGACAGGTTCTGCACCTTTTGCGTGGTGCCCTATACGCGGGGGGCGGAAGCGTCGCGCCCGGCCGCCGACGTGATCGCCGAGGCGCGCCGGCTGGTCGGGCAGGGCGTGCGCGAGATCACGCTGCTGGGACAGAACGTCAACGCCTATCACGGCGCCGCGCCGCATCGCAGCGGCGGCGGCCCGGCGGAATGGGGCCTCGGCCGGCTGATCCGCGCGCTCGCCGAGATCGAAGGGCTCTCGCGCATCCGCTACATGACCTCCCATCCGGGCGACATGGACGAGGCGCTCATCGCCGCTCATCGCGACGAACCGAAGCTGATGCCTTTCCTGCATCTGCCGGTGCAGTCCGGCAGCGACCGCATGCTGGAGGCGATGAACCGGCGCCACGGCGCGGCGGACTACCGCCGCCTCGTCGATCGCCTCCGGGCGGCGCGGTCCGATCTCGCCCTCTCCTCCGATTTCATCGTCGGCTTTCCCGGCGAAACCGACGCGGATTTCGAGGCGACGCTGGCGCTCGTCGCCGATGTCGGCTTCGCCAGCGCCTTCAGCTTCAAATACAGCCCGCGCCCCGGCACGCCGGCGGCGCTCCTCGATCGCCAGGTGCCGGAAGCGGCGAAGGATGCGCGGCTCGCGCGCCTGCAGGCGCTGCTGCGCGAGCAGCAGCAGGGCTTCAACGCGGCGATGCTCGGCCGACGCCTGCCGGTGCTGTTCGACAGGCAGGGCCGTTACGAGGGGCAGCTCGTCGGCCGCAGCCCCTATCTCCAGCCGGTGCATGTCGCAGCACCCGCCGCGCTGATCGGCCAGGTGGCGATGGTCGAGATCGACGAGCTCAAGACCAATTCCCTCGGCGGCATCCTGGCTGCCGCTGTCCCCACGGCCTCGCAACAGGAGCGGCTCAGCGCGTGACCTCGACACCCGTCGCCAGCGTCAATCCGCCCGTTCAGCTCGAGTTCGACGACAATCGCCTGCTGCCGATGCTGTTCGGCGAGCATGACCAGCATCTCGCGCGGATTGAGCAGGCGACCGGCGTGTCGCTGGTGTCGCGCGGCAACCGGCTCGCGATCTCCGGCCCCAACGAGGCCGTGGCGCTCGCCCGCGCCGCGCTCGTCGGGCTCTATCAGCGGCTGAAGCGCGGGCTTCCCGTCGACATGGCGGAGGTCGACGCCTCGGTGCGGCTCGCGCGGGTCGAGGACGGCGGCAGCGAGATGAACCTTTTCGGCCGGCTCGGCTCCGACGGCAGCGCGGTCCGCACCCAGCGTCGCCACATCACGCCGCGCACGCCGATGCAGGCGGCCTACCTCAAGGCCCTGCGCGAGCAGGATCTCGTGTTCGGGCTCGGGCCCGCCGGCACCGGCAAGACCTATCTCGCCGTCGCCGTCGCCGTCGCCATGCTGACCAAGGGCAGCGTCGACCGGATCGTGCTGTCGCGCCCCGCGGTGGAGGCGGGCGAGCGGCTCGGCTTCCTGCCGGGCGATCTGCGCGAGAAGGTCGATCCCTATCTCCGGCCGC
>CAZMUZ010000153.1:0-7570 GCA_964569315.1 uncultured Rhodospirillaceae bacterium | reverse complement strand
GCGTTGGCGCCCGCCGTCGCGATGAGCTGCACCGCCATCGAGCCGATGCCGCCCGAGGCGCCCCAGACCAGCACATTATGGCCCGGCCGCAGGATATGCGGGCGATGGCCGAACAGCATGCGGTAGGAGGTGGCGAGCGTCAGGGTGTAGCAGCCGCTCTCCTCCCAGGTCAGATGGCGCGGCCGCGGCATGAGCTGCTGCGCCTGCACCGCGGTGAACTGGGCGAAGGAGCCGTCCGGCGTCTCATAGCCCCAGATGCGCTGCGAGGGCGAGAACATCGGGTCGCCGCCGTTGCATTCCTCGTCGTCGCCGTCGGTCTGGTTGCAATGGATGATGACCTCGTCGCCAATCTTCCAGCGCTTCACCTTGTCGCCGACCGCCCAGACGATGCCCGATGCGTCGGAACCCGCGATATGGAAGGGCGCCTTGTGCACGTCGAAGGGCGAGATCGGGCGGCCGAGCCCGGCCCAGACGCCGTTGTAGTTGACGCCCGCCGCCATCACCATCACGAGCACCTGATAGGGGTCGATCGCCGGCGTCGGCACGACTTCGACCTGCATGGCCTGCTCGGGCTCGCCATGACGCTCGCGCCGGATGCACCAGGCCTGCATCTTCGACGGCACATGGCCCAAGGGCGGGATCTCGCCGATCTCGTAGAGGTCCTTGACCACCCGCCTGGCCTCGTTTCCCAACGGAATCACCTTCGCGGCTTCGCTCATCTCGAAACTCCCTCGCAACGCATCCGCCTCACCAAGGGCGGACGCCCTGTCCGGTTCCGACTTAAGCGAAGCGCCCTCCATTTTGCAACGCACAAATTCCAGTAGTTTCGGTTCTCACTATGGATAAGAAATAATATTACTATAAAACGTAACGCGACGTTGGTTAATTGCAGAATTGGCAGTTCCGGTCGAATGCGCAGGACCGGCTCCATCGCATTGCAAAACGAGTGAAGCCAAAGGGGGAGCGGCCATACGCCCGTCGGTTCACTCGATCGGCGTGCCGACCGCCGAGCCTTCGCCGCTGTTCGGGCGCGGCGCCGGTTTCGTCTCGTCCGTCTCATCGCGCAGGGCGGGGCCGTCGCCCTTGCCGCCGCAGATCTCGCGCAACGCATGCCAGGCCTCAGGATCGAGTGCGGCCTCGCCGCTCCCGTCCGCGTCGAGGGCCGCGGCGCGCGCTTGTGGATCGGGATGGGTCGAGAGCCATTCGGGAAGCCCGCCCGGATCGGTCTCGGCCATGACGGAGAGGAAGCTCGCGAGCCCGTCGGCGCGCAGGCCCGCCGTCTTCAGGAGCTCGATCCCATGCCGGTCGGCCTCCGATTCCATGGCGCGCGAATAGGGGAGCGTGGCCGCGAGCTGCCCGAGCGCGCCGAGGTCGCTGCCGCCGAAGACGATGCTCAGCACCGCGCCGACGCCGAGCTGCTGCACGATGCCGCGCATCGGATGGCGGAGCTCGAGATGGCTCGCTTCATGGGCGAGCACGCCCGCGACCTGGTCGGGCGAGCTCGCCCGGTCGAGCAGCCCGCGGAAGAGCAGGATATGGTTGCCCGGCAGCGCCACCGCATTCGCCTGATCGAGGTCGAGCACCTCGATCGTCACCGGCGGACCGCCGAGCGTCGGCGCGATGCGTGCGACGAGGCCGGCGAGCGCGGCATCGGCTTCGGCCGTCGAACAGACCTGGTGAGATGCCGCTAGCTCGTCGCGGATCGCCCCGCCGATCGGCGCCTCCCATTCGCGCGGGATCCAGCCGGCGACGGCGATCGAGGCGTCGCGCCAGCCGAAATAGAGCAGCGCCGCAAGGGCGAGCGCGCCGCCGCCCCAGATCGCCGCCTGCCGGAAGGTGCGCCAAGCCTGCTGCGCCCGCCAGCGCGGCAGCTCGGGCCGCGCCCGCAGCAGGGCCGCCTTGCCGGGCCCCTCGAAGAGATGGAGCCGCGGCGCGGTACCGTCGGTCAAGGCGAGGATGAGCGCGCCGTTGACCTGGTTCTCGTCGACGATACGGATCTCCGGGAGGGGCCAGCGGGCGAGCAGGTCGCCGGCCGCGTCCTCGATGAGCAGCTTGCCGGACTCGAATTTCAGCACCGCCGCGTGCGCATACGCCGTCCGGCCGTCGAAGAAGCGATCGGTCTGCGGCGGGGCGGGATCGGTCATCGGCACCGTCTTCGGAAGAGCCCGGCTTCAGAAGAGCCCGGGGTCGAAGGCTTCGAGCAGCCCCTCGCCGGTGCGCGGGCGGTCGAGGGTCGTCTGCGTCAGCCGGTCGGGATCGAGATGGCCGACTATGCCATAGCGCCCGGTGAAGAAGCGCAGCGACCGGTGCAACGCGACGGGCAGGCCCAGCCCCAGGGTGAAGACGACGATGAGCATATTGCCGACATAGAGCCCAATCAGCCCGCCCGCCGTGATGTCGCTACGGAATCCGAGGCCGGCGACCTCGAGCCGTGCCGCCACCTCGCCGGCGACGCCGGTCCAGTACCAGGCGAACGCGACGGTCGAGCCGAGGACGCCCCAAACGGCAAGCGCCGCATAGAAGAGCCCGACGGCGACGGCGATCGAGGTCATGTCGACCCGGGTCCTGTCCGGCGTGCGGCCCTCCGCCGCCGCCCGAACGATCTCGGCAAAGTCCTGCGCGAGGCCGCTGCTCCCCACGGCCAGGATGCCGAGCACGACGAGGGCGACGAACAGCCCGAGCATGATGCCGTAGCCCGCGATGTAGCGGCCGAACACTTCGCTCGCCCGCAACGAGGCGAGCGCCTTGGCGTCGCCGAGATAGCTGTTGTTGAGCCGAAGCTCGAGCAGGCGGAAGCTCGCCCAGGGCTGCGCCAGGAAGAAGGTGAAGCCGGAAATGAGCGAAAAGAGCATCGCCTTGATCCCGTAGGACCAGGCCGAGCCGCTGACACCGCCGCGGATGCCGCGCCAGAGCGTGCGCGTCAGGCGGTAGCGCTGCGCCGCGTAATGCGCCACGAAAGCGAGATAGACGACCGCCAGGATGAAGAGAAGCTGCGCGACGATCGCGACAGCGGAAAGCGGGCCGAACGCGAACTCGAGCGCCGTGCGCGCGATGCCGGCGATGAAGACGAAGCCGACCACGATGATGAAGCCCTTGAAGAGCTCGCCGCCCGTCCCGGTATATTCGAGCCGGTCGCCCTGAAACCTCACATGCGACCAGACATAGCGGCGCATGTTCGTCTTGCCCCAGAAGCGATAGACGCCGAGGGTGACGATCGAGAGCAGCAGCGTCTTGATGAAAATGCCGTAGATCGCGCCGAGCCGGCCGTCATAGACGAGGCGCTGGGCCTCCGCGTCGGCCGGCACGCCGCCGCCGGCGCTCGATTCCGTCGCCATCATGATTTCCCCCGCAGCCGATAATTGCAGCATCGAGGCTACGACGCGGATAGCGTGTGGGACAAGCCCGGCGCGGGCCGGCCGTCGACCGGCCGGCGCAGGCCCGCGCGGGGGCGAGGGTCGTCTGCGTCAGCCCGTAGGGATCGAGACGGCCGAGTATGCCATAGCGCCCGGCGAAGAAGCGCAGCGACCGGCGCAAAGCGAAGGGCGGGTCGAACCCCAGGGTGTAGACGACGATGCGCATGTTGCCGACATAGAGCCCGATCGGCCTCCCGCCGCGATGTCGCTGCGGAACGCGAGGCCGGTGCCCTTCGATGCGGCGGAAGAAGTTCTCGAACCTGTACCGTTTTCGACCGGTCGCGTCCGCTCTGCTCGGCCTTTCCGCCCGTGGCCGGACATGCGCTCTCTGCAGACCAATCGAGACTGGCGATGTGGCTCCGGGAGGCCTACGATCCCATCGACGATGACGGCGCCGGGCGAGACGTTCGAGGAGGCCGTTCAGTGCTTTACGTGGATATTCCGACCTCCGCCGATATCCGGGCCTTGACCTCCTATCGAGGCGATGTGTGCGTCTCGATCTACCTGCGGACCACGCCCCTTCCTCAGGAGGCTCAGGCCGATCGCATCCAATTGAAGAATCTGGCAAAGGAAGCTGTGCGGCAGATCCAGACCGCCGGCACGGACCAACGGCAGAAAATTGCCGAGCAACTCGATGATCTCGTCGACGATGACGAGTTCTGGCGCTTTCAGGCTCATAGCCTCGCGATCTTCGCCACGCCAGAGAATATGCGGACGTTCCGTGTGCCCAATGCGCTCAAGCCTCTTGTCGAGGTTTCGGACAGGTTTCATGTAAAGCCCCTGCTGCGAAGCGTGAGTTTCCCCCAGGCCTGTTACGTGCTGGCGCTCGCACAAAAATCCATCCGCGTGATCGAAGTCTCGCCCGATCTGCCGGCGGAAACGATCAGGGTCGAGGGCATGCCGGAGGACGCCGGCAGAGCGGTGCAAGGCGCGGGCAAGAGCGGCGATTGGCCGAGCGGTCGCATCCATGGGGCCGAGGGACAGAAAGTGCTTCTGCGCCAGTTCGCGCGCAAGGTCGACAAAGCGCTGCGGCCGCTCTTGGCCGGTACCGATATCCCGCTGGTCCTGGCCGCAGCCGAGCCGCTCGCGTCCATCTACCGGTCGGTGAACACGTACGACCGCTTGGTCGAAGCTATGATCGAGGGCAGCCCCGAGGGCATGACCGATGCCCAACTCGGTGATCGGGCGCGGACTGTTCTGGATGGAATCTACCGCGACGAGCTTGCGGCCTGGAGAAGCCTCTTCGAGGCACGCGCCAGCCAGGGTCGGACGACCACGGATATCGCGCAGGCGGCCCGGGCTGCGACCATGGGCGCGGTGGACTCGGTATTGGTGGACATCGACGCAGTCATTCCCGGCCGTATCGATGAGCGTGGTTCGGTCGTTTTCGCCGAACAGGCGAGCGCGTCGAACTATGGCCTGGTCGACGAGATCGCCACCAGGGTCATTGCAACAGGCGGTCGCGTCATCGGGGTGCGCAAGGCCGACATCCCGCACGGCGAGTCGCTCGCGGCGATTTTGCGCTACCCGGTGTGACGGGGCATGGCCTCGGTTCTCGCCTCACTCCCTGTGGCTCATGGATGAACGATCGCGACGGAGCGGATCGGGCTCGGCAATGCGGCCGCATCGAGCAGGTTCCCCCTCTCGCTGCGCAACGTCCTTCGACCGGATCGCGCTTTAAGTCGGGCCGCTCGGCCCGTCCTTCCCGCGGGAGCGGTCCCCGAAATAAACCATGATCGAGACGAGCGCGGCCGTGGCCACGACGAGAGCGGCCGGACCCGATACCGCCATGAAACCGAAGGCGACATAGAGGGCGCCGCCCGCCGCGGCGCCGGCCGAGAATGCGCACCACAGGATGGCATGCGGGAACCAGCTCCCCGGTCGGCTCCGCCCGAGGAGAGCCCTGCCGAGGCCCTGGCCGAGGCTGACGAGCGTGCCCGTCATGAAGGTCACGCCCAGACGCATGCCATCCGCCGGGCGCAACGCCGTGTTCTGAACGCCCATGGCGGCCACGACCGGAAGGATCGCGACCGAATTGGGCCATCCGGTCCCGGCCAGGAGAACGGCGCCGGCGAGAAGCGCGCCTTCCAGCGACAGCACGATCGACAGTGCCCAGACGCCCGTGACGTCGGCCATGACCGTCGCGACGACCGTGCCGGCAAGAAAGGCGGCGATCACAAGGAGCGTCTCCTGGATGCCATCCCAGTGGCCGGCGCTCATCGCCACCCCGAACGAGAGGCTGGCGCCGCTCATGAAAGACGCGAAGAAACCGCCGAGCGCGATGAAGGCGATCGCGTCGACGCATCCGGCGATGGCGGTGAGCAGCACTCCCAGGCCGATCTGCAGGCGGGGGCCGATCGGCCTCCGGACGGCACTGCGCGGCGACGCATCGGCAGGGAGGTCGGGCGCTCGCGAGGCGGTCTTGGCCATGCCAATCCTCGTTTCGGACATGATGTCGTCGGACAGAAAGCTTTCTCCCGCCATGCGGGGCCGAGCGCGATCATAGCTTACGCGGCCCCTCTCCTCGGTGCCCTCATCCGCATCGGTCGGGCGAGGCCGGCAGTCGGTTCGCCCCCCGCGAATCCCGCGGCGGAGCTTCTCGCCGCCATTGACTTCGCCGCGGCGCCTCGCATAGTTGGGGTCACAGACGTCGTGGCGATTTGAACCGGATTGCGGCCACGTTAAAGAAGCAGCTAAAAGGTCCAGAGGCGGCAAACCTCGGCCTTTTTCGGTCGAGGTTTTTTTGTTGGAGGGGCCGCGATGGCAAGGGGAGCGAAGGGGCGCAAGGGCGCCGGGGCGAAGGCAGCCAAGACGAAGGCAGCCAAGGCGAAGGCCGCCAAAACCGGGCCGGCGGCAGGGAAGCGGGCCGAGGGTCGGGGCGCGCAGACCCGCATGGTGCATGGCGGGGTGCTGCGTTCCCAGTTCCGGGAGACCGCCGAGGCGATCTTCCTCACCTCCGGCTATGTCTATGACAGCGCCGAGGAGGCGGAGGCCGCCTTCGCGAACACCAAGCCGCGCTTCGTCTATTCGCGCTTCTCCAACCCCACCGTGCAGATGTTCGAGACGCGTATGGCGCAGCTCGAAGGCGCCGAGGCCGCGCGGGCGACCGCGAGCGGCATGGCGGCGGTGTTCGCCTCCCTGATGTGCCAGCTCAAGGCGGGCGACCGGGTGGTGAGCTCGGATGCGCTTTTCGGCTCCTGTCAATATATCCTGGCCGAGATCCTGCCGCGCTTCGGCATCGAGACCGAACTCGTGGACGGGCGCGATCTCGCCGCCTGGCGGCGCGCGCTCGCGAGGCCGACCGCCGCCGTCTTCCTCGAGACGCCGTCCAACCCGGGCTTGCGCATCGTCGACCTCGCGGCGGTCTGCGCGCTCGCGCGCAAGGCG
Source organism: uncultured Rhodospirillaceae bacterium (assembly GCA_964569315.1). GTDB lineage: Bacteria > Pseudomonadota > Alphaproteobacteria > Dongiales > Dongiaceae > CADEFF01. The sequence continues at coordinate 770 of CAZMUZ010000153.1, read as the reverse complement.
GGTGCCAGCATCGTCGTGGACAACGTCTTCGCCACCCCGCTCCTCCAGCGGCCGCTCGCGTTCGGCGCAGATGTGGTGGTCTATTCCGCGACCAAGCATATTGACGGGCAGGGGCGCACGCTGGGCGGCGTCGTGCTCGGCACCGAGAAGTTCGTCGCCGACAAGCTGCAGCCCTTCCTCCGCCATACCGGCCCGGCGCTCTCGCCGATGAATGCCTGGCTCCTGCTGAAGGGGCTGGAGACGCTGGAGCTCCGGCTCGAGCGGCAATGCCGCATGGCGAAGACGGTCGCAGAATTCCTTGCCGCGCATCCGAAGGTGGAGACGGCGCTCTATCCGGGGCTCAAATCCCATCCGCAGCACCGCCTCGCCATGAAGCAGATGAAATCGGGCGGCAGCCTCGTGAGCCTGACGCTCAAGGGCGGCAAGGCGGCCGCCTTCCGCTTTCTCAACGCGCTCGAGCTGGTGCTGATCTCGAACAATCTCGGCGACGCGAAGAGCCTCGTCACCCACCCGGCGACGACGACCCACCAGCGCCTCACGCCGGAAGCGCGCGCCCAGCAGGGCATCACCGACGGCATGGTGCGGCTCTCGCTCGGGCTCGAGGATCTCGCGGATATCGAAGCGGATCTCGCGCAGGCCTTGAAAGCGGTGTGAGGCGAGCAAAGCAGTTGATGCCATGAAAGCGAGATTGAAAGCTCTTCACAGCCCCGATGTTGTCGACCTGGTGACTTGGCAACCGGAGGACCACTCAGACTTCGACTTTCTGATTC
>CAZMUZ010000152.1:0-7617 GCA_964569315.1 uncultured Rhodospirillaceae bacterium | reverse complement strand
TCATCGTCGACGAGGAGCATGAGCAGGCCTTCAAGCAGGAGGATGGCGTCGTCTATCAGGCGCGCGACATGGCGGTGGTGCGCGGGCATCTCTCGGGCTTCCCCGTGCTGCTGGTCTCGGCGACGCCCTCGCTCGAGACGGTGCAGAACGTCGAGGCGGGCCGCTATCGCGCGCTGCATCTTCCCGAGCGCCATGGCGGTGCTGCGCTGCCGCGGATCGAGGCCATCGATCTCCGCAAGGACAAGCCGCCGCGCCAGAGCTGGCTTTCCGGAACCTTGCGCGACGCGCTCGCCGAAACCCTCGCGGCCGGCGAGCAGGCGCTGCTTTTCCTCAATCGGCGCGGCTATGCGCCGCTGACGCTCTGCCGTAGCTGCGGCCATCGGCTGCAATGCCCGAACTGCAGCGCCTGGCTCGTCGAGCATCGGTTCCGAGGACGCCTGCAATGCCACCATTGCGGCTATGCGGCGAGCCTGCCGCCTTCCTGCCCCGCCTGCGCCGCCGAGCAGAGCTTCGCCGCCTGCGGGCCCGGCGTCGAGCGGCTGGCGGAGGAGGTGGCGGCGCTCTACCCCCAGGCGCGCACCGCGCTCATGACGAGCGATACGGTGATGGGCCCGCTCGCCGCGGAAGCGATCGTGGCGGCGGTGGCGCGCCACGAGATCGATCTCCTGATCGGCACGCAGATCGTCGCCAAGGGCCATCATTTCCCGATGCTGACCCTGGTCGGCGTGGTCGATGCCGATCTCGGCCTCGCCGGCGGCGATCTCCGCGCGGCGGAACGCACCTATCAGCTCCTGCATCAGGTGGCGGGCCGCGCCGGGCGGGCGGAACGGCCGGGGCGCGTGCTGCTGCAGACCTACGATCCCGCAAATCCCGTCATGCAGGCGCTGATCGCGGGCGATCGCGACCGCTTCCTCGCGGAGGAGGCGGAGGATCGCCGCCGCGCCGCCATGCCGCCCTTCGGCCGGCTCGCGGCGCTCATCGTCTCCGGCTCCGACGCCGATGCGGTGGACGGGCTCGCGGCCGAGCTCGCGAAGGCTGCGCCCCGGGGCGAGGGGGTCGAGGTGCTGGGGCCCGCACCGGCGCCGATGGCGCTGCTGCGCGGCCGGCATCGCCGGCGCTTCCTCCTCAAATGCCGGCGCGACCGCCAGCCGCAGCCCCTGATCCGCGAATGGCTCCGCCCGGTCAGGCTGCGCGGCGATCTCCGTCTCCAGATCGATATCGATCCCTACAGCTTCTACTGAGCGCCCGCGGCCGGGCCATTGGGTTTGCCGTCGTTCCGGCTGGCGAGCGCGACCCCGATGGACGCGACCGAGATCATCGCCATGGCCGCCCAGGCCTTGAGGTCGACTCGTTCCGCAAGGGTGACGATGCCGACGAGCGTCGCCACGACCGGGTCCAGCGAGACGATCACGCCATATGTCTTCGCCGTGATTTTCTTCAGCGCGAGAAACTCGAACAGCATCGGCACGGCGGCCGAGAGCATGGTGGCGCCGACGATGGCCGTCAGGGCCTCGGGATGCCGAATGAGCCCGTTCAAGGCGGGCAACGCCGCGACGGGCAGCAGCAGGAGCGCCGACAGGGCCATCGCCAAAGCGAGGCCGACGCCGCCCTCGACCCTGGGCGCCAGGTGCCGGCTGGCCAGGATGGTGGCGGCCCAGCCCACGGCGGCGCCGAACGCGAACAGCACGCCGCGGAGGTCGAGGCTCGCGCCGACCGCCGGCATCAGCAGGAAGATCCCCGCCGCGGCAAGGAGGACGCAAAGCACATCCACCGGCCGCCGCGACGTGGCGAGCGCCACGCCGAGCGGGCCGAGGAACTCGATCGTCACCGCGATGCCGAGCGGGATGCGCGCCAGCGCCTCGAAGAACAGCACGCTGGTGGCGGTCATCGCGAGGCCGAGCAGCAGGATGCCGACCGGCGCCGTTCGCAGCGCGCCGGCGATCGCATGGCGATAGAGGAGGCAGAGGAACAGGCTGCCCAGCGTCTGGCGCAGGAACAGCACGGCAACCGGGGAGAAGATCGAAAAGAGGGTCGCCGCGATGGCCGAACCGAACTGGATCGAAACGGTCGCCAGCAGAAGCAGAAGGGTCGCCGGAACCCGGTCGAGCGATGCTGTGATCGCCTTCAATTCAGCCCCCCGGTCCCCTTGGGCAGGCGTTCGCCCGGGGCAGAGCCTAAGGGTTGCGCCGGCACATGCGAAGCCACGAACGGCCGCGAGGCGCCCCGTCTTGCCCGGCAGCAGGGCAGGCTCTAGCCTTGCTTCGACGAACCCTCCATGGAGACTGTTAATCAATGCCCCCGCTCGACGACGTTTCCAGGCTCGTGCCCGACATGGCCCGCTGGCGCCATGCGATCCATGCCCACCCTGAAACCGCCTTCGAGGAAGTGAAGACCTCGGCGCTGGTGGCCGAGACGCTCGCCTCCCTCGGGATCGAGGTGCATCGCGGGCTCGCCGGCACGGGCGTGGTCGGCACCCTCAAGGCCGGCAGCGCCAATCGCGCCATCGGGCTCCGCGCCGACATGGACGCGCTCCATATCCAGGAAACCAACGGCTTCGCCCATCGCTCGACCGTGCCCGGCAAGATGCATGCCTGCGGCCATGACGGCCACACCGCCATGCTGCTCGGCGCGGCGAAGCATCTGGCGGCGACGAAGAACTTCGACGGCATCGTCCATTTCATCTTCCAGCCGGCCGAGGAGAACGAGGGCGGCGGGCGGCGCATGGTGGAGGAGGGCCTCTTCGACAAGTTCCCCGTCGAGGCGGTGTTCGGGCTCCACAACCTGCCGGGGCTGGCGCTCGGCGAGTTCGCGATCCGGCCGGGGCCGATGCTCTCCGCCTACGACATCTTCGAGATCGTCATCGAAGGCCGCGGTTCGCACGCCGCCATGCCGCACCAGTCGATCGACCCGGTGCCGATCGCGGCCCAGCTCGTGCTGGCGCTGCAGACCATCGTGTCGCGCGGCACCGACCCGTTCGACGCGGCCGTGGTCAGCGTGACCCAGATCCATGGCGGCGATACCTGGAACGTGATCCCGCAATCGGTCCGGATCGGCGGCACGGTGCGCACCTTCGATCCTGCGCTGCAGGACCGCATCGAGGCCGAGATCGGCCGCATGGCCCGCGACATTCCGGCCGCCTTCGGGGCGAAGGCGAGCCTCCGCTACGAGCGCCGCTATCCGGCGACGGTGAACCATCCGGCCGAGACGGAGCAGGCGGCCGTGGCGGCGCAGACGGCGGCGGGGCCTGCCGGCAAGGTGCATCGCGACAAGCGCCCGCTCATGGGCTCGGAGGATTTCGCTTTCATGCTGCAGGCGCGGCCGGGGGCCTTCATCTTCCTCGGCAACGGTGCCGGCGACGGCGGCTGCATGCTCCACAACCCGGGCTACGACTTCAACGACAAGATCCTCGCGACGGGCGCCGGCTACTGGGTGTCGCTGGTCGAGAGCCTGCTGCCGGCCAGGGCTTGAAACCGGCCCGGATTTGCGACGGCGGGATGCGGCGCTCCGCGTGCGATTTCAAGCGCTTGCCGTGCGACCGGCAGCCGCGTCCCGCCTTGTTGCAAGCCCCTCCCGTCTATGTTACTAACCGCCCGCCCCGCGCCGCGGCCTGAGGTCGTCGCGCGGGGTCTAAATTGTGGCGTGGCCCCGTTTCTTCGCGGGACAACCGCGCTTCGCGGGAAGGGTGGGGATAAGCGACAGTGGCAGCCCGAGGCACCGGCCCCGGCGGTCTTGCGGAGCGTTACGCCGCAGCACTGTTTGAACTGGCCGACGAGAAGAAAGAGCTCGATCGCGTCGCGACCGACCTGCAGTCGCTGAACAAGGCGATCGCGGACAGCGCCGATCTGCAACGCCTGCTGCGCAGCCCCGTCCTCACCCGCCAGGAACAGAGCCGGGCGATGGCCGCCATCCTCGAGAAGCTGGGTTCGGGCGATACCGTCCGCCGCTTCGTCGGGCTGGTGGCGCAGAACCGCCGGCTTTTCGTCCTCAGGGCCATGGTCGAGGCCTTCCTGGCCGAGCTCGCCCGGCGGCGGGGCGAGGCCAGCGCCGAAGTGATTTCGGCGGTGCCGCTCGACGATCGTCAACGCCAGGCCGTCACCGAGGCGCTGAAGCGCGCCGTGGGCGGCAAGGTCGCGGTCGACCTCCGGGTCGATCCGGGCCTGATCGGCGGGCTGGTCGTCAAGGTCGGCAGCCGCCTCGTGGACAGCTCGCTCAAGACCAAGCTGCAGCGCCTGCAGCTTGCGATGAAAGGAGTCGCGTGATGGAGATCCGGGCCGCGGAAATTTCCGCCATCCTGAAGCAGCAGATCGAGAATTTCGGCAACGAGGCCGACGTGGCCGAGGTCGGCACGGTGCTCTCGGTCGGCGACGGCGTCGCCCGCGTGCATGGCCTCGACAAGGTCCAGGCCGGCGAGATGGTCGAGTTCCCCGGTGCCATTCGCGGCATGGCGCTCAATCTCGAGAGCGACAATGTCGGCGTCGTGATCTTCGGCGACGACCGCGACATCAAGGAAGGCGACCTCGTCAAGCGGACCGGCGCCATTGTCGACGTGCCGGTGGGCCGCGGCCTCTTGGGCCGCGTCGTCGACGCGCTCGGCAATCCGATCGACGGCAAGGGCCCGCTCACCGACGTGAAGCGCGAGCGGGTCGAGGTGAAGGCGCCCGGCATCATCCCGCGGCGCTCGGTGCACGAGCCGATGCAGACCGGCCTCAAGGCGATCGACAGCCTGGTTCCGGTCGGGCGCGGCCAGCGCGAGCTCATCATCGGCGACCGCCAGACCGGCAAGACGGCGGTCATCATCGACACCATCCTGAACCAGAAGGCGATCAACGCCGGCGCCGACGAATCGAAGAAGCTCTATTGCGTCTATGTGGCCGTCGGCCAGAAGCGCTCGACCGTCGCCCAGATCGTGAAGATCCTCGAGGACAACGGCGCGCTCGAATATTCGATCGTGGTCGCCGCCACCGCCTCCGAGCCGGCGCCGCTGCAGTTCCTCGCCCCCTATACCGGCTGCACGATGGGCGAGTTCTTCCGCGACAACGGCATGCATGCGGTGATCTTCTACGACGATCTCTCCAAGCAGGCCGTCGCCTATCGCCAGATGTCGCTGCTGCTCCGTCGTCCGCCGGGGCGCGAAGCCTATCCGGGCGACGTCTTCTACATCCATTCGCGCCTGCTCGAGCGCGCCGCGAAGATGAGCGACAAGCACGGCTCGGGCTCGCTGACGGCGCTGCCCGTCATCGAGACGCAGGCCGGCGACGTGTCCGCCTACATCCCGACCAACGTCATCTCGATCACCGACGGACAGATCTTCCTCGAGACCGCGCTGTTCTATCGCGGCATCCGTCCGGCCATCAACGTCGGCCTCTCGGTGAGCCGCGTCGGCTCGGCCGCGCAGATCAAGGCGATGAAGCAGGTGGCGGGCCGCATCAAGCTCGAGCTCGCGCAGTATCGCGAGATGGCCGCCTTCGCGCAGTTCGCCTCGGATCTCGACGCGGCGACGCAGCGCCTGCTTGCGCGCGGCGCGCGCCTGACCGAGCTCCTGAAGCAGGGCCAGTTCAAGCCCATGCCGGTCGAGGAGCAGGTGGTGGCGATCTTCGCCGGCGTCCGCGGCTATCTCGACGGCATCAAGATCGAGGACGTGACCCGCTTCGAGCAGACCCTCATGTCGGAGGTGCGCGCCAAGCACACCGACATCCTGCAGGCGATCCGCACCGAGCGCGAGCTCTCCGCCGGCACCGAGGGCAAGCTCAAGGCGCTGCTCGACCAGTTCGCCAAGACCTTCGCCTGAGCGCGACCGGGACCGAAGGAAGGGCTGCGGAGCCGCCATGCCGAGCTTGAAGGACCTCAAGGTCCGCATCAACAGCGTGAAGAACACGCAGAAGATCACCTCGGCCATGAAGATGGTCGCGGCGGCGAAGCTGCGGCGCGCGCAGGAGCAGGCCGAGGCGGGCCGGCCCTACGCCGAGCGGATGGAGCGCATCCTGGGCTCGCTCGCGACCGCCATGGCGGGGCGCGAGGGCGCGCCGGAGCTCCTGGTCGGCAACGGCCGGGACCAGGTGCATCTCGTCATCGTCATGACGTCCGATCGCGGCCTCTGCGGCGGCTTCAACTCCTCGATCGTGCGCGGCGCGCGGAAGTTCATCCGCGAGCTGGAAACGGCCGGCAAGCAGGTGAAGATCCTCTGCGTCGGGCGCAAGGCGCGCGATCAGCTCCGCCGCGACTATGCCCGCCTCATCGTCGATACCATCGACGAGATCGGCAAGCGCCGGGTCGGCTACGCGGCGGCGACCGAGATCGCCGACCGGGTGATGGCCATGTTCGCGGCCGGCGAGTTCGACGTGGCGACCGCCTTCTACAACAAGTTCAAGTCGGCGATGACGCAGTTCGTCACCCAGACGCAGCTCATCCCCTTCTCGGTCCCCGGCACCGCCGCGCCGCAGGACAGCTTCTACGAATACGAGCCCGACGAGCAGGACATCCTGGCGGCACTGCTGCCGCGCAATCTCGGGGTCCAGATCTTCCGGGCGCTGCTGGAGAATTCGGCGAGCGAGCAGGGCGCGCGCATGACCGCGATGGACAACGCGACCCGCAATGCCGGCGAGATGATCAACAAGCTGACCATCAACTACAACCGCAGCCGTCAGGCCTTCATCACGAAGGAACTGATCGAGATCATTTCCGGCGCCGAAGCCGTTTGATCGGGCGGGCGGACAGAGGTTTCTAGGGAGCTTTCCATGGCAAAGAACACAGTCGGCAAGATCACCCAGGTGCTGGGCGCCGTGGTCGACGTGCATTTCGACGGCGATCTGCCGGCGATCCTGAACGCGCTCCATGCCGAGAACCAGGGCAAGCGGCTCGTGCTCGAGGTGGCGCAGCATCTGGGCGAGAACATCGTCCGCACCGTCGCGATGGACACCACGGACGGCCTCGTCCGCGGCCAGGATGCCGTGGATACCGGCGCGCCGATCACCGTCCCGGTCGGGCCGGAGACGCTGGGGCGCATCATCAACGTGATCGGCGAGCCGATCGACGAGCGCGGCCCGGTTAACGCCAAGACCTTCTTCCCGATCCATCGCCCGGCGCCGGAGTTCATCGACCAGTCGACCGAGGCGCAGGTGCTGGTCACCGGCATCAAGGTCGTCGACCTGCTGGCGCCCTATGCGCGCGGCGGCAAGATCGGCCTCTTCGGCGGCGCCGGCGTGGGCAAGACCGTCATCATCATGGAGCTCATCAACAACATCGCGAAGGCGCATGGCGGCTTCTCGGTGTTCGCCGGCGTGGGCGAGCGCACCCGCGAAGGCAACGACCTCTATCACGAGATGATCGAATCCAAGGTCATCAACCTCGACGATCCGTCGCAGTCGAAGGCGGCGCTGGTCTATGGCCAGATGAACGAGCCGCCGGGCGCCCGCGCCCGCGTCGGCCTCACCGGCCTCACCGTCGCCGAGTATTTCCGCGACGAAGCCGGCCAGGACGTGCTGTTCTTCGTGGACAACATCTTCCGCTTCACGCAGGCCGGCTCGGAAGTGTCGGCGCTGCTCGGCCGCATCCCGTCGGCGGTCGGCTATCAGCCGACGCTCGCGACCGACATGGGCGCGCTGCAGGAGCGCATCACCA
>CAZMUZ010000151.1:0-7647 GCA_964569315.1 uncultured Rhodospirillaceae bacterium | reverse complement strand
ATGGCCCAGGGCGGCCGGATCACCCGTGTTCACGGCCCGTTCGTCTCGGACAAGGAGGTCGAAACCGTCGTCGGCTTCCTTAAAAAGCAGGGTGCCCCCACCTATATCGAGGAAGTCACGCGCGACGACGAGGCGGACGGCGGGCCCGAGTTCGAGAGCGGCGGCGGCGAGGCGGATGCCCTTTACGACCAGGCGGTGGCGCTCGTCTGCCGCGAACGCAAGGCATCGACCAGCTTCGTGCAGCGTCATCTCCAGATCGGCTACAACCGCGCGGCCCGCATCGTCGAGCGCATGGAACGCGAGGGCGTGGTGAGCGCCGCCAACCATGTCGGCAAGCGCGAAGTCCTCGCCCGGGATATCGACGGAGATATGTAGTTCGTGACGAAAACGCACCGCCTGCCGCCCGCATCGCGGCGGAAGTTCCTCGCCGGCGCCGCGGCCCTCTCGCTCTTGCCGCTGCTTTCCTCCGGGATCGCGCGCGCCGCGGCACCCGCCGCCGTCGCGCTCACCGATCAGGACGTGGCCGACCTGACGCGGATCGAGGCCTATCTGAACGGGATCTCCACGCTCCGCGCGAACTTCCAGCAATATACCAACACAGGCGGGCTCGCTTACGGCCGCATCTATCTGCGCCGGCCGGGCCGGCTTCGCGTGGAATACGACCCGCCGGTCCAGGCTCTCATCGTCGCCGACGGTCTCGTCGTCAGCTATTACGACGGCGAGCTCGACCAGGTGACCCAGGCGCCGATCGGCAGCTCGCCGCTCTGGTTCCTGCTGCGCAAGGACATCAGCCTGCGCGAAGGCGTCGCCATCGCCGGCATCGACCGTGCGCCGGGCGTGATCCGCGTCCGGGCGTTCGAGAACGACGAGCCGGAAGCGGGCCAGGTGACCCTGGTCTTCGCCGACGGGCCGTTGCAGCTCAAGCAGTGGTCGATCCTCGATGCACAGGGTACCGAGGTCCGGGTCGGGCTGCAGGGGGTGAGCCTCGGCGGCGAGCTGCCGAACGAGCTTTTCGCCACCCCCAGCAGCAAGAAGATCCAGGACGGCCGCTAGGATCGCCGGAACGGAATTGCGCCGCTTTCGTCGGAATGGTTGAGTGAATCCCGCCATGCGCCTCGATGCCACCGCCCCCGTCGTCGGCGTTCCCGCCTGCGTGAAGCAGATCGACGGGATGCCGTTCCACTCCGTCGGCGAGAAATACATCTCCGGCGTGCTGAACGGCGCCGAAGCCCTGCCGATGCTGCTGCCGGCGCTGGGCTCGGCCTACGACCTTGCGGCGCTCTTCGCCCGGCTCGACGGGCTGCTCTTCACCGGCAGCCTTTCGAACGTCGCCGCCCATCACTATGACGGGCCCGAGGACCGGCCGGAGAGCCCGCAGGATCCGCAGCGCGACGAAACGACGCTCCCGATGATTCGCGCGGCGCTGGCGGCGGGCCTGCCGATCCTCTGCATCTGCCGCGGCCTGCAGGAGCTCAATGTCGCGCTCGGCGGCACCCTCCATCAGCAGCTTCACCGGCTGCCCGGCAAGCTCGATCACCGCAGCCCGCAGAACGTTCCCTATGACGCGAAATATGCGGCGCGCCATGCCGTGACGTTCGATCCCGCGGGCGCGTTCGCGCGCATCCTCGGCACGACCGAGATCCAGGTGAACTCGCTCCACTGGCAGGGCATCGACCGGCTCGCCCCGGGGCTCGCGGCGGAAGGCCATGCGCCGGATGGGGTTATCGAGGCGGTTCGTGTGGCAAATGCGCGAAGCTTTGCCCTCGGCGTGCAGTGGCATCCCGAGTACCGCGTCACCGAGAATCCCGATTCCATGGCCATTTTCAGGGCCTTCGGCGCGGCCTGCCGCGCCCGTGCCGCGGAACGTCTCCCGCAGCCCGTCCGGGCGGCGGAATAGAAGCAAGCCAGCCTTGCGATCACGGCATGGTGAGCCGGCCGGTCGGGTGTTGAACTTCGTCGCCGCAGTCCCTAAATCCACCTCATGCAGTGGCTGATGCCGCAATGGCGTCGGTCGCCCGAAGCGGCTTCCCCTACCGTGACGGGCTCCTAGACGGAACTGAAGAACGCCCGGTCCCCCCCTGACCGGGCGTTCGCCTTTCCGGGCTCCCCAACGATCGTTCTCCTCCGTCGCGCCGGCGCGTTTTCGCGGGCGCTTCCGGTTGCCGATCCGGCCCGCCGGCGCGCGGTCCCGGCCCCCGCAACGGCTCGCCGGCGCCGGACGGGCTCGCTATAAGAGGCGGCTTCCGAGCCCGCCTCCCGCAATCGTCACGCACGGAATTCCGCATGGCCCTCCGCCTCGTCACCTGGAACGTCAACTCGATCCGTCTCCGGCTCGACAACCTCGCGCGGCTCGTCGAGCGCTGGCAGCCCGACGTCATCTGCATGCAGGAGATCAAGGTCCAGGACGCGCATTTCCCGACCGACACGCTGCTCGCCGGCGACTATCCGCATCGCCTGTTCCGCGGCATGAAAAGCTACAACGGCGTCGCGATCCTCTCGCGCGCGCCGATGCATGCGGTCGAGGCGCCGGACTGGTGCAGCAAGGGCGATTGCCGCCATCTCGCCGTGACCCTGCCGGACGAGATCGAGCTGCATAATTTCTACGTGCCCGCGGGCGGCGACATTCCGGACCCGAAGGCCAATCCGAAATTCGCCCACAAGCTGCAGTTTCTCGACGAGATGACGCACTACTTCGCGACCGAGCGCGATGCGCGCCGCAAGCTGGTGATGGTCGGCGACCTCAATATCGCGCCGCTGGAGCATGACGTCTGGTCGCACAAGCAGCTCCTCGACGTGGTGAGCCATACGCCGGTCGAGGTCGCGCGCATGGGGAAGCTGCGCGACGGGCTCGGCTGGGTCGATGCGGTCAGGAACTTCGTGCCGGAGACCGAGAAGCTCTATAGCTGGTGGAGCTACCGCGCGCGCGACTGGAACCTCTCCGATCGCGGCCGGCGGCTCGACCATGTCTGGGTGACGAAGCCGTTGCAGGGCCGCCTCAAGGGGGCGTCGATCCTGCGCGAGGCGCGCGGCTGGGCGCAGCCTTCCGACCATGTGCCGGTGGTCGTCGATCTCGCCTGAAGGGTTCCGCGCGCGGGCCGGGCCTCAGCCCCGCGCCCGATAGAAATGATAGCGGCCGTCGCCCGCCGCGTCGGGCAGCGGCAGGCGCTCGAGGGCCGGGAGATCCATCGGCTGGTCGGCGGCGAGATAGCCGCCCGGCAACAGCAGGGCCGCGAGGGTCGGGGCGAGATCGCGGCCGAGCGCGAGGCTCGCCTCCTTGTTGCCGCTGCCGATATCGGCATGGATCAGGATGGCGCGCTTCGCTTCCTCCACGAACTTCGGCAGCGTCTCGCGGAAATCGCCGAGCCGTGTCATCGCGACCGGCGGGATGCAGTCCGGATGCGCCGCCACCTCGCGGTCGAACACGAAAATCTCGCGGGCCGGAAAGAGGCTCCGGAGGTGGTCGTAGGTGCGGCCGTTGCCGAGCCCGACCTCCAGCACCGCGCCCGGCCTGTCGCCGACCAGGCGGCCGACCGCGTTGAGGCAGTCGCGCTGCGCCTTCATGCGGCGGATGAACGCGTCGAGGCGGCTCATGCGGTTCCCCCTGCCCTTCCCGAAAGATCGATCAGTGCAGCCCGGCCGCGTCGAGCTTCTGCCGGCAGGTCCGGAGCGCCGCGTTGGTGTGCTCGAGGCGTTGCGCCAGCACCCGCATGATCTCGACCCCCATGGCCGGGAAGTCGTTGATCATCTGGAAGAAGAGCTCCTTCGTGATGCGCAGCACCACGGTCGGATCGTCCGCCGTGACCGTCGCCGTGCGCGGCACGTCGCAGATGATGCCGATGTCGCCGACGATCTCGTCGCGGCCGAGCTTCGCGACCATGAGCCGGCCGCTCGGGATGTCGATCGTCACGTCCACATTGCCGTCCATGATGATGTAGGCCGCGTCGGCGGGGTCGCCCTGATGGAACAACTCGTCGCCCGCCTGGTAGCTGAGGCGCTCGCTCGCGAAGGCGAGAAGCCGCAGCTTCGCCGGGTCGATCTTGGCGAAGAGCGGGATGCGACGCAGCAATTCGACTTCCTGGTTGATGCTCATGGCAAGCGCTCCCTCGATGGATCAAACCGCATTGGCGAGCTCCGCGAATGCGCTTCCCCGGCGCTCGAGTTCCGCCGGGGGACCTTCCTCCGCGAGGCGCCCGTCCTTGAGGACGAGCACCCGGTCGAACTTGCGGGCGAGATCGGCGCGGTGCAACACCCAGAGGAGCGCGCGCCCCTTGCTCGCCTCGCGCACCCGCTCGACGAGGCGTAGCTGGGCCTGGTTGTCCAGCAGGTTGATGGCCTCGTTCAGCACCAGAAACTGCGGGTTCTTGACCAGCGCGCGCCCGAGCCCGACCTTCTGGCGCTGCGCGGCGGTGAGCCGCTTGCCGGCGATGCCGACCTGGAAATCGAGCCCGACCGCAAGCACCGCCGGCCGCATGTGATGCTGGTCGAGCACCTCCGCCACCAGGCGTCCGACCTTGGCGGCCGCCTGCGCCTGGCCATAGACCAGCCGCCCGAAGAGGATGTTGTCCTGCAGGCTCGCCGCCGCATTGTAGCGCCCGCGGTCGTAGAACTCGATGCGCGCGCGCAGGCTCGGGGTCAGCTCGCCGGCGAAGCGCTTGCGCGCCTCGCACAGCCGTTGCTCCATCGCCTCGTCGATCAGGCCGAGGCGATGGCGCGCCTCGATATAGGGGAAGGCGAGCTTCATCAGCTTCGCGCGTTGCGCGGCGTTGAGCGCGCCGAAGCCGCTCTTGCCGATCAGCGTCAGCAGCGCCCGGAAATCAGGCAGGTCCTCGGCGCCGATGAAGCTGAACTGCTCGAAGAACGGGTGGCCCGGCGGCAGGTCGGCGAAGAGCTCGACCATGGTCTCGGCGATCTGGCGGCCCATGGCGAGGATATCCTCGGCGAGGCCGACGCGCTCGACCGCCCGCTGCACCTCGGCGTTGTCCATGATGTTCTCGGGCGACAGCGCCGGATCGCGCGAGGTGCCGAACAGCAGGTTTTCCGACACCGAGAGGTTCTTGTTGTAGCGTTCGGGGTCGAACGGCTCGACGAGCGCGGAGAAGGCGGGATCCGCGAGACGCCGGCTCAGATCCGCGCGCGCTTCGACCACCGCCTTCGCGAGCTCGGGCCGCGTTTCCGGGTCGATCGCGCCCCGCAAACCGAACTGATAGACGTCCTCGTCGAGCTCGACGAGCTGAAGCAGCTCGACCAGCCGCGCCTCCAGCGCGCGCCCGTCGGCCGCCCCGGCGCTTTCGTAGTCGATCCAGTCGGCGGTAATGTCGAACTCGGGATTGCCGGAGCGGCGCGCCTCGCGGAGCGCGGTCTCGTGCGCGCGCAGCGCGTCGCCGTCATAGTGCGGCGGCCGCACCGGCCGATGCTTCAGCCCGTAGATCAGGTTTTCGCGCACGCTCGTCGGGAAGAGGTAGGGATCGGAGCCGGCATAGGACATGCGCCGGCCGGTGACCGATTCCGGTAGCTCGAAAAGGTTATGCGGGCCGATGCTGATATGGCCGGCGACCGGCTCGAGCAGCCGCGCGAGGGCGAGCGCCACGGCTTCGCGACCGCTCCCCGGACCGCCCAGCACGGCGACCTGCTCGCCGGGCGCGAGCTTGGTCGCCAGGTTCTCGATCAGCCGCGCCCCGCTTTCGTCGGCGAGGGTGACGTTGGTCAGCGCGAGCGGCCCCTCGAGCTTGCCGTCCGGCGCGTCGATCGGCTGCAATTCGGGCGGCAGCATGCCTTCCGGCTGGAACTGGTCGATCACCTGCTCGTATTTGATCTGCACGTCCTGGCGCTGCTGGTCCCAGTCGATCAGCTCCTTCACCGGCCCGGGCAGGTCCTTATAGGCGGCGATCACCGCGACGAGGCCGCCGATGTCCATCCGGCCGGTGATCGCGAGATAGCCGCCCACCAGGTAGAAGAAGAAGGGCGTGAGCTGCGCCAGCATGTTGTTGAGGAACTTGACCGCGAACTTCCGCTGATAGAGCTCGAAGCGGATGTCGAAGATGCGGCCGAGCCGGGCCGCGATGTCGGCGCGCTCGTAATTCGAGGTGTCGTGGACGTGAATGTCGGCCGAGCCGTCGACGCATTCGGCGATGCGGCCGGCAAGCTGGCGCGCCGTGATCTGGCGCTGCTTGCCGAGCTGCAGCACCTTCACCCGCAGCTTCGGGATGATGAAGCCCTGGAGCCCGAGGATCGCGATGGTCACCGCGCCGAGCCAGATGCTCTGCGTCACGATGAAAAGGAGTGCTGTGATCGCCTGGCCGCCGAGGAAGGCGGGCTGGACGAAGGCGTCGCCGATGAAGCCGCCGAGCGGCTCCACCTCGTCCTTGATCATGGTGGCGATCTCGGCCTGCTTCACCTTGCGGAACTGGAACTGCGGGAAGCGCAAGACCCGGTCGAAGAGCTCGAAGCGCAGGCGGCGCAGCATGCGCTCGCCCATGCGGCCCTTCTGGGTATTGATCTGGAGCTTGAACAGCCCGTTGATCACCACCAGCAGGAAGAACAGCAGGCTGAGCGCCACCAGATAGGGGATCTGGGTCAGCGGAATGCCTTCGAAGATCGTGATCGGGCCGTCCCCGACCACACCCGTCATAAAGTCCGGCGGCGTGACGACAATCCGCATGAAAGGCGTCGTCGGCTTGCCCGGCCCGAGCACCTCGCCGGCTTGATCGAAGGCGACGCTCTGGTTGCCCTCGTCCTTGAAAGCCTCGCCCTGAATGGCCGCGTTGACGATGGTCTTGGGCAGGTCGAGCGAGACGAAATAGAAGATCTGGGACACCAGCACGATGACCAGGATGGCAATCTGCTCCGGCCGGCTGTGGCGCCATATGTATTTGAAAAGATTGGGCTCCACCGCCTCGTCCCCCGTGCGCCCAGGGCCTTCGGGGCCGCCGGCGCCGGTTACCATAGCGCAGCCGGGGGAGCGGGCAACAGGCGGGCCCGGCAGCGGTTTTCCCCGTTCGCCTTCGTGAAAACTACGCTTTTCCGGGATTTCCGCCCTGTGGCATAGTCCCGGGCCAGGGGCAGCCAGCCTGAGGCGGCGGAGCGTTCATGAGCCAAGCGCGCAGAGACGCCCGCGTTCTCATCTACAGCCATGACAGCTTCGGTCTCGGCCATCTGCGCCGCTGCCGCACCATCGCCCACGCGCTGGTCGAGCGCGACAAGGACCTCTCCGTCCTGATCCTCACCGGCTCGCCGATCATCGGCAGCTTCGATTTCCGCGCCCGCGTCGATTTCGTCCGCGTGCCGGGCGTCATCAAGATGCGCAACGGCGCCTATACCTCGCTCAGCCTCTTGATCGACATCGAGGAGACGCTGGCGCTGCGTGCCTCGATCATCCGCCATACCGCGGAGATCTTCGATCCCGACCTCTTCATCGTCGACAAGGAGCCGCTGGGCTTGCGCGGCGAGGCGCTCGAGACGCTGGAAATGCTGCGCGAGCGCGGCACGCCTCTCATCCTCGGGCTGCGCGACGTGATGGACGAGCCGGCGCTGCTGGCGCCCGAATGGGAGCGCAAGCGCGTGGTGCCGGCGCTGTCCGAGCTCTACGACGACATCTGGGTCTACGGACTGCCACAGATCTGCGATCCGCTGATGGGCATCGACGTGCCC
>CAZMUZ010000150.1:0-7710 GCA_964569315.1 uncultured Rhodospirillaceae bacterium | reverse complement strand
GCTTCATCGTCGAGCACGGATTCCAGCGCCGTCTCCTCGCCGCCTATCTGGACAGGCCCGCCGCCGAACTCGCCATCGCCCCCGACCGCTATGGCAAGCCGCGGCTGGCCCCGGCCGAGATCGCTTTCAACGGCTCGGAATCGGGCGGCACGGCCCTCATCGCCATCGCGCGGACGGGCGAGATCGGCGTCGATCTGGAGGCGCTGCGTCCCGAGCGCGCCGACCTCCGCATCGCCCGCCGCTATTTCCACCCGGAGGAGGTCCGGAAGCTGGAATCGCTGTCGCCCGAGCAACAGCCCGCCGCCTTCTTCGCGGTCTGGACACGGAAGGAAGCGCTGGTGAAAGCGGTCGGGCTCGGCTTGCGCATCCCGCTCGCGAGCTTCGTCGTCGGCGCGCTGCCGGGGGAAGCCCCCGGCCCGCTTCGCTATGAAGCGGACTGGCCCGGCACGCGCGACTGGCGGCTGGTGCCGCTGCCGCTCGAACCCGGCCATGTCGGCACGCTGGCCGTCCCCGCTACCCTCTCCGATACGCGGCTCTTCGAATGGGTCGGCGAATGATGCATGAGCGACGTCGCGCGGTCTCCTTTCGGGCGGCGCCTGGGCGGCCGATCATGGGTGGCGAGGCGATCGGACTGGGCTAGACTTGGGGCCCCCCGCAACCGCAACCTCTCCGACGCCATGACGCTTCCCCCGCTGCTCGAGCCGGACGAACCCGATCCGGTCGCGATCCACCGCGCCGAGGGCGGTTCCGAGTTCTTCTTCACCGGCGACCATGCGGGACGGCTGCTGCCGCGCGCGCTCGGCGACCTCGGCCTCCCGGCGACGGAACGCGAACGACATATCGCCTGGGATATCGGGATCGCCGGCGTGGCCCGACGGCTTTCCGAGCGGTTCGACGCCACGCTCGTCCGCCAGATCTATTCGCGGCTCGTGGCCGACTGCAACCGGCCGCCGGAGGCGCCGGATTTCGCGCCGGCACGAAGCGAGCTTACCGACATTCCCGGCAATCGCGATCTGGGCGCGGCGGCGATCGCGCGGCGGCGTGCCGGCGTGTGGCAGCCCTATCACGACAGCATCGCCCGGATGCTCGACGAGCGCGAGCGCCGGAAGCGGCCGACCATCCTGGTGGCGCTCCACAGCTTCACCCCGAGCTACAAGGGCGATGCGCGGCGCTGGCATGCGGGCCTGCTCTATAACCGCGACCGGCGGTTCGCCGACCTCCTGTTCGAGCTGCTCGGCGCGGAGCGCCTCGCCGACGGCACGGCGCTCGCGGTCGGCGATAACGAGCCCTATCGGCTCACCGACCAGACCGACTACACCATCCCCTTCCATGGCGAGCGCCGCGGCATCCCGCATATCGAGATCGAGATCCGGCAGGATCTGATTCTTTCGCCGGCGGGACAGGCAGAATGGGCGGAGCGACTCGGCCGGGTCTTTGCGGCGGCGGCGCAGCGGTTGCTGTTGCGCGCATGACGGCGGGTCCTGCCTCCGCCCCATCCCCTTCTCGGGGAGAAATGGCAGATTCCCGCGGGGAACCAAGCGGCACCGTCGCCGTTCATTGAGGGAAGCAACCCGCCCATTCTATGATGGGTTCAAGGCGGGCATTCGCTTGCTTCGCAACCCATAGCGGAATCGCCGTTCGAGCCCCGGGAAACCGCTGCCGGGAACGCCTCAAGACGAGTTTCCCTTTCAGAGGATGAAACGACATGAAGCGACTTCTCAAGACTTTGACGGTTTTCTCGGCCTTGGGCCTGGCTGCTGCCTGCCTCGGCGCCACGGCGCCGGCTTCGGCCGCTGAGGGCGGCGTCAAGGCGGGGTTCCTGCGCTGCGACGTGGCCGGCGGCACGAGTTTCATTTTCGGCTCTTCGCGCGACATCTCCTGCACCTACTCGCCGGACGGCAAGCGCGTCGATCGCTATGTCGGCGAGATCAAGAAATATGGCGTCGATATCGGCTATCAGGAGAACAGCGTGATGCTGTGGGGCGTGATCGCGCCGACGGCCGATGTGGGGCCGGGGGCGCTTGCCGGCGACTATGCCGGCGGCACCGCCGCGGCCGCGCTCGGCGTCGGCATCGGCGCCAATGCGCTGATCGGCGGCAGCAACGACACGATCGTCCTCCAGCCGCTCAGCGTCGAAGGCATCGAGGGTATCAACGTCGCGGCCGGCATCGGCATCCTCTCGCTGAAGGCCGCGAACTAGGCTTCCGATCGCGACGCCGCCCCGGGGCGGCGCCGGATCCATCGTCAGGGCTGCGACCGGACATCCGATCGCAGCCCTTTCGCGTTCTCGGGAGCGACTCTGCGGGGCACGGGATCCGCTGCACTGCCCCTATTCACCTTTCCCGCCAAGCGGCGCGCCCGCGAACTGGACAGTGGCGACCGCCGACTGGGAAAACCTGCGGCGGCAATGGGAGTATTCGCATGCCGACGGCGCCCTTCTGGAGCTCCTCGCGCTCATCGGGCTGATCGGGCCCCCGCTCGCCGATGCGCGCGTCCGGCGATCGGTCCGACGAGCCGGATCGTCGCGCAAGGCGCGCGCGCCGCCGCGGTGGACCTCGCCCGCCCCCGCGGGCGATAGTTCGAGCCGAGATCCACCCTGCTTCCGCGAGGCCTCCCTTGATCAAGAACCCGGTTCCCTGGCCGAACGGCGCGCGCTGCGCCGTCGCCTTCACCTTCGACATGGACGCCGACAGCATCCTCCACCTCGCGCATCATGCGAGCGCCCATACCCGCGTCTCGGCGCTTTCCATGCTGCGCTACGGCCCCGAGATCGCGGTGCCGCGCGTGGTCGAGCTCTATCGCCGCTTCGGCATGAAACAGACCTTCTTCCTGCCGGCCTGGTGCATGGAGCGCTATCCGGCCGCCGTCGAGACGATCCTCAAGGACGGGCACGAGATCGCCCATCACGGCTATCTCCACGAGCATCCCAATACGATGCCCCTCGAGAAGGAGCGCTACTGGCTCGAGCGCGCAAGCGAGGTCATCCTCCGCATGACGGGCAGGAAGCCGCGCGGAATCCGCGTCCCGACCTACAAATTCTCGGTCAACACGCTCGACCTGCTGATCGAGCATGGCTTCGAATACGACGCGTCGCTGATGGGCGACGACATCCCCTACATCCTCGCCCGCGAGCAGGAGGGCAGTATCGTCGAGCTGCCGTCGCATTACGGGCTCGACGATTTCCCGCATTACATGGCCTCGCGCGACCTCGCCTACATCATGCCGATCAAGGCGCCGGCGCACGCCATGGACGTGTTTCGCGCCGAGTTCGACGCCGCCTGGGAGTTCGGCGGGCTCTGGGTCGCCGTCTGGCATCCTTTCCTCTCGGGCCGCCTCGCCCGGGCGCGCGCCATCGCCGGCCTCATCGAATACATGCACGAGAAGGGCAATGTCTGGTTCGCGCCGATGGAGGAGATCGCCGCCCATGTGCGCCGCATGATCGCCGAGAGGCGCTGGACGCCCCGGATCGACAAGCTTCCCTACTATACCGGCCCGATCCCGGAGCTCGGCGAGATCGAAGCGGCGCTGGCGGGATAGCGGGACAGCGGGATAACAGGCAAGTCAGACAGGCGAGCCGTTGCCGTTTCTGTCCCGCGATGCCTCCTCCGTCATGCTCGGGCTTTTGACCCGGGCATCCATCGCCGGCGAGGGCGAGCATCGCCCGATGGCCCGTGAAGGTCCGATGGTCCCGTGCGCGCGGGCGAGATGGACCCTCGGATCAAGTCCGAGGGTGACGAGTTTTACTGACGGCGGGCGCAGCCCAGGCGCACTACTTCGCCCGACTCATGGGCGACTTCACGCGGCTCATGGGCTATTTCGGCCGGCTCATATAGTCGTAGGCGGAGCAGACATGCGTCCGCACGATGTGGAGGAACTCCTCCACCGCGACGAATTCGTCGACCCCGCCCATCTCGATCGGCGAGGGCCCGTAGACGATCGCGGGAATCTCCTTGTAGCGCCATAGCCGCGCGTCGGTGCCGCCGAGGCTGATGACCGGGATCGGCTCGATCCCCGACAGGGCCTTCGCATTGGCGCGGACATGCTCCGCCATCTCGGTATCGGGTGGCGACCAGCTCGGCGGGTTGTAGACGATCACCTCGTAGCTCGCCTCCGGATGCCGGGCCACGATCTCGTCCACCTTCGCGCGGACATGCCGGTCCTCGAAGCCGTTCGGCAGGCGGATATCGACCTCGAAGCTGCATTCCGCGGCCACCAGGTTCACCTTCGCCCCGCCCTTGAGAAGCCCCGGATTGACCGTCACCCGCCGGACGTTGCGAGCGGCGCCAGCGCCCCAGGCGCGATCGACGGTCTCGGCCGCCGCATCGAGAGCCGAGGCGAGGTTGCCGGCCTCGGGCGGGGCCAGGTCGGAGAGCTTCATCAGCTCGCCGATGATCTGGGTCGCGATCACCGTGGCGCTCCTGCTTCGATGCACATAGGCGCCGTGCGCCCCGTGCGTGCGGACGGTGAAGCGCAGCCAGAGCGGTCCCTTCTCGCCGAAGCGGAAGGTGTCCATGCTGGTCGGTTCGCCATTGAGGCAGCAATCGCCGAAAACTTCGGGATGGTTTTCGTAGAGATAGCGGGCGCCCCAAGGCCCGAAGGTCTCCTCGTCGGAAACCGCCGAGAGGGTCAGCTTGCCGTGGAGCTGCTCGCGCATCTCCCCGAGATAGAGGAAGGCGAAGATCGAGGCGGTGGTGCCGCATTTCATGTCGCAGGCGCCGCGGCCATAGATCTTGCCGTCGATCAGCTCGGCGCCCCAGGGATCCCGGGTCCAGCCATTGCTGTCGCCGACCGGAAACACGTCGATATGGCCGTTGAGCGCGAGATGCCGCCCCAGCTTGCCGCCCTCGAAGCTCGCCACGATGTTCGGCATGACCTCGTTGGGCGCGATGATCCGGTACTCGACGCCATGCGCGTCCAGCAGCTTCCGCACATGCGCGGCGGCCTTCAGCGTATCCCCCGGCGGGTTCGGGCTCGCGCAACGGATGAAATCGCGCAGGTAATCGATCAGCAGCGCGCGGTCGGTCTCGATGCGCTCGAGCAGTTTCCGCTTGCCCGCATCCATCCGATTTTCCGTGCCTTTTCCGGCGGTCCTGTTATCGAGATTCATAACCATGGCCTCACTCGGCAGCCGATTTTTTCCGGCCGGGGCCGGCGGCGGGCGTCTCGTAGCTCCGCATGAAATCCTCGACCATGGCCTTGGCCGCGTCCCAGTCGTAATAGCGATAGGGATGGCCGCGTGCCACATGGGTGGCACCCGAATAGAACATCTCGTACTGCAGGTGTCTGGAGCCGAACTCGGACCCGATGGCATCCCAGGCGAGCTTGAAGAGCTTGACGCGATCGCGCGGCGGCAGCACCGGCGAGCGCTGCGTCTTCTCGATCAGCGCCGCTATCTCGGGATTGGCGAAATCCGCCGCCGAGGAAGGCGTCATGATGAGCCCGCCGCCGGCGAGCTGCCGCAGCAGCTCGATCACCTGCGGGTAGAGCGTCTGGCTCTCGACCTGCGCCGCGCAAAGCATCAGACGGTCCGGAATGTAGTAGCCGTTATAGCGCTCGCCCTTCGACTCCATTCCCGCCACAAGGCCGTCGATCAGCACGGCCTTGGCGGCGAGCAGCCCCAGCATCTCGCGCACCTGCGGGAAATTGATGATGCCGTTGGTCTCGGCGATCTTGCGCGCGATTCCGGCGAGGAAGCGCAGCTTCACCGCGAGCCTGATCTGGCACTGGTAGTTCTGCAGCACATGGGCGCGCGTCGCGTGCCATTGCGCCTGCCCCATGGCGATGTCGCGATGAAAGAACACGCGGTCCCACGGGATCTTCACCTCGTCGAAATAGGCGACCGCGTCGTTCTCGTCGAAGCGGCTCGCCAGCGGATTGTCGAACGCGGAGACGGCCGAGGCCTCGTAGGATTTCCGCGAGAGCAAGGTCACGCCTTTGGCGTCGACCGGGATGCAGGCGAGGAAGGCGTATTTCTCGTCGCCCTGCTGAAGGGCCTGGAAGCCCGAGATCATGATCTCGTTCGAGAGCACGGCGCCGGTGCCCAGCATCTTGGCGCCCTTGATGGTGATGCCCGTCGAATCCTCGTCGCAGATCCCCGCCGTCAGATATTCGTCCGGCTGCTCGCCCGCCGATTTCGAACGGTCGGCCTGCGGATTGATGATCACGTAGGAGAGATAGAGGTCGTTGTCGCGCGCATAGGCGTAATAATCCTCGAGCGCGGCGGCGCGCTTCGGATCGTGCTTTCTGAAGACGTCGATACCCATGACCATGCCGGCAAGCGACGAGGCGACATGGTCCGGCGAACGGCCCATCATGCCGTTGGTCCCCCCGGCCCAGCCCGCGAGCGCATGGCGGCGCTGCACCAGCTCCGCATAGGAGACGGGAAGCTGCCAGCAGCGGCTGACCGGCTTGCCGCTGGTCGGCGAGCGGAAGGTCATCGCGTCGGGATCGGCCGCGTTCATGTCGTAGAGCGAGGCGACCGAGCGGGCCGCATTGCGAAAGGCCGGATGGGTGGTCACGTCCTCGACGCGCGCGCCGTCGATATAGACCCGACGGCCGTCCTTGAGGCTTTGGATATGTTGCGCTGCGGTCTTCATCTGCCGGGCCTCCCGAGCCGTGGGTCGAGGCGCGCCGGCAAGAGGGCCTGTCGCCCTTCAGAGCCAAGCTTCGCGAGCTCGTCGGTCGGTGATCCCGGCCCCGGCCCCGCCTGTATTCAGGATCGGGCGCCGCATCCCGCGAAAACCTGCGCGGGCGAGGCCTGACGAAGGAGGAAATCCGGCCGCTTCGCACCCCGGTCGGAGAGCGTAGCCCTTCCGGAGCGGCGGGCAAGATCGCATCCGTCCTGCGCCGAAGTCAACGCCGCTGGCGCTTTTTCCGCCGCGATGCGCCGCCGCGCTCGCCATCGATCCGTCCGGGCGAGACGGCGCGGCGCCGAGCGACTATAGTCCTTTCGTTCCCGGTTGCCCCGGCCGCAGTAACCCCTCCGGAATCGTTTTTCGCGAAGACTTGAAGAATGCATCAGCGCCTCTCGACCTGGCCGTTTCGCGTCGCAATCCTGCTGACGCTCGCTGTCTTCGGTGCCGTCGCCTACCAGCTCGTCAGCGGGCCCCCGCTCTGGAGCGAGCAGGGACCCGCCGCTCTCCTGCAGATCCTGATCCTCTGCCTGATCGCCGGACTTTTCCTCCGCCTTGCCTTTTGCCGGCCGCGCATCAAAGGCCAGCGGACCGGAATGGGCGCCATAGCGGCGCTGATCCTCACGATCGCGCTCTTCGACGCGGCGAGCCTCTGGCGGGGCAGCGATCTGGTCGGCGAACGGCTGGACGATTTCGGCAACATCCTCGCCTGGTTCTTCACCGGCGGTGCGCTGGTTCTCATGATGCGGAAAACCTGGCTGCCGGCCCGAGCGCGGCGATTCCTGCATTTGGGATTCGCGCTGCAAAGCATCGGCCTGATTGCCGATCTCGGCGACGGCGGCATCTTCGACGCGCCTCAGCTTTCGATGATCCTGATGGGCGACCTCGACGAGATTCTCGACATGCTGTTCCTGGTTGCCTATTGCCTCGGCTTGTCGCTGTTCCTGCGGCAGATGCTTTCGGACGGGCTCGCGCTACATGTCCGGCAAGGACTGGCCGCCTACGCGCCGGCCGCGCCGAGCGACATCATCCGCCGCGCCGTCGAGGAGACGCGCTGGCATGGGCG
Organism: uncultured Rhodospirillaceae bacterium; assembly: GCA_964569315.1. Lineage (GTDB taxonomy): Bacteria > Pseudomonadota > Alphaproteobacteria > Dongiales > Dongiaceae > CADEFF01. The sequence continues at coordinate 12 of CAZMUZ010000150.1, read as the reverse complement.
GCGCAAGACGCG
>CAZMUZ010000149.1:0-7775 GCA_964569315.1 uncultured Rhodospirillaceae bacterium | reverse complement strand
TCGCTCAATCCGCGCATGACCGTGTTCGACATCATCAGCGAGCCGCTGGTGATCCACAATATCGGCAATGCGCGCTCGCGGGCCGAGCTGGTGAAGGAGCTGATGCAGCTCGTCGGGCTCGACGTGCGGCATCTGAAGCGCTACCCGCACAGCTTCTCCGGCGGCCAGCGGCAGCGCATCGGCATCGCCCGGGCGCTGGCGCTGCAGCCGGACCTTCTGATCTGCGACGAGCCGGTCTCCGCGCTCGACGTCTCGATTCAGGCGCAGATTCTCAATCTTCTCAAGGACTTGCAGAAGAAGCTCGGGCTCACCTACCTGTTCATTTCGCATAATCTGGCGGTGGTCGATTACGTGGCCGACCGGATCGCGGTAATGTGCCGGGGCCGGATCGTCGAGCTTGCACCGCGCGATCTCCTGTTCGGCCACGCGGTCCATCCCTATACCCGGGCGCTGCTGGCCGCCGTGCCGGAGCCGAACCCCGAATTCCCGCTCGATTTCGACAAGCTGATGGCGGACAAGGCCTCGACGCCGGAAGCTTGGCCCCTGCCTTTCACCATCGACGAGGCGCGCCGTCCGCTTATGATCGATCTCGGCGACGGGCATTTCGTCCGCGCCAGCGAGGAGATTCTGATGCAGAGACAGGCCTCGTGAACGCGCTTCCGGTGCCGTCTCCGACGCGGCGGCGCGCCGCAAGCCCGGCGCGGCGGCCCCGGCTCGTCGCGGCCCTGGCTGCGCTGGCGCTCTTGGTTTCGGGCGCCGCCTTCGCCGAGGAGGGCGTTTCGAACCTGATCGAGCCGCCCTTCCTCACCGGCCAGGTGGCCATCGGCGAGCTGCCGCCGATCGAGGCGCGGCTGCCGGCGGCGCCGGCGGTGGTGCAACCGGCGGAGCCCGGCCAGTACGGCGGCGACATGGTGATGCTGATGGCGTCCCCGAAGGATACCCGGGTGATGACCGTCTATGCCTATGCGCGGCTCGTCGCCTACGACCGCGACTTCGCGCTGGTGCCCGACATCCTGCAGAGCTACGAGGTCGAGGAAGGGCGCATCTTCACCTTCCATCTGCGGCCCGGCCACAAATGGTCGGACGGGAAGCCCTTCACCACCGAGGATTTCCGCTATTTCTGGGAGGATGTGGCGAACAATCCCGAGCTTTCGCCCGCGGGCCCGCCGGTCACGCTGCTGGTGGAGGGCGAGGCGCCGAAGGTCGAGATCATCGACGAGACCACGGTGCGCTATAGCTGGTCGAAGCCGAACGGCAATTTCCTGCCCGCGCTCGCCGCCGCCTCGCCGCTCTATATCTACCGGCCGAGCGCCTATCTGAAGAAGTTCCACGCGGCCTATGCGGATGCGGAGGAGCTCGCGGAGAAGGTGAAGGAGGCGGAGCAGCCCTCCTGGGCGGCGCTGCATAACCGCCGCGACAACATGTATCGCAACGACAATCCGAAGCTGCCGACGCTCGACCCCTGGATGCTGACCACGAAGCCGCCCTCGGATCATTTCGTCTTCGTGCGCAACCCCTACTACTACCGCATCGATTCGGCCGGGCATCAGCTTCCCTATATCGACCGGGTGATGTTCAACATCGCCGACAGCAAGATCATTCCCGCCAAGACCGGCGCCGGCGAATCCACGCTCCAGGCGCGCAACCTGCGTTTCGACAACTACACCTTCCTCAAGGAAGGCGAGAAGAACGGCGACTATCGCGTGCGGCTCTGGAAGAGCGGCCTCGGCTCGCAGGTCGCGCTCTATCCCAATCTCAACGCGAAAGACACGGTCTGGCGCGACGTGATGCGCGACGTGCGCTTCCGGCGCGCGCTCTCGCTCGGCATCGACCGGCACGAGATCAACCAGGTGATCTATTACGGGCTCGCCCGCGAAGGCGCCAACTCGGTGCTTCCGGAAAGCGAGCTCTTCGAGAACCGCTTCAGCGCCGCCTGGGCGGCCTACGACCCGGACCAGGCGAACGCGCTGCTCGACGAGATGGGCCTGACGGAGCGCGACGACGACGGCACGCGGCTCCTGCCCGACGGGCGGCCGATGAACCTCATCATCGAGACGGCGGGCGAGAGCACCGAGGAAGGCGACGTGCTCGAGCTGGTCAAGGATAGCTGGGCGGACCTCGGCATCCGGCTCTACAGCAAGCCCTCGCAGCGCGAGGTGTTCCGCAACCGGATCTTCGCCGGCGAGACGCTGATGTCGGTCTGGGCGGGGCTCGACAACGGCATCCCGAACATCGATTCGAGCCCGCAGGAATTCGCGCCGACCACCCAGATGCAGCTCCAATGGCCGAAATGGGGCCAGTATGTCGAGACCGGCGGCGATGCGGGCGAGCCCGTCGACATGCCCGAGGCGCAGCGGCTCGAGAGCCTCTTCGATGCGTGGCAGGCCGCCGGCACGGAGGAGGAGCGCCATCGGCTCTGGCGCGAGATCATCGGCCTCTATACCGACCAGGTTTACGTGATCGGCACGGTGGCCGGCGTGCCCCAGCCGGTGGTCGCCTCGAACCAGCTACGCAACCTGCCGGAGATCGGCATCTTCAACTGGGACCCCGGCGCCCAATTCGGCATCTACAAACCCGACACCTTCTGGCTCGCCTCGCCCGATCAGCAGGCCGCCGCCGCCGCTCCCTGACCCCGTCCCGACCGGAAGGCCCCTTCGTCCCCCGCATGTTCGGCTATCTCCTCCGCCGCCTCTTCGTCATGGTGCCGACGCTGTTGCTCATCAGCATGCTGGTGTTCGTCATCATCCAGGCGCCGCCGGGCGATTATCTCACCACCTACATCAACGAGCTGCAGAGCCAGGGCGAGGCGGTCGACCAGTCGAAGATCGATTTCCTCCGTCACCAGTACGGGCTCGACCGCAGCATCGTGGAGCAGTATCTGCTCTGGATCGGCAACCTGGTGCAGGGCGATCTCGGCTACTCCTTCGAGTACAACCTCCCGGTGAACGAGGTGGTGGGCGACCGGCTCTGGCTCACCATGATCGTCTCGGCCTCGACCATCGTCTTCATCTGGCTGATGTCGTTCCCGATCGGGATCTATTCCGCCGTCCGGCAATACAGCCTCGGCGACTACGCCCTCACCTTCGTCGGCTTCCTCGGCCTCGCCACGCCGAGCTTCCTGCTGGCGCTGGTGCTGCTCTATCTCGCCAACGTCTATTTCGGCACCTCGATCGGCGGGCTGATGGATCCCGAATATATCGACCAGCCCTGGAGCTGGGCCAAGGTCGGCTCGATCCTCGAGCATCTCTGGGTTCCGGTGATCGTCATCGGCACCAGCGGCACCGCCGGGATGATCCGCCGGCTGCGCGCCAACCTGTTGGACGAGCTGCAGAAGCAATATGTGGTGACCGGCCGCGCCAAGGGGCTCTCGCCGGGCAAGCTGCTCTGGAAATACCCGCTGCGCATGGCGCTCAACCCCTTCATCGCCGATATCGGCAGCCTGCTGCCCGAGGTCGTCTCGGGCGCGGTGATCGTCTCGGTCGTGCTGTCGCTGCCGACCACGGGGCCGATGCTGCTCGATGCGCTGCGCAGCCAGGACATGTATCTCGCGGGTTCGTTCCTGATGTTCCTGGCACTGCTGACCGTGATCGGGATGTTCCTCTCCGATCTCGCGCTTGCGGTGCTCGATCCGCGCATCCGCCTCGGCGGGGGAGCGGCGAAATGACCGACATCCTTCGCGAACCCGCGCCCTACAAGCCGATCGCGCACGAGGTTTCGCCCGATCCCTTCGACCCGATGTCGGTCGAGCGGATGACGACGGAGCAGGAGCGCTACTACCTCGCCTCGCAATGGCGGATGATGTGGTGGAAGTTCCGCCGCCACAAGCTCGCGGTGATCTCCGGCGGCTTCCTGCTGCTGCTCTATCTCAGCATCGCCATCTCGGAGTTCCTGGCGCCCTACAACCTGCACAGCCGGCATGTGGATTTCATCTATGCGCCGCCGCAGGCCGTGCATTTCTTCCACAAGGGCGAGTTCGTCGGGCCGTTCGTCTACGGGCTTGACTACCACCTCAATCTCGAGAACCTGAAACGCGAATATACCGAGAAGACCGAGAAGCCGCTGCCGATCCGCTTCTTCTGCCGCGGCGATTCCTATCGCTTCTGGGGCCTGTTCGACACCGACATCCATCTCGCCTGCGCGAGCGAGGGCGGCACGCTCTTCCTGCTCGGCACCGACCGGCTGGGCCGCGATCTCCTGTCGCGGATCGTCTATGGCGCGCGGATCTCGCTCACCATCGGCTTCCTCGGCGTCGCGGTGAGCTTCCTGCTCGGCCTCACCATCGGCGGCGCTGCCGGCTATTACGGCGGCTGGATCGACGGCGTCTCGCAGCGGCTCATCGAGGTGGTGCGGTCGGTGCCGCATGTGCCGCTCTGGCTGGCGCTCTCCGCCATCATGCCGGTGACCTGGAGCCCGATCCTGGTTTATTTCGGCATCACCATCATCCTCGGCCTGCTCGACTGGACCGGGCTCGCCCGCGCCGTCCGGTCGAAGCTGCTGGCGTTGCGCGAGGAGGATTTCGCGCTCGCCGCCGAGCTCATGGGGGCGCGGCCGCGGCGCATCATCTGGCGGCATCTGATGCCGAGCTTCATGAGCCACCTGATCGCGTCGGCGACGCTTGCCGTGCCGTCGATGATCCTCGGCGAGACGGCGCTCTCGTTCCTCGGCCTCGGCCTCCGGCCGCCGGTCACGAGCTGGGGCGTGCTGCTGAACGAGGCGCAGAACATCAACGTGGTGGCGCTCTATCCCTGGCTGATGTTCCCGGTGCTGCCGGTGATTCTCGTGGTGCTCGCCTTCAATTTCCTCGGCGACGGGCTCCGCGACGCGGCCGATCCCTACAAGTAGGGCCGGTCGTCAACCGCGGCGCTCGAGCCAGAGGCTCGATTCCAGCGCCCCCGAAAGGAGCGGCAGCCGGCCGGCCGCGCTGCGTGCGACCTCTGCGCCCATGCGCGTGACCGCCCAGCGGCTCGAGAAGAGCGGCCGCCAGCCGCCGCCCGCCAGCATTGCTGCCACGCCCGACTGCTCGTTATAGCCGCGCCAGCCCCACGCGGCCGGATAATCGTCCGGCAGGAACATGTCGTGGATATGGACGAGCGTGCCGGGCTCAAGCCGCGGCAGCACCGTGGTCAGCAGGAAATCCACGTCGGTGCCGGGCATCAGAACATGGCTCGAATCGATCGAGAGCAGGTCGCCGGCGCCAAGCGCCGCGAAGGGCGCCGGGCCGCAGCCCGGCACCAGGGCGCGCAGTTGCTGGATCGGCAGCCGCGCGAGATCGGCGCGCGGCGCGGGATCGATCGCGATCAGGCGGCAATCGAACCCGCCATCGGCGATGGCGGCCGCGAGGAAGCGCGTCGAATGGCCCGATCCCACCTCCACGATCCGCTGCGGCCGGCGCCAACGCAGGAGGCCATAGGCCATCGCGGCATCGAGCCGGGGGAACCAGTCCTGGTCGAACCGCGCGGCGCTGTCGGCGGCGCCAGCCGCGAGGGCGTCGAACCGCCCGGCGAACTCGCCGAGGCGATCGAGCAAAGCCGCCATGGCCGAACTCTCCGCCGCGAAGAGGGAAGCGACCGCGGGATAGGGCTCCGCGCGATCCGTCGCCGTCACGGTACCGGCATGGCGATAGGGAATGAAGAAGCCGCGCCGCGCGAGGCCGAGAACGGTGGGAAGGCCGAGCCCCAGCCGCCGGCGGAATGCGCGCGCGCGGCGGCCGAGCGTCACGGGGTGAGCGTCAGGCCTTCGCGCGCGGCGATCGTGCCCGGGCGCGCCGCGGCCGCCGCGGCGGCTACCCCGTCCATGAAGATGTCGTCGTGGCTGGGGTCGTGATGGAAGAGCACGAGCTGGCCGACCTTCGCGGCATCGGCGATGCGCACGCCTTCCTGCCAGGTCGAATGGCCCCAGCCGGCGAACTTCGGATACTCGGCGTCCGTATAGGTCGCATCGTAGATCAGGATGTCGGTATCGCGGACGAGATCGACGATCGTCCGGTCGATGCCGTCGGCGCGATGCTCGGTGTCGGTGACGTAGCAGATCGACTTGCCGGCGAACTCGATCCGGTAGCCGGTGGCGCCGTTCGGATGGTTGAGCGGCGCGGTGCGGAGCGTGACGCCCGGCTTCGGCGCCAGGGTCTCGCCCGCGGTAAAATCGAGAAACTCGGTGCGCGCGGTGAAGATCGCCGGCGGCACCGGGAAGAGCGGGTCCGCCATCACCATCGAGATCACTTCCTTGAGGGTGTGGTCCGGCAGCAGGTGGCCGGCCCAGAGCCGGACGCGGTTTTCCGGGTTGAAAAGGCAACTGAAGAACGGAATGCCGACGACGTGATCGAGATGGCTGTGGGTGAGGAAGAGATCGAGCGTGAGCGGCTCGGCCGCCTTCAGGGTGGCGCCCAGCGCGCGCAAGCCCGTGCCGGCGTCGAACACGATGCGCTCGTCGCCGCAGAGCACCTCGATGCAGGAGGTATTGCCGCCATAGCGTTCATAGGCGTGGCCGGCGCAGGCGATGCTGCCGCGCACACCCCAGAATCGGACGGAAAGGCTCTTCTGCTCGGCCACGCTGCCGCCTCGACCTCGTTTCGACTGTCCTGAACCCCCGCCCCGCCTTACCCAAACAGAAACGACCCGAGGCGACAAGCCGAAACGGCGCAGGGCAGAGGCGGCAACTTCCGGCGGGAAACCTCCCGATTCGCCGCAGGAACGTTGCTCGTACGCCGGCCGCGGGGTAACACTTCGCCGGCGGCGGCGATAGGGTTCCCGGACGATGCGCGCATGACCGAGCGGGGCACGAACTGGGCCGGCGTCGCCTTCGGGGTGAGCCTCGCCGCGCTTGCCGCCTTCCAGCAGTTCAAGCTGCCGCCGGTGCTGCCGCTGCTGCTCGAGCGCTACGGCTACGACCGGCTGGCGGCGGGCGGCTTCATGTCGATCTACGCGCTGGTCGGGCTTGCGGCCTCGATCGCGATCGGGCGCTGGATCGAGCGCCACGGCATGACCGACGCGCTCGCCTGGGCGACCGCCGTCATGATCGCCGGCAATCTCGTCGGGCTCCTGCTGCCGCAATCGGCGGCGGCGATGCTGCTCGGGCGTGGGCTCGAAGGCGTCTCGTTCTCGATCGCCGCCATCATCGGTCCGGCGCTCGCCGGTGCCAGCGCCAGCGCGCGGCACCGGCCCTTCGCCATCGCGCTCTCCTCCGCCTGGATTCCGATCGGCCAGATCGCGGCGGGGCTGCTGGCGCCGCTGGCGCTCCATATCGGTCACTGGGAATGGCTCTGGTATGCGGGGATCCTCGGCACCTTCGCCGTCCATCTCTGGTCGCGGCGGCTCGCGCGCAACGGCACGCTTGCCGGCGGGCGGGGCGCCGGCGCGGTCGGCGCGAGCGCCACGACCGATGCCGAGCGCCGCGCGCTCTTCGCCAATGCCGCGATCTTCATGCTGTGGTCCTGCCAGTATTTCGCCTACATGACCTGGCTGCCGCAATATCTCGTCGAGGCGCGCTCGCTCGGCGCGATCGCCGCCGTGTTCGGCTATCTGCTCCCGGTCGGCGTGCTGCTGATCTTCAACCTGCTGACCGGCGAGGCGCTGCGGCGCGGCGTGCCGGTGGCGCCCTTGCTGGCAGCGGGCACCGCGCTCCAGGCGCTCGTCTGGTGGCTGACGCCGCTCTCCGACGATGCGGGGTTCGGCATCGCCCTGCTGATCGGCTACGGCGTCGCGGCCGGCGTCACCCCGACCTGCCTCTTCGCGCTGCCGGGCATCATCCTGGGCCGGCCGGCGGGCCGGCGTCAGCTG
>CAZMUZ010000148.1:0-7959 GCA_964569315.1 uncultured Rhodospirillaceae bacterium | reverse complement strand
GCTATCAATCGAGCTTGCAATGGGCGCAACCGATATCGTTTACCAATTAGGCGAGCGGCGAGGCTGTTGACGTTCGGAGCGGTGGTGCTATCTTCCAAGCATTCAGCGACGATGATGCTTCTGGAAGTGGCGGCCCCCGGCAGGGCCGCCCTTCTGCTTTTCTGGGCCATGGTTCATGCCGCCTGCGGAGGTTGGTCGGCAGGCGAATCGCTGGTCGAACGGAGCGGTCCGGACAGCTTCGAACGCACCCAAGCGATCAAGTTTGGTTTCGTATAGAGCGGCTTCCGTCCAAATTTTTCGAACACGGGTCCGCCGCCGACGCTGGCCAGCTTCGCGAGCGTGGTGGGTTCGACTGGATAGCCCTGATTCTTGAGGAAGGCAGCCGCGGCCTTCCGATCAAGACCGGGCTCCAGTTGCTGAATTTCCATCTGTCTCTCGCTGTAAAAAGCCGGACAGCGCCGGCTCGCGAGAGAAACTTGCGGTGATGAGAATGAGTTTGTCGGCCAGAAAGGCCAGAAACTAGGGTCCGCTCCTCTTAGAGAGTTTCTGGCCTTGGTTTAACAGCGTTGTAAATCGCAGAGACGCGCGCCTTGATTGCGCTCATCGCAGGCTGTTTCCTCCACTCATTTTCGCACCACTGGGAGAGTTGGTTGATTAACTCGGCTTGTCGCTCAGGAAGACCATCAGGGGTATTGGCGATGCGGATGATCTCGATTGTGAAGGCATCCCAGTCGTATTCACGCGGCCGACCACCACGATTCGGGTTATCGTCCAGCGTCCATGTCGGCGTTGTTTCTGGCATCAATGTGTCAAAGAGAAATGCTGGCGCTTGTCCTATCGACTTGGCATAGGACCGCAGGGCATCGCGCGATACGGTGGCATATCGAAGGCTTGCGGTCGGGCGCCCCTTGAGTTCCCCATTCGGCATAAGCTTTCCTGCGTGAGCGGCGGCGCAGAGCATTTTGATGGTTGCCGAGATTTGATCCTGCTGCGCCTCAGCAAGGTCGTCAAAATCGACTAGTGGCGAGTATCCGCACCATAGCCACGCTGCATCTTTGATTTCCCAACTTTCTGCAAGAGTCCAGGTTGGGTCATAGCCGGTCATCATTGCGCCTTCGCTCGGCGCCGGAGAGGCAAGATTTTTGCCTCCCGTCCACTCATCATGGCGTGAATGGTCCCAGCTACACGATTGGCAACGGCGACAAGCACACTATCAATGTGATGGGTGTAGTCGCCGGTCTGGCTCCCCGAGCCGCTGTGACCCACGAGCGCGGCGCGCGTTGCCTCGGTGTAACCAAGGCCATTGGCTGTGCTGGTATAAGCATGGCGAAGGCCATGAAGCGTCAGGCGACCGAGCAACTTGCTCCGTGAGCGAATGCGCAGCCATGCTTTCGGAAGACCCGTATAGAACCCGTCCCTCCGATCGCCAGGAAGCACGTAAGACCCTTCCCTGTCCTTCGGCAGCTTTCTCAGCACATCGAAGGCCGGCTTCCCTATAGGACGAACGCCCTCACCTTCCTTGGAATCGATGAAACGGAAGCAGCCGCGCGGTTCATCCGGGGCAGTCCTCAGCAATGCCTCGATCTCTTCCTTGCGGCATCCCGTGAACGCAATCAGTCGCACGGCGGCGATGGCCTTCCAGTTCTCGCCTTCCCTTTCCGCTTTCTCCAGGGCCTTTCCCAGGTCCCGATACTGCTCGGCCGTCAGAACCACGCGCCGCTTGCCATCTGCGAAGCGCTTTACGCCCGACACCGGGTTCCCTGTGAGGAGCCCTTCGGAGGCGGCGAATGACAGGATGCCGCCCAGGAGACCGACCGTCCGGGTGGCAGTTCCTCGTCCGCCGCGGACTATTGCCCTCCCCCTCTTCTTGGTCTTGATGTCGCTCTTGGTCGCGCCGCGCGCGATGTCGCGCATGAATTTCGTTACATCGGCTTTGGTCAAATCGGCCAAACGCCGGGTGCCGAGCAAAGGCCGGATATGGCGTTCGATGCGACCGCGATCGGTCGCCAGTGTGCTGGCTTTCTTCGGGCGGCCGCCCTTTCCCAGTATCAGCCCATCCTCGGCGGCATCGAGATAGAGCCGGCACAGCTCGGCTACGGTAATAGCCTCTCGATTCCTCGCCCGGACTTCAGCAGGATTTCCACCTTTCGCCACGCTGCCCAGGATCGCCTTCGCTTCCTTGCGGGCTTCATCCGGTGTCAGGGCGCCGTGTGCGGCTATCGTGACCCTCCGGCTCCGCCCTAGGGCTCGATACTGGACGAGGTAAGACTTCCGCCCACTGGCGAATATCCTGAGCCCGAAGCCGGGCAGCTCATCGTCCCACAGGAACCAGTCGCGACCCGAAGGTGCAGCGGCATCGACCGTTCGTTTTGTGAGCTTGGGCATTGCCGGCACCGCTGCGGAAGCACTGCGGAAGCAGCCGGCGGTAAGTCAGGGAATTTTCCGGCGCATCCTCTGCCTTACTTTTCGGGCAGAACTCGGCCATTTGCAAGGCCGAAGTAACGGCGGGAAAATCTGCGGAAACACCGGAAAGCATCTATCCCCTGCCCTCCGAAGGCAGAGGTCGTGAGTTCGAATCTCGCCGGGTGCGCCAATTCCCGCTACTCCGGAACAACGCTGGACAGCGGGGCCCGCATCGAGCCGTCGCAGGCTTACGGAAGATCCTTTTGCAGTTCGACCGCGGGCGCAAGATCTGTCGCGATCGTCCCCGCGAACCGATATCCGGCAGCCTCGTAGAATGGACGAGCCCGCTCGCCGGCTACGACATGTAGCGATCGTGCGCCGAGCGCGGCGGCGCGGCGCTCGGCTTCGGCGAGCAGCGATCGACCTATCCCCCTTCGCCAAAGCTCGGGCGCGACGAACAGATCCTCCAGCCCGGCCTGAATAGCGCCCTTGCCAGGGAGGACGGTTGCGAAGCCCACAACCTCCCCGACGAACTCCGCGACGATGACATGTGGCAAGTGCATGGCCGGAACCTCCCTCGCTTCCGGAAGCGCTTGCAGCTCTTCGATATGATCTCCCCAAGCCAGCGAAGACCGCAGCTTAAGGGCTCCGAGGCTATCCCTGTCCTCGTCACGTGCCGCTCGAATGACGACTGCCATCACAACCCCTGCAGGCATTGCAGCCATCGCATCAAGACCGGCAACCACCCGCTGCGCCAACCATGATCCTGGAGATCAATGGGCACAGCGATGCCATCGGAGTGCCCGCTCTAGCTTCCCTGGCCGTTCCGCCTATTCCTCGGAGCGCCCCGCGGCGTCGCGATCGCGCTCGTATCGTCTTGCGAGCGGAAACGGCGGCAACCAGGACTCGCGACGGACGGTCCAGAGTTCGTAGGTCGGCTTCAGCCGGTCAGGCTCGTCCAGGGATCCCAGATTCACTTCGATCTCGTCGGCGGTGCGAGCGAAAACGGGCGAGCCGCAACGGGGGCAGAAAAACCGCCCGGCATAGTCGCGTGTTTCGCCGTCGATCGTCACCGCCTCCTGCGGGAACACCGCGGAAGCGTGGAAAAGGGCCCCATGATGCTTGCGGCAATCGAGGCAATGACAAAGGCCGACCCGGTATGGCGGTCCCGCCGCCACAATTCGGACATTGCCGCACAGGCAACCGCCCGTGACTCGGTCCATGCTGCGTCTCCTCTGAAATCAAGCGGTCGGAACGGTTACAACGAACGGCACTGTCCCTGCGATTGCCGGCCGCGGGCGGGGAGGCGTCGTTCTTCCGCAGCGGGCGATAGCGATCGTCGCATCCAGGCGAATCCTAGCCTGTCGAACGACACGCCTGCGAGCCGCGACGCCTGGCGATGGTCCTCATCCTAGCAGGGGCAGCGGTCCGCGGCATGCGGCGCCCAGACATTACCGAGATCGAACGGTAACGCCGATCAGGGGCGGAACGTAGCCTCGCCCGCTCGCCCGAGCTCGGCATACTCCCGCGCAAGAAAATCCAGAAGCGCCCGCACCGATGGAAGCAGCCCACGCCGTGTCGGAAACACGGCATGAATGATGCCGGCTTTCGGCGTCCATTCCGGAAGAATATCGATCAATCTGCCGGCCGCGACATCCTCCTGCACAACGAAGGTCGGAAACTGGCAGACGCCGACGCCGCGTAACGCCGCCAGTCGCAAAGCCACCATGTCTTCGGTGACGAAGCGGGGCTTGTGACGGACCGTGGCCGTCGCGCCATCGAGTCCGTCGAGGCGCCATTCGTGGTCGAGTTTCGCGGGATCCCATGCAAGGCTCGGCAGCGCTGCCAGATCGGTCGGAAGAAGAGGACGGGGAAACGCCTTCAGAGCGGACGGACTCGCGACCAGCCGCTGGGGACTCTCCGCGAGCTTTCGGATCACGAGGTCGCTGTCCTCGATCGGCGGGAAGCGAATCCGGAGCGCAATGTCGAAACCCTCGCGGATCACATCGACGCGCCGGTTGGTGCTCTCCAGCAGGACCTCGACCTTGGGGCATTGCGCCATGAAACGGGCGATCATCTCGCCGACCTGGAAATAGATCACCGACGACGGACAGCTTACGCGCACGGTGCCTTGCGGCTCGGACCGCGTCCTGTCGATGAGGTCCTGCGCCGCATCCGCCTCCACCGCCATCGCCACGCAGTGGCGGTAATATTCCCGGCCGATCTCGGTGACGGCGAAACGCCGGGTCGAGCGCTGGATCAGCCGGACCCCCAGACGCTCTTCCAGCATGCCGATGCGGCGGCTGAGCCGGGAGCGCGGCATGCCGAGCTTGCGGGCCGCGGCAGCGAAGCCGTTCTGCTCCACGACATCGACGAAGTATCTGAGATCGTTGAGATCTTGCATGGCATTATTGTCCTATTTTTAGGACACAGTAACGCGATATGGCGTGCTTCCGCCATCTTTGTCTTGCCTCTATGTCTCTGATGACGCCGATGCCCCTCGTGGGGCAAGGCAGGAGGGAGAAGCATCATGAGAAAGATTCTCGGGGTCTACAGCGCCCCCAGGCCGCACTGGGTGGGAGACGGATTCCCGGTGCGCTCGCTGTTCTCGCATGCGAGCCACGGCGCGCATGTCAGCCCGTTTCTGCTCCTGGACTATGCCGGGCCGGCTGACTTCCCGCCGGCGGACAAGCCGCGCGGCGTCGGCGTGCATCCGCATCGCGGGTTCGAGACCGTCACCATCGTCTATCGCGGCGAGGTCGAGCATCGGGATTCGACCGGCAAGGGCGGCATCATCGGTCGGGGCGACGTGCAATGGATGACGGCCGCTGGCGGTATCCTGCATGAGGAGTTCCATTCGCAGGCGTTCACCCGCAAGGGTGGCACGCTCGAGATGGTCCAGCTCTGGGTTAACCTGCCGGCGAAGGACAAGAATGTCGATCCGGGCTACCAGACGCTGCTCGACCGCGAGATTCCGGCGGTGGCGTTGCCGGATGGCGCCGGTACGCTGCGGGTGATCGCCGGCGACTACGACGGCCATCGCGGTCCGGCGCGCACTTTCACGCCGATCGATCTGTGGGACATGCGGCTGCGCCAGGGCGGAACGGCTTCGTTCACGCTGCCCGAAGGCCGCACCGTCGCCGTCGTCGTGCTGAAAGGCACGGTGCAGGTGAACGGCGACGCCATCGCACGGGAAGCGCAGTTCGTGCTGCTCGATCGCGAGGGGGGCGAGATCGCGCTGGAAGCGAACGGCGACGCCTCGCTCCTGATCCTGAGCGGCGAGCCGATCGACGAGCCGGTCGTGATGCACGGGCCGTTCGTCATGAACACGCAAGAGGAAATCCGGCAGGCCATGGCCGATTTCCAGAGCGGCCGCTTCGGAAGGATCGAGGCCGCGACGTCCGCGCACTGATATCGAGCGGCACCGGCGCATCCGCGCCGTGCCGGGGACGCAACCCAGACAGGGAGGATCAATCATGCATGTCTTCAACAACGTCGCGAACTTCGGAGACGGCAAGCCGACCATCGATGTCGATGACGCGGCGATGCTGCTGATCGATCACCAGAGCGGGCTGTTCCAGACCGTGGGCGACATGCCGATGCCGGAATTGCGGGCTCGCGCGGCCGCGCTCGCCAAGATGGCCTCGCTCTGCAAGATTCCGGTGATCACCACGGCCTCGGTGCCGCAGGGCCCGAACGGGCCGCTGATCCCCGAGATCCATGCGAACGCCCCGCACGCCAAATACGTGGCGCGGCGGGGCGAGATCAACGCTTGGGACAATCCGGACTTCGTCGCGGCGGTCAAGGCGACCGGCCGCAAGACCCTGATCATCGCCGGCACCATCACCAGCGTCTGCATGGCGTTCCCGGCGATCGCCGCCGTGCATGAAGGCTACAAGGTCTTTGCCGTGATCGACGCTTCCGGTACCTATTCGAAGATGGCGCAGGAGATTACGCTCGCCCGCATCCTGCAGGCAGGCGTCGTGCCGATGGATACCGCGGCGGTTGCCTCGGAGCTGCAGAAGACCTGGCATCGGGACGACGCGCAGCAATGGGCCGAGGTCTATACCAAGGTCTTCCCGCCCTATGCCCTGCTGATCGAAAGCTATGCCAAGGCGCAAGAGGTGGTGACGAAGCACGAACAGCTCGACTCCATGCGCGCTTAGCCACGTCCGATGGCACGGGGCGGCACCTGCCGCCCCGTGCCATCGGCGATTCGGGGTCGTGTCCGCGGTCAATCGTCGTGGTGCAGTTTCCGGCGCCCTCGCAGCACTGGATATCCGGGACCCATGACGGATGCGCGAGGGCCGATCCCCCGACGGTTTCCAGCTTCTTTCTCTGCGGCGCGCCGTCTCTATGTCTTTCGCGGGAGTCCGGCGACGACAGCGACTATGTCAGGCGAGGTGCTTCTCCATCCACGCCACCGCGAACGCCACGAACGCCGGTGCCGGCAGGAGATCGGCGTCGCAGCCCCCCACCGGCCCCCGCCTCGCCTTTCCCGCCGCAATGAAATCGAGAAGGATCTGCGAAAAATAGTCGCCCTGCGGCCACTCCCTGATCCCGTCGGAATCGTCGAGGCATTCGATCCATTGCTCCCCGGTATCGGCGCGCATCGAACGTCGCCGCACGCGCCGCTTGCCGGGTACCGCCGCGAGATACTCGGCCCAGTGGGTAAGCGTGACCGTGTCGGGGTCGGCACCGAGACGCAAGACCGACCCGCCCCACGCCGCGAAGCGCGAGAGCACCGAGCCCGGCCCGTAATAGTCATGCAGCGGCATCGGCTCGAGCAGCACGAGGCTGCGCGGGCCGGACGCGGCGAAGCGCGCCGAGGCGTGATCGTTGACGCGCGTTCCGGCGCGTTGCCGGAAAATCTCCGCGAGCGCTCCGACATCCTTCTCGGCGGGAGTCGTCAGGGCGTCGAACGGCAGATCCTCATCGGCGCCGAGCGTCATCAGCAAGGTGGCGCCGGGCGCCATGGCGTCGAACAGCGCATCGAGAATCGCCGACGCTCCGCCTTCGACCGGACCCAGACGGCGCAGGCTCGCATGCAGCATCACGAGCGCGCAGCCGGCGAGGCCGAGCGCCCGAAGCTCGCGGACGAGATCGGCGCGTCGATGCATGGCTCCTCCCTTGGTTGGCGGCTCGAGCCGGTTACCGGCGCTCGGGGACGCTCTTCAGCTACGGCGCGGAAACCCTGGTAAAACAAGACACGAGGCCGGGGTCGCGGACCGGCTGGACATACGGCAACATAGATATTACACTTCCACACTGTTTAATGTTCGACGCGACTGTGGCGCCGCTCGCTCTCGAGGGACGGCGGCGCCCGTTCTGCTGACAGACAAGACCATTCCGCGACGATGAACGTCGGGCCTCCGCGCAACCGGCGATCCCGCCGCGCGGGCCGCGACAGCGAGCGGAGAGCGATGGTTGCCCAGACCCGACCGCCGAGCTTCACCGAGCTCTACACCCCGAAGCTCGTCACCCTGCTGCGCAAAGGCTATCGGCCGGCCGATCTGAAGGCCGACATGGTGGCCGGGCTGACGGTCGCGATCGTCG
>CAZMUZ010000147.1:0-8065 GCA_964569315.1 uncultured Rhodospirillaceae bacterium | reverse complement strand
GCCTGACCTCTCCCAGCAGGCGGGGAGAGGAATCGAATGCGCGCGCATCCTTCGAGAGGCCCCTCATCCTTCGACAGGCTCGGGACGAGGCGGTTATACTCGGATGCACGAATCGAAAAGGCCCCGCGTCCCGACATGATCCCCCGTTACAGCCGACCCGAAATGACCCGAATCTGGGAGCCGGAGAACCGTTTCCGGATCTGGTTCGAGATCGAGGCCCATGCCTGCGACGCGCAGGCGGCGCTCGGGGTCATTCCGAAATCGGCCGCGAAAGCGGTCTGGAAGCGGGGCAAGTTCGAGATCGACCGCATCGACGCGATCGAGCGCGAGACGAAGCATGACGTGATCGCCTTCCTCACCAACCTCGCCGAGCATGTCGGGCCGGAGGCGCGGTTCGTGCATCAGGGGATGACCTCTTCCGACGTGCTCGATACCTGCCTCGCGGTGCAACTCGCCCAGGCGGCCGATCTGCTGCTCGCCGATCTCGACCGGGTGCTGAAGGCGCTCAAGAAGCGCGCCTTCGAGCATAAATTCACCGTCACCATGGGCCGCAGCCACGGCATCCATGCCGAGCCGACCACCTTCGGCCTCAAGCTCGCCGGGCATTACGCGGCCTTCGACCGGGCGAAGCGGCGGCTTCGGGCGGCGCGGGCGGAGATCGCGACCTGCGCCATTTCGGGCGCGGTCGGCACCTTCGCCAACATCGACCCGCGGGTCGAGGCGCATGTGGCGAAGAAGCTCGGGCTCGCGGTCGAGCCGGTCTCGACGCAGATCATCCCGCGCGACCGCCATGCGATGTTCTTCGCCGTGCTGGGCGTGATCGCCGGCTCGATCGAGAACTTCGCCGTCGAGATCCGGCATCTGCAGCGGAGCGAGGTCGGCGAGGCCGAGGAGTTCTTCTCGCCGGGCCAGAAGGGCTCGTCGGCCATGCCGCACAAGCGCAATCCGGTGCTCTCCGAGAATCTCACCGGCCTCGCGCGGCTGGTGCGCGGCGCCGTGGTGCCCGCGCTGGAGAACGTCGCGCTCTGGCACGAGCGGGACATCTCGCACAGCTCGGTCGAGCGGGTGATCGCGCCCGACGCCACCATCGCGCTCGATTTCGCCCTCGCGCGGCTCGCCGGGCTCGTCGAGAAGCTGGTGATCTATCCCGCGGCGATGACGCGCAACCTCGAGCTCTTCGGCGGGCTCGTCCATTCGCAGCGCGTGCTGCTCGCCTTGACCCAGGCCGGCATGGCGCGCGAAGCCGCCTACCAGGCGGTGCAGCGGAACGCGATGGAAGCCTGGCAGAAGCGGAAGGATTTCCTCGGCCTCCTCAAGGCCGACCGGGAAATCGCGCGGCATGTGAAGCCGAAGGCGCTCGAGGCGCTCTTCGACCTCGGCTATCACACCCGGCAGGTCGAGACGATCTTCAGGCGCGTCTTCGGGAAGCGCTGAGCGGCCCCGAGCGTTCGCGCGCGACCGTCCCAAGCCCCTCGTCATGCTCGGGCGCCACCCGAGCATCGATGCATCGGCGCGAATCCGGAGTGCCTGACCCGTTACGTCACATCGGCAGGATGGACCCTCGGGTCAAGCCCGAGGGTGACGTGGTGTGCCCCGCAGCCGTCGCATCGCCCCAAAGAAAGTCCTCATGCCGAGCCTGTCGAAGCATGAGGCCTGTGCCGGAAGCTCATCCTTCGACAGGCTCAGGATGAGGAGTCGTGCATCGCGGGGAAGCGCGCTTCGCTTTGATGCGGTGGGCTCTCATGTCAGCCCGAGGGTGGCGTGGTCGCGCCCTGTCACCGCCGCATCGCCTCCAAGAAAAATCCTCATGCTGAGCCTGTCGAAGCATGAGCCTGTCGAAGCATGCGATCGAAATGGAGGCTCATCCTTCGACAGGCTCAGGATGAGGATCTGTTGTCGGGATGAGGGTTCGTGTATCGGGAGCAGGCCCGCGCGCCTCAGCGGGCGTCCTGGCCCCGGACCATGCGCGCGATCGCATCTTCGCCGAGGGGGCGGCGATGCTTGAGGCGCAGGCTCTCGGCCCATTCGCGGGCAAAATCGCGCTGCAGGGCGCCGTTGATGGCGGCGACGATCAACATGGCGACGAGCGCGCCGAGGCTCGCCAGCGCCATGTCGGCATGGGCATCCCATTCGTCGCCCTGGGTCCCGAGATAGGCAGCACCCAGCTCGCCGCCGAAGATCTCGGCCGCACCCCACTCGATCAGCTCGAACAGCATCGAGGTGGACATGGTGAGGTCGAGCGGCAGGAAATAGCCCCAGAAGCCGCGCGCGTCGGCCACGCGAAGGAAGAGCTCGCGCATGGGATAGGCGAGCAGCAGCCCATAGGCGAAATGCACGACCCGGTCGAAGTTGTTGCGCTCCCAGCCCAGCGCCCCGTCGAGGCTGAAGCCGAGGAAGCGTTGCGACCATTCGTCGTAAGGCACTTCGGAGTAGGTGTAGTGCGCGCCGATCTGGTGCAGGCAGAGAAAGACGAAGATCAGGGTGTAGGAGATGCGCGACAGCGGAATCCAGCGCGCCGATACGATCGCGACCGCCGCGAAGCTCAGCACCAGCACGTTCTCCAGCATCCAGTCATGCCGGTCGCTGGGCGCGATCGCCAGCGCGACCCACAGCAGGAGGAAGATCACCGCGAGGAGAAGCCGGTAGCGGCCGTGCGACATGCGGAAGCGACGCCCGCGGCGCCGCCCTCCCTTTCATCCCCTGTCCCGCGGCCGAACGCGCGGGCGCCGGCGCCCCGGCACCGGCGCGTCTCGCCGGTGCGGCGGCAGGCCGTTACTTCGTCTCGGTCATGAGTTGCTCGCGAGCGACCGCGAGGAATGCGTCCATCTGCTTGCGCAGGCGATGCTCGCTCATCTCGATCCCCTTGGCCTTGAAGTCGCCGAGGAGCTTCTGCAGCACGTCATCGTCGCCGGGCTTCTCGAAATCCGACATCACGACCGCTTTCGCATAGGCGTCGTGTTCCGCCGCGGGCAGGTTCATTTCGCCCGCCGCCCACAGCCCCAGGAGCTTGTTACGGCGCGCGCCGACCTTGAACTGCAATTCCTTGTCGTGCTTGTACTTGTTCTCGAAGCCCTTCTGGCGATCATCGAAGCTGGCCATTCTGCTCCCCGGTCCTGCTGTGGCGAAACCAGACTGGACATGGCCCGAACCGGCGGAGCCGTCAAGCCCATAGACCCGGGACCGGCCGTCGGGCCTTGCCAGCCACGCCGCAACCTGCCATTGCCGTCCGGCCATGTGCAGCATCGTGATTCTCTACCGGCCGACCCATGACTGGCCGGTCCTGATCGGGGCGAACCGCGACGAGATGGCCGACCGCCCCTGGGATCCGCCGGGGCGTCATTGGCCGGATCGCCCGCAGGTCGTGGCCGGGCGCGACCGGCTCGCCGGCGGGAGCTGGCTCGGCATGAACGACCAGGGCGTGGTCGCCGGCATCATGAACCGCAGCAGCAGCCTCGGCCCCGCCCCCGGCAAGCGCAGCCGCGGCGAGCTGGTGCTGGAAGCCCTCGACCATGCCGATGCGGCGGATGCGGCGGAAGCGCTCGCCGCGCTCGATCCCGGCGCCTACCGGCCCTTCAACATGGCGATCGCCGACAATCGCGACGTTTACTGGCTGCGCAACCTCGGGATCCGCGAAGGCTGGGTCGAGGTCGAGAAGCTGCCGCCGGGCCTTTCGATGCTGACGGCGCATGACCGCAACGACACCGCCAACAGCAAGCGCATCGCCGCGTTCCTGCCGCGGTTCGAGGCGGCGCCCGTTCCCGATCCGGAAACCGGCGACTGGCGGGGCTGGGCCGAGCTTCTCGCGAGTCGCGAGATCGCGCCCGGCGGCGGGCCCTACGACACGATGAACATCGGACCCGAGAAGGGTTTCGGGACGCTCTCGAGCGCGCTCATCGCCCTGCCGCGCCCGGGCCTCGAACGACCTCCCGTCTGGCTCGCGGCGAGCACGCCATTTGCGGCAAATTCCTTTGTCGGTCTAGAGACTTAGTCGCGAGGCCCGCTGTCATTGTCAGGCCCTGGCGCGCCTGCTATAGAGGCACGCCACTTTGCGGCCGGAGTCCCGCAAGCGCGCTTCGCGCGCGGACCCGTCCTCTCCTTTCCGTCCGGGAGTTCCGCCCATGTCGCGGCGCCGACGCATTTACGAGGGCAAGGCCAAGATCCTGTACGAAGGCCCGGAGCCGGGAACCCTGGTGCAGTATTTCAAGGACGATGCGACCGCCTTCAACAACCAGAAGAAGGGCACGATCACCGGCAAGGGCGTGCTCAACAACCGCATCTCGGAATATCTGATGATGCGGCTCGGCGAAGTCGGCGTGCCGACGCATTTCGTGCGGCGCCTCAACATGCGCGAGCAGCTCGTGCGCGAGGTCGAGATCATCCCGATCGAGGTGGTGATCCGCAATGTCGCCGCCGGATCGCTGTCGCAGCGCTTCGGCGTCGCGGAAGGCACCACCCTGCCGCGCTCGATCGTCGAGTTCTACTACAAGTCGGACGAGCTCGGCGATCCGATGGTGACCGAAGAGCACATCACCGCCTTCGGCTGGGCGACGCCGCAGGACCTCGACGACATGCTGGCGCTTGCGCTCCGGATCAACGATTTCCTCTCCGGGCTTTTCCTCGGCGTCGGCCTGCGTCTGGTCGATTTCAAGATCGAGTTCGGCCGGCACTACGAGAACGAGGAGATGCGGATCGTGCTGGCGGACGAGATCAGCCCCGATTCCGCGCGGCTCTGGGACATCAAGACCAACGAGAAGCTCGACAAGGACCGTTTCCGCCGCGATCTCGGCGGGGTCGCGGAAGCCTATCAGGAAGTGGCGCGCCGGCTCGGGATCCTGCCCGAGGGCGGCCCGCGCGACCTCAAGGGCCCGGAAACGCTGCAATAGTCTCGAGGGAGCGGTGGCGGCAGGCATGAAGGCCAAGGTTCACGTAACGCTGAAATCCGGCGTTCTCGACCCGCAGGGGCGCGCGATCCAGCATGCGCTCGGCGTCATGGGCTTCGACGGCGTGAAGGACGTGCGCCAGGGCAAGTTCATCGAGATCGAGCTCGCCGAAACCGACAGGGCGAAGGCGCGCGCGAACCTGGACGCCATGTGCCAGAAGCTGCTCGCCAATACCGTCATCGAGAACTACGCCATCGACATCGCGGACTGAGACGACCTGCCGTGAAGACTGCCATCGTCGTATTTCCCGGATCGAACCGCGAGGGCGATGCGGCGCGCGCAATCGCCGAGATCACCGGCCGCGACCCCGTCATGGTCTGGCACCGCGACAGCGAGCTGCCGAAGGTCGACCTGGCGATCGTGCCGGGCGGCTTCTCCTATGGCGACTATCTCCGCTGCGGCGCCATCGCCGCGCACTCTCCCGTCCTGCGCGAGGTCAAGGCGCGCGCGGTCAAGGGCATGGCGGTTCTCGGCATCTGCAACGGCTTCCAGATCATCACCGAGGCGGGGCTGCTGCCGGGCGTGCTGATGCGCAATGCCGGCCTCAAATTCGTCTGCCGCAACGTCAATCTTCGCGTCGAGACGAGCCAGAGCCTCTTCACCCAGGGCTATGAAGCCGGCCAGGTGCTGAGCGTCCCTGTCGCCCATCACGAAGGCAACTACTTCGCCGATGCGGAGACGCTGGACCGGCTGGAGCAGAGCGGCCGCGTCGCCTTCCGCTATTGCGCGCCGGACGGAACGCTCGACGAGGCTGCGAACCCGAACGGATCGGCGCGCCACATCGCCGGCATCTTCAACGAGACCAAGACGGTACTGGGGCTGATGCCGCATCCGGAGAACGCGATCGACAGCCTGCTCGGATCGACCGACGGGCGCGGGCTCTTCAAGGGGATCGCGGAGGCGCTGTCGTGACCGGCCGGACGAAGGGCGCGGCGGAGGCCTCGCGGCCGGCCGACCTGATGGGGCTGACGGACGAGGAATATGACCGCGCCGTCGCGATCATGGGCCGGATGCCGAACCGCACCGAGCTCGGCATCTTCTCGGTCATGTGGAGCGAGCATTGCTCCTACAAATCCTCGAAGGTCTGGCTGAAGAAGCTGCCCACCACCGGCCCGCGCGTCATCCAGGGGCCGGGCGAGAACGCCGGCGTGGTCGATATCGGCGACGGGCAGGCCGTGGTCTTCAAGATGGAGAGCCACAACCACCCCTCCTTCATCGAGCCCTATCAGGGGGCGGCGACCGGCGTCGGCGGCATCATGCGCGACGTCTTCACCATGGGGGCGCGGCCGATCGCGAACCTGAACGCGCTCCGCTTCGGCAGCCCGGACGATGCGAAGACCCGGCATCTCGTGGCCGGTGTCGTCGCCGGCATCGGCGGCTACGGCAACTGCATGGGCGTGCCGACGGTGGGGGGCGAGGTGAATTTCCACCCCTCCTACAACGGCAACATCCTGGTCAATGCGATGACCGTGGGTCTCGCCGACGCCGCGCGGATCTTCTATTCACGCGCCGCCGGCGTCGGCAATCCGGTGATCTATGTCGGCGCCAAGACCGGTCGCGACGGCATTCACGGCGCGACCATGGCCTCGGCCGAATTCTCCGACGATTCCGAGGAGAAGCGCCCGACCGTGCAGGTCGGCGATCCCTTCACCGAGAAGCTGCTGCTGGAAGCCTGCATCGAGCTGATGGCGACGGATGCGATCGTCGCGATCCAGGACATGGGCGCCGCCGGCCTTACCTCCTCCTCCGTCGAGATGAGCTCGAAGGGCGGGCTCGGCATCGAGCTTGCGCTCGACAAGGTGCCGGTGCGCGAGAGCGCCATGACGCCATACGAGATCATGCTCTCCGAGAGCCAGGAGCGGATGCTCCTGATCCTGAAGCCGGAGGCGCGCGACCGGGCGCGGGCGATCTTCGACAAGTGGGAGCTGGATTTCGCGGAGATCGGGCGCCTCACCGACAGCGGCCGCCTGGTGCTTACCATGGACGGCAAGATCGCCGCCGACATGCCGGTCGAGCCGCTGGTCTCCCAGGCGCCGGTCTATGATCGGCCGACCGCGCCCACGCCGAAACAGGCGGATATCGATACGAAGAGCCTGCCGGCGGTCTCGCCGATCGAGGCGTTGCGGCGGCTCATCGGCTGCCCGGACCTCGCCAGCAAGCGCTGGGTCTGGGAGCAGTACGACCACCTGATCATGGGCAATACGCTGCAGCGCCCGGGCGGCGATGCGGCGGTGATCCGCCTCGGCGACGGGCCGAAGGGCCTCGCGCTCGCTTCCGACTGCACGCCCCGCTACTGCGCGGCCGATCCCGAGCGCGGCGGCATGCAGGCTGTGGCGGAGAACTGGCGCAACCTGACGGCCGTGGGCGCCCTGCCGATCGCGATCACCGACAACATGAATTTCGGCAATCCGGAACGGCCGGAGATCATGGGCCAGTTCGCGGGCTGCATCGAGGGCATGCGACAGGCCTGCGTCGCGCTCGACTACCCGGTCGTGTCCGGCAACGTCTCGCTCTACAACGAGACGAACGGCAAGGGCATCCTGCCGACCCCCGCCATCGGCGGGGTTGGGCTGCTGGACGATGTCGCGCGGTCCGCTTCGCTCGCCTTGAAGCAGGAAGGCGACAGGCTGGTGCTTTTCGGCGCGACCGCGGGCCATCTCGGACAGTCGCTCTATCTCCGCGAGATCGCCGGGCGCGAAGAAGGTCCGCCGCCGCCGGTCGATCTCGCCGCCGAGCGGCGCCATGGCGATTTCGTGCGCGGCCTCATCCGCGAGGGTGCCGTCAGCGCCTGTCACGATCTCTCGGACGGGGGACTGCTTGTCGCGCTCGCCGAAATGGCGATGGCCGGACGCATGGGCGCGACCCTCGAGATGCCGGACGGCAAAGTAACCCCGATGGCAGGATGGTTGTTCGGCGAGGATCAAGGGCGCTATCTCGTGTCTCTAGCTGCGGGCAAGGCTGCCGATATACTGGACCGCGCGAAATCGGCCGGCGTGCCGGCGGCGACCGTCGGCCGCACCGGCGGCACCTCGTTGACTCTCCCCGGCGGGGAGGCCATATCCGTGGCAGAACTGAGCGAGATCAACGAGGGCTGGTTGCCGCGCTATATGGGCGCCGCCTGACCG
>CAZMUZ010000146.1:804-8149 GCA_964569315.1 uncultured Rhodospirillaceae bacterium | reverse complement strand
TGTCGGCCAGCATGAACTCGATCGCCTGGAAATCGCGGATCGGCTTGCCGAACTGCACGCGCTTCGCGGCGAAGTCGTTCGCGATCCCGGTCGCGCGGATCGCCGCGCCGAGGCAATGGGCCGCTATCTCGAGCCGCGCATCGACGAACCAGTCCTTCGTCAGCTCGTAGCCCTGCCCGACTTTGCCGAGGATGCGCGCCGGCGGCAGCTCGACCTTGTCGAAGATCATCTCGTAATGCTCGAAGACGTAGGTGTGCATGAATTTGGGCGCACGCTTCACCTTCACGCCCGGCTGGTCCTTCTCGACGATGAAGAGCGTTGGCTTGTCGGGATCGCCGTCCACATGGGCATGGACGAGGATGATGTCGCAGGCATCGGCGGAGGTGACGAACCATTTCTCTCCGCTGAGAAGGTAGCGGCCGCCGCGCTTGACCGCGCTGGTCCGTACCATCCGCGGATCGGATCCTGCGTCCGGCTCGGTGATCGCGTAGCAGGCGCGCCGCTCGCCGCGATTGATCGGCAGCAGGAACTCGCGGCGCTGCGCCGCCGTGCCGTGCCGCAACGGGAGCGAGGCCGCCCAGACGAGAGTCCAGAGGCCGCATGTCGCCTTGCCCAGTTCCTCATGCAGCAGAAGCTGCTCGAGATGGGAAAAGCCCGGACCGCCGTCCTTCCTCGCGTGGTTGAAGCCGTTGAACCCGTAGGCGATGACCGCCTTCTTGATTTCGGCGTGCGTCGCCGGCGAGAGCCCGCCCTTTTCCTCGCATTCGAGCTCATGCGGGAAGAGATAGCGTTCCGCGAACTCCCGCGCCCGCCGCTGCAGCCGCGCAGCCTTCTTCGGCAGCCGCAGATCCATCCGGGCTCTCCTATTTCGCCTTGGCGGGCACAACCAGCGCATCCAGCGCGATAGCGCCTTTGGGCGTTGCCAGCAGCGGGTTGATGTCGATCTCCGCGACGAGCCCGCCGAGATCGCCGACCATCACCGAGAAGGCGGCGAAAGCCGTCGCGACCGAGCCCAGATCGGCGGCCGGCTGCCCGCGCTTTCCGTCGAGCAGCGGCCGGAGCGCGAGCCCGTCCAGCAGGCGCTGCGCCTCGGCCGCATCGATCGGCGGCAGGGCGAAGCGACGGTCGCTCAGCATCTCGATGAGCACGCCGCCGGCGCCGACCATCACCAGCGGGCCGAACTGCGCGTCGTCGATCGAGCCGAAGGAAAGCTCGACGCCCTTCCCCGCCATCTTCATGACCAGCATGCGGGGGCCGAGCCGTGCCGCCATGTCGCGATAGGCGGCGTCGAGCGCCGCCGCATCGACGAGGTCGAGGCGCACGCCGCCGACGTCGGATTTGTGGAACACGCCGGGCGCCGCCGTCTTCAGCGCCACGGGCCAGCCGATCTCGTTCGCCGCCTGCTGCGCCGCCGCTGCGCTCTCGACCAGGCGATGCGGCAGCACCGGCAGCCCGTAGTCGCTCATCAGCGCCAGGCTTTCGGCCTCGTCCAGTGTGCCGCCGGCCTGCAAACGCGGCAGCCACCTGGCCCTGACGCCGGCCGGCGGGCTGGCAGGCGACATGCGCGGCCGCTTCAGCCGGTCGCGCCGGTCGAAGGCGCCCTTGATGACCGCAAGCGCCGGATCGATGCCGATCAGCACCGGCACGCCGTTGCTCGTAAGATGCACCGCAAGCTCGTCGTTCCCGACAGCCGCCACGTTGTTCACGATGATGACCGGCTTCGCCGACCCGGCGGTCGCGCTCTGCATCTTGCTCATCGCGTTCTGCATGGCGCGCGCATAGCCTTCATGGAGCGAATTCCCGGACCGCGTCTCGACGAACATCGCGCCGATCGCCGTGTCCGGGTCGGCGCAGAGATAGCTCATGCTGTCCTGGATCACGCCCTCGAAGTCATGGCCGGTGCCCCAGGCATCGAGCGGATTGACCGGTTCGAGACCGTATTCGATGCGGCCGCGCAGCTTTTCGGTGGTTTCCGCGTTGATGCGCGCGAAAGGCACGCGGCGCGCGACCGCCTGGTCCACCAGCAGCTCGCGCTCGCCGCCCGAATCGTGGATCGAGGCGAGGCCGCCATCGGCGACCTTCTTGTCGTGGCCGAACAGCAGCATCCCGTTGGCCAGCTCGTCGAGCGTATTCACCTCGACCACGCCATGGCGTTCGAACACGGCCTGATAGGCGGCATGATTGCCCGCGATGGCGCCCGAATGGCTGATGGCAAGCTTTGCGCTCTCGGCGGTCTTGCCGACCTTGAGGGCAAGGACCGGAATCCCCTTCGCCTCCGCCTTCGCGAGCGCGGCCACGAAACCTTCCGGATTTCGCACCGTCTCGATGAAGAGGCCGATCACCTGCGTGGTCGGGAGATCGAGCGCGAAATCGAGATATTCGTCGGCGGTCGAGCCCAGCTCCTGCCCCGGCGAGACGGCGAGATTGTAGGCGAAGCGCCGGTCGTTATGGACGAGCGCCGAGAACACCGAGCCCGAATGGGTGATCAGGGTCTTGCCGCCGCCGCCCTGCACCCAATCCGGCGGCGGAAAGCCGCAGAGCCGGAGGCCATAGTCGAAATTGTAGAAGCCCATGCCGTTGGCGCCGCAGATCACGATGCCGCTCTCCCTTGCGAGGGCGGAAAGCCGGCGGGTGAGCGGCGGATCGGTATCGTTCGGCAGGTAGCAGCTTCCGAAGATCGTCACGGCGCCGGCGCCGATCTCGACCGCCTCCTTCACGGCCGCCTCGATGCGTGCATTGGCGACGCCGACCACCACGTGATCGACCCGTTCCGGGAGGGATTTCAGGTCCGGATAGCAGGAACGGCCTTCGATCTCGGGGTAATTCGGGTTGATCAGGTGCAGCGCGCCTTCGTAGCGGCCGCCGGCGATGGACCGGATCATGCCATTGCCGACCGTTCCGGTCTTGGGCGAGGCGCCGATGAGCGCGATGGAGCGCGGCTTCAGGAGCGGCGTCAGCCGGTGCGTGCGAGTTTCGACATTCATGAGCCGATGCTTTCGAATAGAAGACGAAGTCAGACGGATCGACGGGTCGGGTCGAGCAGGTCGAGGGCGGCACGATCGCGCTGCTCGGCATCCTTCGCGGCCGCCAGCCGTTCCTCGAAACGGCGGCGGAGACCCTCGACGGTGGGGCCGTAGAGCTCGACGAAGAAGCTCGGATCGAGCGCTGCCATCAGCCGGCCGAAGAGCCAGGAGGACGGTTCCGTGCTCTCGGCGATCCAGTTCTGCACGGTATCCGGGGTGACGCCGATGGCAGTCGCCAGATCCTTGACCGCGAGGGGTCCCTGCGGCTGGAGCCGGCGCTTCAGCGCGGCCGACAGCCGCTTGCGATGGGCCGCGCGCCCGGACACGTCGGTTTCGGTAAGCCCGTTCGCCGCCTCCGGCGTTTCCGCCGCCGGGGCCATGGCGTCGAGGAGCGGCTTGCCGGCGCCGCTTTGCCCGCCGAAATCGCGCGGGAAGAGCGCGGCCAGATAAGTGCGGCAGATGCGCTTGGCGCTCTCGGCGCTGATCGCGCCCGGATCGATCAGCAGATCGAACCAGAGCCCGTCGATCATGGCATTGAGGCCCCGCGCGATCGCGTCGGGATCGGCGCCCCGATAGCCCCGCTGCTCGATGAGCTGACGGACGGGAACGATGGTCTCGTCGAAATAGCGGGTTTCGAGCTCGGCCACGAGCTGCTGATAGCCGGCCCGGCTCGGCGCCTCGGCCCAGAAGGCCCACCAGACCGCGATCTTCTCCCGGGTGAAGATGGCCGGATGGAAATCCGCCTCGATCGTGGCCTCGATGACCGCGGCGGGGTCGGTCCCGACTGCCGCGATCGCCTCACGCCGGACCGCATCGTATTCCTCGGCGATCTGCTCCAGCGTCGCCGCGAGAAGCTGCTCTTTGGACTTGAAGTAGAAATTGACGATACCCGGCGACATGCCGGCTGCGGCAGCCACATGGCTCAGAGTCGTGTTGGCGTAGCCATAGGTGCCGATCGCGCGGATCGTGGCATCGATGAGCTGCCGCTGACGGGTTTCCTTTACGGGATTTAGGCGAGCCATTCTTAGACCTACGGGCGATTTCGAAGGATTGGCTTCAAGGAATCGGCTCTATACTGCTGTTTACACAGGAATTATGCCGAGCGCCTGTTGAATGGACATTCAACGTTATGGACAAACTGTGACAATCTGTCTAGCTTCATTATACACGCATTCAATGACATTCGATCTGAACACGAGCATTCGCATCGGAGATTCCAAGATGGCCACCCTCGAGAACATCCTCTATCGCCGCCCCTACAGCCTCCAGAAATCCAACGAGCATTTCCGCAAGGCGCTGACGCGCATGCCGCTCGGGGTCAGCTCCAATTTCAGATATTGGGGCGACGACAAGACCGTTTATGTCAAGCACGGCAAGGGCGCACGGCTCTGGGATCTCGATGGCAACGGCTATATCGACTACCGGCTGGGCTATGGACCTGCGATCCTCGGCCATTGCCACCCCGAGGTCGATGCGGCGGCACGCGACGCGCAGAATGTCGGCACGGTCTATGCGCTCGGGACCGAGCGGGAATATACCGTCGCCAACCTGATCAGCGAGATGGTCCCGGCGGCCGAGCTCGTCCGCTTCTCCAACTCCGGCACGGAGGCCGTCATGGCGGCGCTTCGGCTCGCCCGCGGCGCCACCGGCAAGGACGGCTACATCACTTTCGAGGGCTCCTATCACGGCCTTTTCGATTCCGCGATGTGGACGCTCGACACCGCCACCATCCAGGACGGCCGCGAGCCTACGATCGTCTCCTACGGCAAGGGCATTCCCGGCCTCGTGCGGCAGCTCTTCTGGCAGGTGCCGTACAACGACGCCAACCGTCTCGAAGAGGTGCTGAAGCAGAATCACGACCGCATCGCGGCCGTGCTGATCGAGCCGATCCTCGGCAATTGCTGCGGCATCCCGAGCAAGCCCGAATTCATCCGCGCGGTGCGCGAGCTCTGCACCAAATACGACGTGCTGATGATCGTGGACGAAGTGAAGACCGGCTTCCGCGTCGGCCGCGGCGGCGCGCAGGAACATTACGGGGTGAAAGCCGACATCTGCACCCTGGCGAAGGCGGTGGCCAACGGCTACCCGATCGCGGCGATCGGCGGCCGCGAGGATCTGATGCGCAACTACGGCCGCGGCGTCGCCCATGGCGGCACCTACACGGCGCAGGCCATCTCGCTCGGCGCCGCGGAACGCACGCTGACGATCCTCCGCGATACGCCTGCCCTCGCCGACATCGCCGCCTACGGCAGCGCGATGCAGGCCGGCATGAGCAAGATCCTGAAGGCGCGCGGCATCGCCCACAGCTTCACCGGCCATCCGAGCATGAGCGGCCTCTTCTTCAAGGAAGTGCCGCCAGAGAACTATCGCGATTGGAAGACCAGCGACTACAGCTTCTACGACACCCTCGCCCGGCACCTGATCGATCATGGCGTCATGTGCGAGCCGGATTCGCGGGAACCCTGGTTCATCTCGGCGGCGCACGACCGCGCCTGCCTCGAGGAGACGCTCGACACCTTCGAGTATTGCGTCGATCTCACCCTCGAAGGCCGGCAGACCGAAAGGAAACGGGCGGCCGAGAAATTGATGCCCGGCATCAGCGCCTGACGCCGTTCCCGCCTCCATGGAACAGTTCGATGCCGTCGTGCTCGGCGCCGGCCACAATGGCCTTACGGCCGCCGCCTACCTCGCGCGAGCGGGGCTCAAGGTCATGGTGCTGGAGCGGCGGCACCTGATCGGCGGCGCCGCCGTCAGCGAAGAGCTGTTTCCCGGTTTCACCTATTCCACCTGCTCCTATGTCTGCAGCCTGCTCAGGCCCGAGATCATGCGCGAGCTCGACCTGCCGCGGCACGGGCTGCAGGTGGTGCCCTACGAGGGCTCGCTCAACGTCCTGACCAACGGCGAGTATCTCGCCTCCTACAACAATCACGACCGGCAGATGCGGGAGATCCGCCGCTTCTCGAAGCGGGACGCGGAGGCCTATGACCGCTTCGCGCTCGCGATCCAGCGGCAATGCCGGCTCATCAAGCCGATGCTGCTGATGACGCCGCCCGATCCGACCTCGCTCAAGCCGCGCGACCTGCGGGGGCTCGCCAGGATGGCCGGCGTCTTCGGGGAGCTCGGCGAGGAGCAGCTCTACGAGACGATGCGCTTCTGGACCATGAGCTGCGGCGATTTCCTCGACGAGCATTTCGAGACCGACGTGGTGAAGGGCCACATGGCCGGCAGCTCGATCATCGGCACGGCGCTCGGGCCCTACTCGCCGGGCTCGGCCTATGTGCTGCTGCATCACTATATGGGCGAGGTCGACGGATCGATCGGCGCCTGGGGCTATGCGCGCGGCGGCATGGGGGCCATCAGCAAGGCGCTCGCCAGCGCCGCCCAGGCCCATGGCTGCCAGATCCGCACCAACGCCGAGGTCGCGCATGTCATCGTGAAGGAGGGACGCGCTGTCGGCGTCGCCCTCAAGAGCGGCGAGGAGTTCTACGGCCGCGCGATCGTCTCCAACCTCGACTTCCGGCGCAGCATCAACGGGCTGGAATGGACCGAGCCGCTCGACCCGGCGCTGAAGAAGAAGGCCGCCGATTTCAAGATCCGCGGCTCCTCCGGCAAGCTCAACATCGCGCTCGACGGCCTGCCGAATTTCGTCGGCATCGATCGCGCGCGCAATCCGGCGCTCTGCGGCGACATCCATTACAGCCCGAGCCTCGATTATCTCGAGCGCGCCTATGACGACTGGAAATACGGCCACTGGTCGCGCAAGCCCTATCTCGACATCCTCATTCCGAGCCTGATCGACCCGACCATGGCGCCCGAGGGCAAGCACTACATGTCGGTGTTCGTCCAGTATGTGCCGCCGACGCTGCATGATGGTCCCTGGACCCCGGCGAAGCGCGACGCCTTCGGCGAGACCGTGATCGATCTCATCGAGCAGATGGCCCCGGGCTTCCGCAACCTCATCCTGCACAAGCAGGTGCGCTCGCCCTGGGACATCGAGAACGAAGTCGGCCTCACCGAAGGCAACATCTTCCAGGGCGAGCTCACCCTCGATCAGCTCATGTTCAACCGGCCCATCCCGGGCATGGCGCAGTATCGCGGCCCCCGCCCCGGCTTCTATCTCTGCGGCTCCAGCACCCATCCCGGCGGCGGCGTCATGGGGGCGCCCGGGCACAACGCGGCGCGCGAGATCCTGCTCGACTTCAAGGCGAGGAAGCTCGCATGAGCCCGGCGATGAAGCCGGCCCGCAGCCGCTACGACGCGGTGGTGATCGGCGGCGGCCATAACGGGCTGGTGGCGGCCGCCATGCTGGCCAAGGCCGGCAG
>CAZMUZ010000146.1:0-794 GCA_964569315.1 uncultured Rhodospirillaceae bacterium | reverse complement strand
GGGATCGGAAACGGTCGGCGGCATGGCGGCGTCCCGGGAGTTTCATCCGGGGTTCCGGACCGCCATCCCGCATCTGCTCTATCAGCTTCATCCGGCCGTCAGCCGCGCCCTCGGGCTTCATCGTCACGGGCTCCGGCTCGACGCCGCGGATCTGCCGACGATCGCCTTCCGGCAGGACGGCGGCACGCTCGCTCTCGGCGACAGCCGCGGGGCCGGCGACGCCGGCGCGGATCTGCTTGCCTTTCGCCAGCGGCTGGCAGGTTTCGCCAAGGCCCTCGCGCCGGCGCTTGCCAGGACGCCGCCGCGCCTCCGGACGCGCGATCTCGAGAGTCTCGCGACCCTCGGTCGTCTCGCGCTCGGCGTGCGGTGGCTCGGCCGGGAGGAGATGCGCGAGCTTTTGCGGGTGATCGGCATGAATGTCGCCGACCTGGTCGAGGAGAACTTCGCCGATCCCACCATCAAGGCCGCGATCGCCTTCGATGCGGTGATCGGCAACGCCATGGGGCCGCGTTCGCCGAATACGGTCTATACGCTGCTCTACCGGCTTGCCGGCAAGACAGGACGTCGGGCAGGCGCGATTGCCTTGCCCAAGGGCGGCATGGCGGCCGTGGCGGAGGCGATGGCGGGTGCCGCGCGCGCGGCGGGCGTCGAAATCCTGGCCGGCTCTCCCGCCGCGCGGATCCTGGTGAAGGACGGGCGGAGCGTTGGGGTGGTGCTGCCGGACGGCAGCGAGGTCGCATCCGATCTCGTGCTCTCGAGCGCCGATCCGCGGCGTACCTTCCTCGAGATCCTCG
>CAZMUZ010000145.1:0-8163 GCA_964569315.1 uncultured Rhodospirillaceae bacterium | reverse complement strand
CCTTCGGGAGGGGCCGGAACGAGCGGAGCGGCACCCCTGCGATATAAGCGTCCGGGTGGCGGCCGCCAAGGCTATCGGCGGATTTCCCGAACGCCCGCGCAGCGACGGCTCGCTCTCAGCCCGGCATGATCCAGAGGCGGATGCCATAGGCGACGGCCGAGACGACGCCGACGCCGAGCGTCCAGAGCAGCGCGAACCAGAGCAGTTTTTTCCAGAGCGGGCGCTCCGGATCCGCGGGCGGCGGCGCGCCTCGCGACGGATCGGCCGCCATGGCGTCAGTGATAGCCGGTATCGGGATCGACCTTGCCGCGGAAGACCCAATAGGCATGGGCGGTATAAGCGAGGATGAGCGGCACCATCACGACGACGCCGACCAGCATGAAGAGCTGGCTCGATTCCGGCGCCGCCGCCTCCCAGATCGTGATCTCGCCCGGCACGATGTAGGGCCAGAAGCTGATGCCGAGCCCGGCATAGGAAAGCGCGAAGAGCGCGAGCGACAGGAAGAAGGGCTCGTATTCGCGCCGCTTGCCGAGCCCGTCGAAGAGCCGCAGCGCCACGACCGCAACCGCGATCGGCACCGGGGCGGTGAAAAGGATGTTCGGCCATTGCAGCCAGCGACGCCAGTAATCGGCATCGAGGAAGGGAGTCGCGAGGCTGACGGCGAGGATGGCCGCGAGGGTTAGCGCGGCACCCCATCCGGCGAAGCGATAGGCGCGCGTCTGCAACTCGCCCGTCGTCTTGCTGACAAGCCAGGTCGCGCCCAGCAGCCCGAAGCCGACGACGACCGCCGCCCCGGTCAGCAGGCTGAAGCCGGTGAGCCAGTCCCACCAGCCGCCGGCATAGTGGCGATCCTCGACCGCCACACCCTGCAGGATCGCACCCAGCGCCACCCCTTGCGCGAAGGCCGCGAGGAAGGAGCCGCCCGCGAAGGCGAAATCCCAGTAGGGCTTGGCGCGCTCGGTGCGCCAGCGGAACTCGAAGGCGACACCGCGGAACACCAGCGCCAGCAGCATGACGGTAAGCGGCGCGTAAAGGGCCGGGAACAGCACCGCGTAGGCGAGCGGAAAGGCGGCGAGGAGCCCGCCGCCGCCCAGCACCAGCCAGGTCGCGTTCCCGTCCCAGACCGGCGCCACCGAATTCATCATCACGTCGCGGTCGCGGCGCGCCGGGAAGAACGGGAACAGCATGCCGATACCGAGGTCGAACCCGTCCATCACGACATAGGCGAAGACGGCGAAGGCGATCACGAAGGCCCAGATCGCGGCCAGGTCGATGCCGAGGATCATGGACGTCCCTCCCCTGCCTCGAGCGCGCGGCCGGGCGCGATCGCAGCCGCCGGGGTGATGCCGGCGGCGCGGGTCGGCGCACCTTCCTTCGGGCCGGGTTCGTGCGGCCGCGGCGGGCGGCGCATCAGCCGCAGGATGTAGAAGGTGCCGGCCGAGAAGACGATGAAATAGACGATCACGAAGGCGACGAGCGAGGCGGCCACCGCCGGCGTGCCGAGCGGCGAGGCCGACTCCGCCGTGCGCAGCAGCCCATAGACCGTGAAGGGCTGCCGCCCGACCTCGGTCGTGACCCATCCGGCCAGCACGGCGACGAAGCCCGCCGGCCCCATCAGCAGGGCGAAGCGATGCAGCAGCGGCGCGCGATGGAGCCGCCCGCGCAACCGCACGACGAGGCTCAGGGCGCCGAGCAGCAGCATGAGAATCCCGATCCCCACCATGATCCGGAACGACCAGAACACGATCGCCACCGGCGGCCAGTCCTCGCGCGGGATGCTATCCAGACCCGCCAGCGGCGCCGAGAGATCGTGCTTGAGGATGAGGGAGGAGCCGCCCGGTATGGCGAGCGGATAGCGCAGCACCCCTGCCGCCTCGTCCGGGATGCCGAAGAGATAGAGCGGGGCGCCGTCGGGATAGCTCTGGAAATGGCCCTCCATCGCCATCACCTTCACCGGCTGATGCTCGAGCGTGTTGAGCCCGTGCAGGTCGCCCGCCAGCACCTGCAGCGGCGCCACGAGCGTCGCCATCCACATGGCCATGGAGAACATGATGCGCGACGCCTCCTCCCGGTTGTCGCGCAGCAGATGGAACGCACCGACCGCGCCCACCACCAGCGCCGTGGTGAGATAGGCCGCGAGCACCATATGGACGAGACGATAGGGGAAGGACGGATTGAAGACGACCTCGATCCAGTCCGCCGGCACGAACTGCCCGTCGGCGTTGATGGCGTAGCCCGCCGGCGTCTGCATCCAGGAATTGACCGAGAGGATCCAGAAGGCGGAGACGAAGGTGCCGATCGCGACCATCAGCGTCGCGAAGAAGTGCAGCCCCTTTCCCACGCGATTCATGCCGAACAGCATCACGCCGAGGAAACCCGCCTCGAGGAAGAAGGCGGTGAGCACCTCGTAAGCCATGAGCGGCCCCAGCACCGGACCGGTCCTGTCGGAAAAGACCGACCAGTTGGTGCCGAACTGGTAGGCCATGACAACGCCGGAGACCACGCCCATGCCGAAGGTGATGGCGAAGATCTTGAGCCAGTATTTGAAGAGATCGAGGAACACCTCGCGCCGCGTCCGGAGCCAGAGCGCTTCCAGCACGGCGAGGTAGCTCGCCAGCCCGATCGTGAAGGCGGGGAAGATGATGTGGAACGCGATCGTGAAGGCGAATTGCACGCGCGCGAGAAGCAGGGCGTCGGACACTTCCGGGATCATCGCTTACCCCCGTCGGCGGTCGCCGCGACCACAAGCGTAAGGATAGCATGGAAATCCCGCCACGCGCGCCTGCGACGGGGCATCCGCCGCGCAGCGACCTTTCGACCGCAACCCGTCCGCGCTCGCAGGCGCCGCAACGGTCCCACAGGCGACCGACCGTCTGCCCCGTGGCGAAGCCTCAGGCGTAACGATATAACGGCCCCTGCACCGCGCGCCGCGACGGCCCAGGGGAACGACCGCCCATGTCCTACGAACGCTGGCAGAGCCTGCCCGAGATGTTCTTCGAGCAGGCGGAGCGCCATGCGGGACGGGGCTTTCTCCGCTGGAAGGACGACGGCGCGTGGCAGTCGCTCGGCTATCGCGAGGCGGCGAACGAGGTGCGGGCGCTGGCGCGCGGGTTGCTCGGTCTCGGCGTCAAGCCCGGCGATCGGGTGGTGATCCTGTCCGAGAGCCGCGCGGAATGGCCGATCGCCGATCTCGCGATCATGGCGACGGGCGGCGTCACGGTTCCCGCCTATACGACGAACACCACGGCCGATCATCGGCATGTGCTGACTCACAGCGGCGCGATGGCGGCGATCGTTTCCAGCAAGGTGCTCGCGAAGCGCTTCCTGCCCGCCGCGATAGAGGCGCCGGAGCTGCGCTTCATCGTCGCCATCGAAGACCTCGAGCTCGCGCAGCGGCCCGGCAAGGCGGTCCATGGCTGGGCCGAGGTGAAGGCGGAAGGCGTGCGGACGCCGGAAGGGCTGCTGGAGGAACGCATCGCCGCCCTCAAGCGGAAGGACACGGCCTGCTTCATCTACACCTCGGGCACCGGCGGCACGCCCAAGGGCGTGATGCAGAGCCATGGCGCGATCCTGCATAACTGCCGCGGCGCGCACGACGTGATCCGGCAGCTCGGCCTCGACGAGGAGGTGTTTCTTTCCTTCCTCCCCCTCTCCCACGCCTACGAGCATACGGTCGGGCAGTTCCTGCCGATGACCATCGGCGCCGAGATCTGGTACGCGGAGAGCGCCGAGAAGCTGATGGACAACATCGCCGAGGCGCGGCCGACCATCATGACCGCCGTGCCGCGGCTCTACGAGGTGATCCATCAGCGCATCCTGCGCGGCCTCGCCAAGGCGAAGCCGGCGCAGCGGCGCTGGTTCGAGCGCGCGCTGGCGCTCGGCAAGCAGCGCTACGAGAAGCCGGGCAGCCTCTCGCTCTGGCAGCGCCTGCAGGATCTCGCGGCGGAACTCCTGGTCCGGCGCAAGATCCGCAAGCGGTTCGGCGGGCGGCTGAAGGCGCTGGTCTCGGGCGGTGCTGCGCTCAACTACGATATCGGGCTTTTCTTCACGGCGCTCGGGGTCCGCATCCTGCAGGGCTACGGCCAGACCGAGGCCGCCCCGGTGATCAGCGTCAACCTGCCCTACAAGTCGAAGCTCCATACGGTGGGCCCGCCGATGACGGGCGTGGAGCTCAAGATCGCCGAAGACGGCGAAATCCTGGTGCGCGGCGAGATGGTGATGCTCGGATACTGGCGCGACGTCGACGCGACGGCGAAGGCGGTCGTGGATGGCTGGCTCCATACCGGCGACATCGGCGAGATCGATGCCGACGGCTATCTCGCCATCACCGACCGCAAGAAGGACATCATCGTCCTCTCGAGCGGCGACAACACCTCGCCGGCCCGCATCGAAGGCTTCCTCGTGCTGCAGCCGGAGATCGCCCAGGCGATGGTGCATGGCGACCGGCGACCGCATCTCGTGGCGCTGCTCGTGCCCGACGCCGATTTCGTCGCCGACTGGTCGCGCAAGAACCGGCGCGAGAAAGGCACCGACCTCGTCAACGACCCCGAGTTCCTGAAGGCGATGGCCGCGGTGCTGGACCGCGTCAATCAGCGGCTGCAGCCTTTCGAGCGGATCCGCCGCTTCATGGTGACGCTCGAGCCCTTCACCATCGAGAATGCGATGCTGACGCCCTCGCTCAAGATCCGGCGGCACAAGATCCGCGAGCGCTACGGCGACGCGCTGGCGGCGCTCTACGACCGGTGAGGCTTGCGCCTCGGCTTCACGGGCGGCGTGCTCCCCGTGCCGACCGGATCGAGATGCAGGATTGCGGCGCCAGTCTCCTTGCCGAGCCTCGCCGCGACCTCGGTGCGATGGCAGATCGCCGGATCGTGCTCCATGCAGAGCAGGCAGACGCGGCGCTTGCGCACGAAGGTGGCGGCCTCGGCGAGCGCCTTCTGACCGGACTCGCTATCGAGCTGCCTCCGAAGATGACGCCGGAAGCCCGCGCGATCGCCGGCCTTGGCCGCGTCCCGTCCCGGCTTCGGCGTGCCCAGCGCCTTCATGTGGCGATAGTCGATTCCGGCGCCGGCGAGCGTCTCCTCGAGGGCCCGCTTCATGAATTCGCGGCGATGGGAGAAGGCGATTTCCCGCACGTCGATCAGGAGATCGACCCCGGCTCCCTGCAGCGTCGCGAGGAACCCGTCGAGTTTCGCGCCCTGGTAGCCGATGGTGGCGATCGTCGGTTTCCGGGGCGCCATCGCCTCACTTCCCGTAGAAGTCGCGATACCATTTGATGAAGTTCGGCAGCCCGACGTCGATCGGCGTGCGCGGCTCGTAGCCGAGATCGCGCCGCGATTCCGAGATGTCGGCGTTGTTCTTCACCACATCGCCCGGCTGCATCGGAAGGTTCTCGATGATCGCCTTCCGGCCGCAGGTCTGCTCGATGATGGCGAGAAACCGCCGCAGATCCTCCGGGTCGTTGTTGCCGAGATTGTAGATGGCGTGGCGGCGGCCGTCCGCGTCCAGCGCCGGGATGCGGTCGAGTGCGGCGAGAACGCCGAACACGATATCGTCGATATAGGTGAAGTCCCGCTCCATCTTGCCGCTGTTGAAGAGCTGCAGCGGCTTGCCCTCGATGATCGCCTCGGCGAAGAGCCAGGCCGCCATGTCGGGCCGGCCCCAGGGGCCGTAGACCGTGAAGAAGCGCAAGCCCGTCATCGGAATGCCGAAGAGCTGGCTGTAGGCGAGCGAGATCAGCTCGCCGCCGCGCTTGGTCGCCGCATAGAGCGAGCGCGGCTTGTCCACCGGATCGTGGATCGAGAAGGGCATCGCCTTGCTGTCGCCATAGACCGAGGAGGTGCTGGCATAGGCGATATGCCTCAGCCCCTCGAGCCGTCGTGCCAGCTCGAGCAGGATCACATGGCCGTCCAGATTGCTCCGCATGTAGGACATCGGGTCGACCATGGCGTGGCGCACGCCGGCCTGCGCGGCCAGATGCACCATGCGGTCGATCCCGGGATTGGCCTTCGCCAGCGCCATCATCCCGTCCCAATCGGCGACGTCGAGCTTCTGGAAGCGGAAATCGCCCAGCTTGCGCAGCTCCGCGAGCCGCGCCTCCTTGAGGCGCACGTCGTAATAGTCGTTGAGGTTGTCGACGCCGAGCACCGGCTCGCCGCGCTCCAGCAGCGCGCGCGCCGTGCTGAATCCGATGAATCCGGCGGCGCCGGTGACGAGGACGGTCATGATGTTTCCGGCCGAAGGTTCCGCGAGCGCTTCATATAACCCAGCCTCCGGGCCAAATCACCCTTTCTTGCGCGGGCGGCCTTGCGTTGCGCCGGTTCCGTGGCTTCGCTAGGGTAATCGAAATCCAAGGAGCCCTCCTGCCCATGGCCGATCCCGTGATCCTTACCGTCGCGATCACCGGCAGCCAGCCCACCAAGCAGCAGAACCCGGCCGTGCCGATCTCGACCGCCGAACAGGTCGAGAGCACGCAGGCCGCGTTCGAGGCGGGCGCCTCGCTGGTGCATATCCACGTGCGGGACGACAGCGGCAAGTCTTCCTCCGACCCCGACCGTTTCGCCCTCGTGCAGGAGGGCATCCGCAAGCATTGCCCCGGGATCATCGTGCAGTTCTCGACCGGCGGCCGCGGCCGCGAGGCTGCGGAGCGGGGCAGCGCGCTCAAGCACCGCCCCGACATGGCGTCGCTCGCCACCGGCTCGGTCAATTTCGCCACCATGATCTACGAGAACCCGCCCGACCTCGTGGAAGGCCTTGCGAAATCGATGCTGGATCACGAGGTAAAGCCGGAGATCGAGGTATTCGACCTCGCCATGCTTTACAACGCGAAGGACATGGTGGATCGCGGGCTCCTGAAGGCGCCCGTGCATGTGCAGTTCGTCATGGGCATCCCGAATGCGCTGCCGGCGCGCGAGCGCACGCTCGATTTCCTGGTGGAGGAGCTGGGCAGCCTGCTGCCCGGCGCGACCTGGACGGCGGCGGCCATCGGCCGGCACCAGCTCACGGCCAACCACTGGGCCCTCGCGCGCGGCGGCCATGCGCGCACCGGGCTCGAGGACAATGTCTATTTCGAGAAGGGCCGGCTCGCGACCGGCAATTCCGAGCTCGTGGCCCGTGTCGCGGCGATCTCGGCGCAATACGACCGCAGGCCCGCGACCCCGGCCGAGGCCCGCCGCCTGCTCGGGCTCCGGCCCCAGGCCTGAGACGATGACGATGGATCACCCCGCCGCATGAAGCACGCCGCCGTCACGCTCGACGACAAATATGCGCTCGAACGCGGCCGCGTCTTCCTCAACGGCACGCAGGCGCTGGTGCGGTTGCCCATGATGCAGCGCCGCCGCGACGAAGCGGCCGGCCTCAACACCGGCGGCTACGTCACCGGCTATCGCGGCTCGCCGCTCGGCGGCGTCGACATGGCGATGAATCAGGCGCGCCGCTTCCTCGACAAACATCACATCAAGTTCCAGCCCGGGGTGAACGAGGATCTGGCGGCGACGGCCGTCTGGGGCACACAGCAGCTCGATCTCTTCGGCGATTCGCGCTACGACGGCGTCTTCTCCATGTGGTACGCGAAAGGCCCCGGCGTCGATCGCTCGGGCGACGTGCTGCGCCACGGCAATCTCGCGGGCTCCGCGAAGCATGGCGGCGTGCTCCTGCTCGCCGGCGACGACCACACCTGTAAATCCTCCACCACCGCGCATCAGACCGAATACGCCTTCATGGACGCCTGCATCCCGGTGCTGAGCCCGGCGGGGGTGCAGGAGTTCCTCGATCTCGGCATCCATGGCTGGGCGCTCTCGCGCTATTCCGGCTGCTGGGTCGCCTTCAAATGCGTGGCCGAGACGGTGGAGAGCACCGCCTCCGTCCATGTCGATCCGCATCGCGTGAAGATCGTCCTGCCGGAAGATTTCGAGATGCCGGCGGGCGGGCTCAACATCCGCACCCCCTCCTCCCCCTTCGCCTCGGTGCAGGCGCTCGAGCTCGAGATGCGGCTGCATCGCTACAAGCTCTATGCCGCGCTCGCCTATGCGCGCGCCAACAAGCTCAACCATCCGGTCATCGACGGGCCGAAGCGCCGTTTCGGCATCGTGACCTGCGGCAAATCCTACCTCGACGTTCGCCAGGCGCTCGACGATCTCGGGATCGACGAGGATCACGCGCGGG
>CAZMUZ010000144.1:0-8266 GCA_964569315.1 uncultured Rhodospirillaceae bacterium | reverse complement strand
GGGCGCGCCAGCCGCCGGAGCCGCCGCCGCATCGGCCGGAGCCGCCGCCGCCGCTGCCGCCGCTGCCGCCGCTTCCTGCGCTTCGATCTTCTGCGCGGTCGGCGCCGCGATCGAGGCGATGGTGAAGTCGCGGTCGCCGATGGTCGGTTTCAGCCCCTCCGGCAGCTTGACCATGCTGATATGCACGGTGTCGCCGATATCCATGCCGTCGAGATCGACCTCGATGAAGCGCGGGATGTTCGAGGCCTGCACATGGAACTCGATCTGGTGCCGCACGACG
This sequence comes from uncultured Rhodospirillaceae bacterium, assembly GCA_964569315.1. Lineage (GTDB taxonomy): Bacteria > Pseudomonadota > Alphaproteobacteria > Dongiales > Dongiaceae > CADEFF01. The sequence goes on along the minus strand of CAZMUZ010000144.1, from coordinate 7,986 downwards.
TTGAGCACGCCGCCGCGCTTGATGCCGGGCGCGGTGGTGTCGTTGAGGAACCTCACCGGCACCTGCACGCGGACGCGGGTATCCGCGCCGACGCGAAGGAAGTCCGCATGGACCGGGCGGTCCGTCACCGGATCGAACTGCACGTCGCGAGGCAGCACGCGCACCTTCTTGCCCTCGAGCTCGAGGTCGAAAAGCGTGGCGTAGAAGCCGGCCTTGTGCAGCTCGCGCATGAGCGGCTGGGGCTCCAGCGCGATCAGCGTGGGGGACTCCTTGTTGCCGTAAATCACGCCGGGCACCTTGCCCGTGCGGCGCGTCTGGCGGGCGGCCCCCTTTCCGGCCCGCGATCTCGCCTCGACGCGAAGGCTATTGATATCCGTCATATCCCGTCTCCTCTGGGTTGCACGCAATCCCGCCAGCCTCCAGGGGTGCTGGGCGGGCAGTCGAAATTCTAGTCGAACAGGCTCGAAACCGAGCGTTCCTCGCTGATCCGCCGCATCGCCTCGGCGATCAGCGGCGCGATGGTAAGCTGGCGCAGCGTCTGCGAGACGCGCACCGCCTCGGTCGCCATGATGCTGTCGGTGATGACGAGCTGGTCGATCGGCGAGGCCGAGACGCGCGCGACGGCACCGCCCGAAAGCACGCCGTGGGTCACATAGGCGCTGACCGAGGCGGCGCCCGATTCCTTGAGCGCCACCGCCGCGTTGCAGAGCGTGCCGGCGGAATCGACGATGTCGTCCACCAGGATGCAGCGCCGGCCCTTCACGTCGCCGATGATGTTCATCACCTCGGAGACGCCGGCGCGCTCGCGCCGCTTGTCGATGATCGCGAGGTCGGCCTCGAGGCGCTTGGCGAAGGCGCGGGCGCGCACCACGCCGCCCACGTCGGGCGACACGATCGTCAGGTTGTTGGCTCGGCCGAAGCGATCCTCGATGTCCTTGGTGAAGACCGGCATGGTGAAGAGGTTGTCGGTCGGGATGTCGAAGAAGCCCTGGATCTGCCCGGCATGGAGATCGAGGGTGAGGACGCGGTCGGCGCCGGCGACGGTGATCAGGTTCGCCACCAGCTTCGCCGAGATCGGCGTGCGCGGCCCGGACTTCCGGTCCTGGCGCGCATAGCCGTAATAGGGCAGCACGGCGGTGATGCGGCGCGCCGAGCCGCGTCTCAGCGCATCGAGCGACACCAGCAGTTCCATCAGATTGTCGTTCGCCGGAAACGAGGTCGACTGCACGACGAAGACATCCTCGCCGCGGACGTTCTCGTTGATCTCGACGAAGATCTCCATGTCGGAGAAGCGGCGGACGCTGGCCTGGGTGAGCGGCAGATTGAGATAGGCCGAGATCGCTTCGGCAAGCGGCCGATTGCTGTTGCCGGTCAAAATCTTCATGCTTCACCAGACTTGCGGCCGGGGCGGACCCGAGGCGCGGGTCTCCATCGCCGGCCCCCCGCGAGGCCGGCGGAATGTATCAACCGGCCCTTGACCTGTAAACGAAATTGCCGCCCGCCGCGGCCATCCGACGCGCGCGGATCGGCGCGCCTTAAGATTTTGATATAGCTGATAAATCCAGAATTTCCCGAGGGCAGCGACGGCGGCTCAGGCGATCCACTCCGAAACCGGCGCGCGGGCTTCTTCGAGCGGCTGCACCAGGATATCGACCAGGGTCGGCCCGTCGGCGGCAAGCGCGGCCTCGAGGGCCGGCTCCAGGGCGGCCGGATCCTCGACCCGCCAGGCCTTGAGGCCGAAGGCTTCGGCCACCCGCGCATGGTCGGTCCGGCCGAAATCGACCGAGTAGAAGCGGCTCGCGAAGCCCGTCCGTTGCCCGGCCTTGATCCAGCCGAAACTCGCATTGGAGAGCACGACAAGGGTCACCGGAAGGCGGTGCCGCAGCAGCGTTTCCATCTCGCCGCAGGCCATGGCGAAGCTGCCGTCGCCCATCACCGCGACGCATTTGGCGTGGGGGCGGCCGATCTGCGCGCCGGCCACCGCCGGGAGCGCGTAACCGAGCGCCCCATGGGCGCGGTTCGAGATGAAATGCCGGCCGGTGACGCGCCATCGGAAAAAGGCGGAGAAATAGGGGCAGGGTGTGCCCGGATCGCAGACCAGCACGGCGTCCTCGGGCAGCAGCCGGTTCAGCGTCGCCACCACCCGCTCCGGCCGGATCGGGCGCTCGTCGGCGGCGGCGAGCGCGTCGAAGGCGGCGAATTTCTGCCGCTTCGCCGCCGCGACGGCGGGTGCGGCGCCGTTGGCCCGCAGTCCCGGCCGGCGATCCACCGCGTCGGCGAGGGCGGCGAGGGCGAGCTTCGCATCGCCGAGGATGCCGATCTCGGTCGGGTAGCAGGCGCCGAACACGGCGGGATCGGCGTCGATATGGAGGATGCGGGCGCCGGGCGTCGGGTGGCGCCAGCGCTCGGTGGTGACCGAGCCGGCGCGGCAGCCGACGAAGAGCACGAGGTCGGCGCCGTCCACCACGGACCGCGTCTCGATCGTGCCGCCATTGCTGCCGACCACGCCGAGCGCCAGGGGATGGGTGTCGGCGATGCTGCCCTGGCCGCTGATGGTGGTGGCGACGGGCGCGTCGAGCCGCTCGGCGAGCCGGGCAAGCTCCGTTTCGGCGCCCGCGATCACGACCCCGCCGCCGCAGATCAGGATCGGGCGCTGCGCCGAGGAAAGCGCCGCGGCAGCGGCCTCGATCGCGGCCGCGTCGGGCGCGATGCGGCGCGACGGCACCCGCAGCGTCGCCGGGTCGATCCAGAGCGCCGCCTCGTCCACCGGCTCGCGCTGCACGTCGTAGGGAAATGCCAGATGCGCCGCGCCCGGCCGGCCGCTCGTCATCTCGGCGAAGGCGCGCCGCAGCAGGTCGGGCAGCATGGTCGCGCGCTCGATCACCGCGTTCCATTTCGTCAGCGGACGGAAGAGGGCCTGCTGGTCGAGCTCCGTCAAAGTGAAGCGGCCGCGCGAGGAGGTGGCGATGTCGGTCGTGATCGCGAGCAGCGGCACCGAGCTTTCGTTCGCCTCGACCACGCCCGGCAGGATGTAGGTGGCGCCGCCGCCGGAGGGACCCTCGCAGACGCCGACGCGCCCCGTCACCCGCGCGAAGGCGTCGGCCATGTAGGCGGCGGACCGCTCGTCGCGGGCGAGCACATGGCGCATGCCGTGATCGAGCCGCGCCAGCGCGTCGTAGAAGGGCAGGCTCGTATCGCCGCAGAGCCCGAAGATGTGGGTGACGCCCTGCCGTTCGAGCAGGCGGACCATCGCCTCCGCGCCGTTCGGCCGGTTGGTCGAGGGTCCGCTTGCCGGCGCCGCCGTCATCGGCCTCACTTGATCACGAGTTCGGTCGACATGCGGGAGAGCGGCTCGCAGCCCTTCTCGTTCACCAGCACCGTATGGCCGTTGGTCATGGCGATGCCCTTGTCGGCGTCGAAGATGATGATATGGATGAAGAACACTTGGCCCGGCGCCGCGAGCTCCGGATTGGCGTGATAGAACATCGGCCAGTCCATCCAGTTCGGCGCGAAGGTGGTGCCGAGGCTGTAGCCGGTCGCGTTCATCCGGTTCTTCTTGTGGCCATGGGCGTCGCAGACGCGCGCATAGGCGTCGAACACTTCGCCGATCGGCCGGCCCGGCTTGAGCGCGGCGCGGCAGGCTTCGAGCGCCTCGACCGAGACCTTGTGCATCTCGACCTGGGCCGGCGGCGCCTTGCCGATCGGGACCGTGCGCATCAGGCAGGCATGGTAGTGGCGGTAGACGCCGGCGAACTCGAGGGTGAGCTGGTCGACCGGGTCGAGCGTGCGGCGGCCGGTGAAGTAGCGGCAGAGCAGCGCATCCTTGCCGGAGCCGATGATGGTCTCGTTCGCCGGATCGTCGCCGCCGCCCCGGAACACCGCCGCCTGCATCGCGGCCAGGATGTCGCCCTCGTTGACGCCGGGGCCGGCGAGGCGATGCGCCTCCTCGAGCGACTGGTCGGCGAGCTCGGCCGCCTTCCGCACATAGGCGATCTCGGCCGGGCTCTTCACCAGGCGGAGCCGGCTCACCAGGTCGGAGGCATCGATGAGGTCGCAGAAATCCTCGAGCGCCGCGTTGAGCCGCATGCCGTTGCGCGCGGTGAGGCCGTAGGATTCGTATTCGACGCCCAGCGTCTTCCCCGAGAGGCCCATGCGCTGCAGCATCTGGCGCAGCTCCTGCGACGGATTCGCGTCCGGCGCATCGACCCAGATCCGGATATCGTCGATCATCGAGGTGTGCCGCGCCTGCAGCAGGTCCGGTGCGCGGGTCAGCAGGAACATCTTCCCGTCGGCGCCGAGATAGAGGCACTGGAAGAAGACATAGCCGAAGGTGTCGTAGCCCGTCAGGTAATACATGCTTTCCTGGCGGAAGATCAGCAGACCGTCGAGCTTGCGCTTCTGCATCAGCCCGATGGTCCGCGCCTGGCGGTTCGCGAGCTCCTCGCGGCTGAAATGCAAGGCCATGATGCTGTTCCTTTCGGTGATTACGGTTCGAGGGCGATGAGCGAGAGGCCGCGGCCATAGTCCTTCTCGCCGGCGAGCGTCGCCCGGCGATAGCTGAAGAACCGTGCGGCCTCGGCGCAGGTATCGGCATGGGCGCCGGTGATGCGCCGGATCCCGGTCGCGCCGAGGCGCGCGCCGACATAGCCGGTCAGGTCGAAGAAGAAATGCCCCGGGCGTCGCGCCGGCGCGAAATAGACCTCGTTCTCCGGGTCGGCGGCGAGGAAAGGCGCCGGAAACTCCGGGCCGACCTCGTAGGAGCGCTGCGCGATGCAGGGGCCGATCCCGGCGCGGATGCGCTCGGGCCTGGCGCCCAGCGCCACCATCGCCGCGACGGTCGCCTCGATAATGCCGCCGAGCGCGCCGCGCCAGCCGGCATGAGCGGCGCCGATGACCCGCGTGTCCTTGTCGGCGAGCAGCACCGGCGCACAATCCGCGGTGAGGATGCCGAGCGCCACGCCCGGCCGGTCCGTCACCATGCCGTCGACCTTGGGCGCATCCTCGCGCGGCCAGGCCTTCTCCACCGTCGCGACGGCGGCGCTGTGGGTCTGGTAGCAGGTGTTGAGCGCGGCGTCCGAGAGATCGGCGCGGGCGAGCGCGATCGCCCGGTTCTCCGTCACCCGGGCCGGGTCGTCGCCCGAGCCGTAGCCGCAGTTGAGCGAGGCATAGAGGCCGGTGCTGACGCCGCCGTTGCGCGTGAAGAAAGCGTGGCGAACGCCTTCGAGATCGTTGAGCGGGCCGAGCGTGATCATGCGGAAGGGAAGCGTCCGATCCTGTCGGTATGTCGGCGGCTAGCGGATCGCGAAGCCGGCAGGGTCGGGTCCGCCGGGCTGTGCGAAGGCGATCGCCTGGAACAGGGTGCCCATTTCCGCGGGATCGAGCAAGCGGCGGAGCGCCGCCTCGATCGCCGTCGCCTGATCGCCGCGGGCGCGTTCCGCAAGCGCCGCGGCGCGGGCGCGGATGCCGAGCGCCTCCAGGAAGTCGCGCTGGGCGACCGGCCCCCGCGTCGTGGCACCCGCCTGCCCCGCCGCTTCGACGAGCCGGGCGAAATCCACCTGGGCGCTGAGATCGACGAGCCCGGGCTCGGCCAGCGGGTCGCGCTCCCGCTTCTGCCGGCGCACGGCCTGCAGGCTCCAGATCGGCTCGCCCGCATGGCCGTAATCGATCACCAGCGCGCCGCCGCCGGCCTCGGCGATCCGGCGGGCGATGCGGTCGGCAAGCGCGATGCCGGCGGGCGAAATCTCGACGACGCTGCCTTCGGGCGCATTCGCCTGCGCGGACGGCAGGAGCGCTGCGGCGGGGCCGGGGGTGGCGAGCGCGAAAGCGAGCCGCTCGCCCGCGGGATCGAGCCCGACGACCCGCTCGTGCCAGGCTCCCGCCTGCCGCACGAACTGATGCACCGGCAAGGCGTCGAAGAACTCGTTGGCGACCAGCAGCAGCGGTCCGGGCGGGACGGCGGCGAACCCGTCATGCCAGGCGCAGCCGCCGAGACGGTCGCGATAGGGCGCGACGGCGGCCGCCTGGTCGGCCCGCAGCGCGGGATTGATCTCGACGAGGTGGAGGGTCGCGGCCGCATGGAATTCGGGGCGGATGCGGGTCGCGCGCAGCGCATCGCCGATGAGCGCGCCGCGGCCGGGCCCGAGCTCGACCAGCCGGACCGGCGCGGGGCGGCCCATCCGCTCCCAGAGGTCGAGGCAGCAGAGCCCGATCAGCTCGCCGAACATCTGGCTGATCTCGGGGGCGGTGATGAAGTCGCCGGCGGCGCCGACGGGGGCGGCGGTGCGGTAATAGCCGAGGGTCGGATGGGCCAGCGCCTCGGTCATGAAGTCGGCAACGCTGAGCGGTCCCTCGATCCGGATGCGGCGGACCAGATGCGCGCCGAGCGGCGTCACTGCGGGCGCGGCGCCCGCCGGACGAGGAGATAGAGGCCGGCGAGCAGCATGGGCACGGAGAGCCACTGACCCATGGTGCTGTTCCCGATCAGGAAGCCGAGCTGCATGTCCGGTTCGCGGAAGAACTCGGCGACGATGCGGCTGACGGCGTAGCCGGCGAGGAACGCGCCGCTGAGCCGGCCGATATGCGCTCGTATATCGGTGAAGCGCGCCAGGGCGAACAGGATGAGGAACAGCAGCAACCCCTCGAGCGCCGCCTCGTAGAGCTGGCTCGGATGGCGGGCCACGTCGCCGCCGCCGGGAAACACGACCCCCCAGGGCATGTCGGTCGGGCGCCCGTAGAGCTCGCCATTGATGAAATTGGCGATGCGTCCGAGCAGCAGCCCGATCGGGGCCGCCGCCGCGATGACGTCGGCGATGGCGAAATAGGGCAGGGAGCGGCTCCGCGCGAAGAGCCCGATCGCGATCAGCATGCCGATCAGGCCGCCATGGAAGGACATGCCTCCACGCCACACCTTCAGGATCTCGAGCGGGTCCGCGATATATTCCGCGAAATTGTAGAAGAGGATGTAGCCGATGCGCCCGCCGAGGATCACGCCCAGCAGCGCCCACAGGAAGAAATCGTCGAACAGCGACCGCGAGAGCGGCAAGGGCGGGCGCTGCGCGATATAGAGGCAGTAACGCCAGCCGAGCAGCAGCCCGACCACATAGGAGAGCGCATACCATCGAATCGCCAGGGGGCCGATCTGGAGCGCGACCGGATCGAACGCGGGAAAGGCGAGGGAGGCGAGCATCGAAAGCTCCGGCTGCGCGGCTTCGGGCACCCCGGCGGCGCCGTCCGGGCCCCGCTCTTATAGGGGGTCGAAGCGGCGGGCGACAAGCGCGCTCCGGCACGAAGGCCGCGATGGCGAAACCGCTTCATCGACAAAACCGTCGGGCCCATAGTGGGGGCGAGGATTCGCGAGTCGGGGCCTTCGGTCGAAAGACTCCAGCACTGCGGGGGGCGTCCCTTCTCCACGGTCACATTCCATCGTCTCGGGGCTGCGCTCGCCGTGCTGCTGCTGACGCTCGCCGGCGTCGCGGCCGGTGCCGCCGACTATCCGGTCGGGACGCGCAGCAGCATGTGGCGCGATCCCTACATGATCGGGTCGTTCCGGCATTGGACCGACATCTTCCCGGCGCGCATCGTCCCGCGTTCGGGGCCGGTATCGCCGCTGCCGCACGCGGTTGGCGCAGCGGCACCGGCGGAAGCGAGCCTCGACGGCATGACGTTCCCGATCGAGGATTATTTCGCGAGGGCGCGCACCACCGGCGTCGTGGTGCTGAAGGACGGCCAGATCGTCTATGAGCGGTACATGCAGGGCGCCGACGAACGCTCGCAATTCACCTCGATGTCGATCTCCAAGTCGATCGTCTCGACCCTGCTCGGCTTCGCCATCGCCGATGGCCTGGTGAGCGGCGTGGACAGGCCCGTCACCGATTACCTGCCCGAGCTCAAGGGCAGCGGCTATGACGGGGTGCCGATCAAGGCGATCCTGCAGATGTCCTCCGGCGTCGATTTCCGCGAGGAGTACGGGAGCCAGTCCGACTTCCT
>CAZMUZ010000143.1:7613-8413 GCA_964569315.1 uncultured Rhodospirillaceae bacterium | reverse complement strand
CATAACCAGCTTGCCCAGTTCATTGGTTGGGAACTCCCCCTTGTTTCGCGTTTCGACGGGACAGAGAGTCCTCTCTACCTGGAAGCCATATTTCCAATGCTGTTTGTCGAACAGAAACGAGGATGGTCAGCAATTCAGGGGCCGTTCCCCACGTTTTTGCGAATACAAGACGTCGCTCGGCGGGTCATGGAATTCCTATTGGATTTGGAGGCTGCGAGAATTCGACGTGAGCGAGCAGAGCTTCGCCGCCTTATGTCGAAAATGCAGCAACGATGGGATGACCGCCGCGCAAGCCTCGAAGAACGTACTGGCCGAATAGTAAGAGTGCGCGGCGTACCGCCATCTCCTACGGCTGAATTTGCTCACACGCGCAATGTTGAAATTGAGATTCTTCGCGAGGATCAGTGGCGACCTGTCGATCGTGTATTGCAAGATCTACTTGCACGCATTCGCGAAATAGACGTTGCCGATATTCCAACAGCTGAATCGGCTGCCCCCGAAATTGAACTACAAGTGACAGCAGCTAGAGCACGGGTGGACGATCTGGCCGCAAGCCTTGAATCAATACGTGCAGAGTATAATGCGCAGGTTCAAGAGCACCATGCGATTGAGCACCGGGTGATCGCACTAGATAGCGACCTGAAACGAAACCAAGATGCACTGAAATTGAAGAAACTCGGATCGGAGCTCGGTCGGGCGTCGGGCGAACAAGTATGTCCGACATGCCACCAGAGCGTTACGAGCGAACTCCTCCCTCTTGTGTCCACAATAGGTATGGGCCTTGAAGAGAACATTTCATT
>CAZMUZ010000143.1:0-7603 GCA_964569315.1 uncultured Rhodospirillaceae bacterium | reverse complement strand
GTTAAGTCGCAGCTCGAACTATATCGCGCTACTCTGACTAGCTCTACAGAGCGTCTTCGGAAATTGCGCGCCCGATACGCCTCTTTGGAACAAGAACTAAGAGAACGCCAGCAAGAAGTTCGCGGGTTGAGGCAGGCATTGCTTCAACCGTCTACAGCCCCCTCCCGTGCTGCTATCGAAGAAAGTGTTAGACAGCAGGGCTTCGTCGATCGGCTCAAATCCATTCAAGAGATGGTGGATAGTCTAATGGACGAACTTCAGGCGATGGCAAGAGAGTGGGCGGCGCTAAATGAACGCCTTAAAGTGTTGTCGCAAGATGACCTTACCACCTCCGATATGGAGAAGGTTTCAGATTTTCAGGATGCGATACAGAGGCATCTGACGCGGTATCAATTCCGTTCGTTTCAGCCCGCGGAGATTACCCTTTCAAGAGACAACTTCCGTCCGTTAGTTATAACCAAGGAGGAAAGTGGGTTTGTTGAGAAGGAGATTAACTTTGAGATATCTGCTAGCGATGCGATCCGCCTTAAATGGGCGTATTACCTATCCGTGCTGTCCGTGTCCAAGCGGAAGATGACCAACCATTGCGGTCTGGTGATTTTTGACGAACCTGGTCAGCAAGAAATTGAAGCACCAAGTTTGCATGCTCTTCTTCAATGGTCTGCGCAGAGTCTTAGTGAAAATCAACAGGTGATCGTCGCTACGTCGGAGCCACTTCAGGCTCTTGTTCAGGCGCTCGCTGGGCGTCCGCTAAATGTAATTAGTTTTGAAAAATTTATTTTACAACCAGTCAGTTAACACGCGATCGCTGCCCGCACTCCAATCAATCGGATCACCGGCCGCTTCCCATTTGCCTTGCCGCCGCTTGCCGAGTTCCCCTACTCCGCCGCCTTCGCCCCATCCACGAACTGCGACATCCACACCTTCCGCCCCTTCACCGCCGCGCGATACATCGCCTCGAACTCCTCGGGTGGGAAGCTGTGCGTCGAGGGGCGGTTGCTGAGCGCCTCGGCCCAGGCCTTCACGCGCGGGAAGCGGTCAATATGGCCGAGCTTCCGGATGCGCTCCAGGAAGAGATGCCGCTGCAGGAAGGGTGCATAGGCCGCATCCACCAGCGAGTAGCGCGCGCCGTTGAAGAAGGGGCCGGCATTCTGCGCCAGCGCCTTCTCGAGCTTCTCGAAGGCCGCCGGCACCTGCGCCGCCGCCTTGCCGTAATCCGACTCGCTCGCGGCATAGGCGTGGCCCGACGCCAGATCGATGAAGGTTCCGAGCCATTCGATCCAGGCGCGGTTATGGGCGCGCGCGGCCGGGTCCTCGGGATGGAGGCGCGGCGCGTGCGTCTCGTCCAGATATTCGGCGATGGCGCCGGATTCGAAGAGCGCCGTCCGGTCGTCGATGCGGAGCACCGGCACCTTGTTGTGCGGCGAGATCGCGCGGAACCAGTCGGGCCGGTTGTCGGGCTCGATATGCTGGAACTCGAACGCGATGCCCTTCTCGCGCAGCACGATCGCGACGCGCTGCACATAGGGGCAGCTCTTGAAGCTGACCAGCCGATAGGTTGCCATGGCGACCTCGCGGGATGTGGGGGGCGGAAGCGCGCATCGTCGCATGGCCGCGCAGGCGGATCAAAGCGGCGCGCGTCGTTGGGGCGCCGCCGCGATGCGGCGATGGGTCCGGGCGCCACCGCAATGCGGGTTTGGTTGGGCCGCCGCCGCAACGCGGCGATGGGTCCGGGCGCCGCCGGTCGAAAGCGGCGATGGGTTCTGGCGGCACCCCCGGACGTCCCGATGGCAGCAGGCCCGGATGTGCAGCCGGCCGGGCACGCCGGATGCGCGCAATGCCACCGAGGCGGCGACGGGCGCGCAATGCGGCCGGCACACCGAGGGCTGCGGCCGGCGCCCCACGTCCCGGAAGGGCTGGCGCATTTCCCCCGCCGCTGATAGCAGAGAGCCGCCCCGGCGCGGCTGCCGCGGGCGATCGGCGTCGGGGGAATGGCATGGCGATCGGCGAGATGGCGGGGCAGCAGGCGGTCGCGGTGCTGGGCCTCGGGCGCATGGGGGCGGCGCTCGCGACGGCGCTGATCGCGAGCGGGCATCGCGTCGCGGTCTGGAACCGCTCGCCGGAGAAGGCCGAGGCGCTGAAGCATGGCGGCGCGGAGGTGGCGGCCACGCCCGCCGACGCCATCCGCAATGCCGAGACCGCCCTCCTCTGCATCACCGGCGAGGCGGCGAGCGAGGCGTTGCTGAAATCGCCGGATGTCGTCCGCGCGCTCGATGGACGGGCGCTGATCCAGCTCAGCACGCTCGCGCCGGCGACCTCGGCCGGGCTCGCGGCCTGGGCCGGGGCGCATCGCATCGCCTATCTCGACGGCGCGATCCTGGGCTATCCCGACGACGTGCTGCAGCGGCGCTGCATCGTGGTCTATTCCGGCAACCGCCGCGCCTTCGAAGCGAACGAGGCGATGCTCGCCTCCATCGGCCGGTCGAAATATGTCGGCGACAAGCCGGGCAGCGCGCCCGCCTTCGAGCAGGCGATGTTCTCCTTCTCCTTCGCGAGCTGGGCCGCCTATTTCCACGGCGGCGCCCTCTGCCGCGCCGCGGGGATCCCGCTCGAGCTCTATGTCGAGACGCTGATCGAGCGGCTGCCGAGCCGGCAGGCGGCGATGCAGCAATTCGGGCGGAACATGATCGAGCGCGACTATGCGAAGCCCGAGGCCGACATCGATACCTACGCCGCCGCCTTCGCCGAGACGGTGAAGCTGAGCGAGGGCCTCGGCGTCGAGGCGGACCTGCCGAAGCTGGTGCAGCGCTATTTCGAGCGCGCCATCGCGGCCGGCCATGGCAAGCACGGCTTTCCGGCGCTCATGGAGGTGATGGGCAAGCGCGGCTGATCCCGCCTGCCGCTGTCTGGCCTCCCCCCGGCCGGTTTCCCCCGATCCGGTTTCGCCTGGCCGGGCTTCGCCCGGCCCCGGCGGCGGGCGTCGCGAGCCGGCGGCGCGTTTGTTATCAGAGGCTGCCGCTGAGCGCGCCCAGCTTCGGCTTGCCGAAGAGATAGCCCTGGCCGAGCAGGATGCCGGAGTCCTGGAGGAAGGTCGCCGTCGCCTCGGTCTCCACCATCTCGCCCACCGCCTGCACCCCGAGGTCCCGGCAGAGCGTCGCCATGGAGCGCAGGAAGGCGCGGCCGTTCTGCCGGGTCAGACATTCGCGCACATAGAGCCCGTCGATCTTCACGTAATCGACCTTGAGGGCGCGGAGATACTGGAACGTCGTGGCGCCGGCGCCGAAATCGTCGAGGCAGATCGGGAAGCCGCGCTCGCGGATGCCGAGGATGACGTTCGCCGCCGCCTCGAGATCGACGATCTTCCAGGATTCCGTGATCTCGAACATGAGATCGCCGCGGAGCGCCCCGCAGCGCGCGAGGAGCCGCATCAGCTCGTCCACCGCGCCCGGCGTCTCGAGCGATCGGGTCGAGAGGTTGACCGCGACCTTGAGCTCGCTTCGGTTGTCGCGCGCCTTCAGCATCTTCTCGACGATCTTGCGGCACATCAGCAGGTCGAACTCGCCGATGAGGCCGGTCTCCTCGGCGAACTGGATGAACTTCACCGGCGAGCCGCTGTCGCTGTCGCGGAGCCGCGCCAGCGCCTCGTAATGGTGCAGCTTGCGGTTCTGGATCCCGACGATCGGCTGGAACACCACATCGACCGCGCCGTCCTGGATGGTCTGGCGGAACTCGCGCATCCGCGTCGCCGTGTCGGCGATCATCAGCCGGTAGCCCTCGGAGAGCTCGGCGATGCCGAAATCCCGATGGGTGCTGGCGAACTTGTTGATGGTGTAGACGAGCGCCCGCGCCTTGTCGGCCTCGGAGAGGTCGTCGTTCGCCAGCGAAATGGTGGTGGTACGCACACTGATCCCCTGTCCCGTCGGATCGGCGCGCCGGGCGCAGTCGCCGATCAGGGCCTCGACCATGGCCGCGTCGAGCGCAGCCTCGTGGAGGAAGCCGAATTTCTCGCCGCCGAGCCGTCCCGCGGCGGCGCCGTCGATCGAATTCGCCTGCAGATGGGCCGCGATCTCGGCCATCAGCCCCGCCTCGGCGTCGCGGTCGAGTTGCTTCGCCAGCCCCTCGAGACCGCCCAGCGTCAGCAGGGTCATCTTGCAGGATTCCATGAGCCCGCCGCGCGACTGCGAGAACGCCGTCGCGAAGGCCGAGAAGGCGTCGCGGTCGAGCAGCTTGCCGCGCCCCTCGAGCGCCGCGCCGGCCATCTTGCCGACCGGACCCATGACCCGCATCGCGAGGAAGAGATGGCCGCCATCCCGCTGCGGCAGGCTCGCGCCATAGAGGGCGGTCAGCACCGGCTCGCAATTGCCGCTGGCGAGCCGGACGGTGACCGGGCCGAAACGCTTGCGCTTCGCCGCTGCGGCGAGCGCCGCCTTGACGAAGGCGCGGTCGGGGGCGCTCACCAGATCGAGGCAGGAACGGCCGACGAGCCGCTCCGGTGCGGCACCGGTGAGCGAGGTCACGGCGCCGCCCGCATAGCGGACATTCATGGCGGAATCGACCTCGATCAGCATGTCGGCGGCGGCGAAGGCGAAGGCGACGAAGCGGTCGCGCTGGCTGCGCAGCTCGGCCGCGAAATCGACGGGATCGGCGGCGGGCGCCGGGCCGGCCGGAATCGGGCCGGTCGGGATTTCTGGCGGCTTCGGTGCCGCGGCGCGCCCCTTGGCGGTGCGGGCGCCGGCCCTGCGGCTGCGGGAAGCGGGGCGGCTTGCGCCGGAGTCGGCATCATCGCTGCGCGAACGCAGGGAAAAGCCCGCAAGAGGCCATTTGACCGAACCGTCCATCCTGGAACGCTCCTCTGTGGTGCATCCTGCACCGGCGCGAGCGCCACCATCGCGCGACCACGTCTAAAAAGTCAAATAAATGCCACCGGGCGATGTGGTAAATTATTCCAGCACCAAGATATTTCTTCAGAATATCGCAAGTATTTCTTCATCCCGTTTCTTCAGGAACGGGAAACCATGCCGGGATGCGCCGGATGCGCGGCCGGGGCACTCGCCCCCTCCTGGCTTCCCCGATTTTCCGACATCCGCCGCCGGATTTCCCGTCAGGTGGCGGGCCGTCAAAAGCCTCTGGCGCTTCCGCGACGACAGCGTAAAGATTTCGCTGCCGATGTGGGCGGACGCTCCGAGTCCCGACGCGGCCGATCCCGGCCCGACGATCGTGGGCGCGCCCCGACACCAAGGAGGCAGAGATGGCCAAAGGCCAGCAACGCAGCAGTCGCGAAGCGAAGAAGCCGAAGCAGAACAAGGACAAGTCCGGCGGCGGATCCGCCTACAAGGCGGAATATGGCAGCGGCGGGCGCCCGAACACGGGCCAGAGCAACCCGGGCGCGAAGCCGCCGGGATCGAAATAGACGTCTCCACTTTCTCGAAGACGGCGCGGGCGGGGGCCATTCCCCGCCCGCTTCCGTTTCGGGCCCGCTTCGGTTCGGGAATCGTCGGGCCGCGGCCCTGCGCCCCTCAGGGCCGTGCCGCCCGCACCGCCTCGAGGATCGCGCGCGCATCGATGCGGTGATGGCGATAGAGGCTGCCGATATCGCCGGACTGCCCGAAATGCTCGACGCCGAGCGCCTTGGTGCGGTGGCCGGCGACGGCGCCGAGCCAGGCGAGCGTCAGCGGGTGGGCGTCCTGCACCGTCACCAGCAGGGCGCGCCGGTCGAGCGGCTGGATGAGCCGTTCGATATAGCTCGGCTCCCCCGCCCCGCCCGATAGCTGCCGCGCCTTCTCCGCGGCCTGCCAGCCGGCCGAGAGCCGGTCGGCAGAGGTGACGGCAAGCACCGCGAGGTCGGGATAATGCTCGGCGAGGAGCCCGGCCGCCGTCTGCACCTCCGGCGCGACCGCGCCCGCATAGACGAGGGCGAGCCGCGCGCCCGGCGCCGGCGGGCGCAGCCAGTAGCCGCCCTGGATGACCGCCTCCTCCCATGCTTCGGTCGTCTCTCGGATCGGCTGCTCCAGCGGCCGTGTCGAGAGACGGAGATAGAGCGAGCCGCCCGTCGCGTCGCGCAGCCAGTCCTTCTCGCGCGGCTCGCCATGGCGCTGCACATAATCGAAGCCCCAGCGCAGGATGGCCGCGAGCTCGTCCACATAGGCCGGCTCGAAATAGGCGAGCCCGTCCTGCGCCGTGCCGATGAGCGGCGTGCCGATCGACTGATGCGCGCCGCCCTCGGGCGCCAGCGTGATGCCGGAGGGCGTGGCGACCAGGATGAAGCGCGCATCCTGGTAGCAGGCATAGTTGAGCGCATCGAGCCCGCGCTGGATGAAGGGATCGTAGAGCGTGCCGACGGGGATGAGCCGCTCGCCGAACCAGCTATGGGTGAGGCCGAGCGCGCCCAGCAGCAGGAAGAGGTTGTTCTCGGCGATGCCGAGCTCGAGATGCTGCCCCTGCGGCCCGGCGGCCCAGCGCTGCGCCGAGGCGAGCTTGCGGCTCTGGAAGGGATCCTCCTGCCCCGCCCGCGCGAACCGGCCGCGACGATTGACGAAGGGCCCGAGGTTGGTCGAGACGGTGACGTCGGGCGAGGTGGTGACGATGCGGTCGGCGAGCGGCGCATCCTGCCGCGCGATCTCGGCGAGGAGCTTGCCGAAGCCTTCCTGCGTCGACATGAACTGGCTGCGCGGGACGGCGATGCCGGCCGGCACCGGGATGGCGGGCGCGGTCTTGCGGCGGTCGCGGCCCCTGGCGAAGGGCACCGCGGCGAGGAAGTCGCGGAGCCTGGCGGCCTCGGGTTCGGCGATGCCGGCAAGCGGCTCCCACTCCTCGCCCTCGGCGATGCCGAGCGCGGCGCGGAAGCCCTGCATCTGGTCCGGCGTCATGATGCCGGCATGGTTGTCCTTGTGGCCGGCGAAAGGCAGACCGTAGCCCTTCACCGTGTAGGCGATGAAGCAGACCGGCCTGTCGCGGCCGGCGGCGGCGAAGGCGTCGAGCAGCAGGCCGAGATCGTGGCCGCCGAGATTGGTCATGAGCCGCGCCAGCTCCGCGTCGCTGCGCCGCTCGACGAGCGCGCCCGCCCCCGGCTCGTCGCCGATATCGGCGATGAGCTGGCGCCGCCAGGCAGCGGCGCCCTCGTAGGTCAGCGCCGCATAAAGGCTGTTCGGGCATTCGTCGATCCAGCGCCGCAGCGCCTCGCCGCCGGGCTCGCCGAAGGCCGCCTCCAGCATGCGGCCATATTTCAGCGTCACCACCTCCCAGCCCATGGCGCGGAAGAGGTTCTCGACCTTCTCGTAGAGCTTGTCGCTGATGGTGGCGTCGAGGCTCTGGCGGTTGTAGTCGATCACCCACCAGCAATTGCGGAGCCCGTGCTTCCAGCCTTCGAGCAGCGCCTCGTAGATATTGCCCTCGTCGAGCTCCGCGTCGCCGACCAGCGCCACGAAGCGCCCTTCCGGCCCCGGCTTCGCCCAGGGCTTCGCCGCGAGATAATCCTGGGCGAGGCTCGCGAAGATGGTCAAGGCCGCGCCGAGCCCAACGGAGCCGGTCGAGATATCGACGTCGTCCTTGTCCTTGGTGCGCGAGGGATAGGATTGCGCGCCGCCGAAGGCGCGGAAGCGCTCGA
>CAZMUZ010000142.1:0-8479 GCA_964569315.1 uncultured Rhodospirillaceae bacterium | reverse complement strand
AAAGGGCGGGCCGCTAGCTCAGTTGGTAGAGCAGCTGACTCTTAATCAGCGGGTCCACGGTTCGAGTCCGTGGCGGCCCACCATCTTTTCAGTGCCTTAGAGGCACTCCCCAAAGGAACGCGTCAGGCACGAGTTGGACGTGTTCCCTCCCGTCCAGCCTTCGTTCGCGTTTAGTCGCCCCAGGCCCGCTCGGCGTCGACCATGTCAATCGGTGAGGCGCGCAGAAACCCCTCGGATGTAACGGACGCCGCGCCGGCGCTTCGCCGGGTGCTCGGTACTCCGCTCCTGGTCTTCTATGGGCTGGGCGTCATCATCGGGGCCGGCATCTATGTGCTCGTCGGCAGCGTCGTCGGCGCTGCGGGAGCCGCAGCACCCTGGTCATTCATGCTCGCCGGCCTTCTGGCCGGGTTGACCGGGCTGAGCTACGCCGAGCTTGCGGTACGCTTCCCCGAAGCGGCCGGCGCCGCCGCCTACGTCAAGGAGGCCTTCGGCTCCGATCGCCTTTCACAACTGGTCGGGCTGGCCGTCGCGGCCGTGGTTGTCCTGAGCACAGCGTCCATCGCGCGCGGGAGCATCGGCTATTTCCAGTTCTTTGCCCCGTGGCCGGACACCGTCATTGCTGGCGGGCTGGTCCTGCTGTTCACCGCCATCGCCTGCCTCGGCGTCCGCGAGAGCGTCGGCCTCGCCGCGACAATGACGCTGATCGAGGTCGGCGGCCTGTTGCTGGTCGTCCTCGCGGGGTGGCCGGCGCTGCAATCGCTGCCGGTGCGGATCGGGGAGTTGATGCCGGGCGCCGATCCGGCCGCCTTCGCCGGCGTGGCGACCGGCGCTTTTCTGGCCTTCTTTGCCTTCATCGGATTCGAGAACCTGGCCAACATGGCGGAGGAAGCGGCGGCGCCGGAGCGGAGCCTGCCGCGCTCCATCCTGGTCAGCCTTGGCCTCAGCACGCTGCTCTATGCCGTCGTCGCCGTAGTGACAGTCCTGGCGCTGCCCCTCGACGAGCTTGCGGCTTCTGCGGCCCCGTTGCTGCTCGTGGCGGCCCGCGCGCCGTGGTTCTCTCCCGGTTTGTTCGCCGCGATCGCGCTGGTCGCGGTCGCAAACGGCGTTCTCATCGAGCTGGTGATGCTGGGCCGGCTGCTCTACGGCATGGCCCGCCGGGGCTGGTTGCCGCGCGGATTTGGCAATGTCAGCCGGCGCTGGCGCACGCCGATCCTGGCAACACTGGTCGCCGGCGGCACCGTGTTCGCGCTTACCGTCGCATTGCCATTCGAGTCTCTTGTCGCGGTCACCAGCACGATCACGCTCTTCGTGTTTGCGGCGGTGAACATGGCGCTCTGGCAGCTTCAGCGCCGCCGGCCGCGCACCGCCGGCTTTCGCAGCCCGCACCTGGTCCCGCCGCTGGCCGCCATCGCCAGCATCGCTCTGGCGATCGCGCAGTTCCTGATCTAGGCGCGTTCGAGAGGGAAGAGCGCCGCCTCAAGAAACCGAGCTGGTTTCTGGTTGCGGTCGCCGGTCCGGGCGGCTTATCCCTCGTCGAGACTCGGTCGTGGGTTAGTCACCCGACAACCTATTGAAGGCGAGGCTTAAGAGCTCTCCCGCAAAGGTTCGCAGCCCCGTGTCATGACCCCCGCGCTCGAGATCCGCGGCCTCTGCAAGCTACGACCAGCCGGTCGTTGACGGGCTCGATCTCGCGGTCGAGGCAGGCGAGTTCTATGCGCTGCTCGGCCGGAGCGGGGCCGGCAAGACGACGACCCTGCGCATGGTGGCCACCTGCCTTCGCCGGACTGCGGGCGCTCCGCTTCGGCCGCCGGTCTTGTTACGTCGCCGGGCGCGCGGTAGAAGGATTGCCATCGAGCGAACCGAGGTGACCGATGGGCTTGCCGACATCGATCGATGACGCCGTCCAACGTCGGTGGGCGGCGATGCATGATAACGTGACGCTCGACGACTGCTATCGATACCACTGGTTCGATATGCCGAGCGGCGAAACGATCGTCGGCTCGTGGGACTTGCGTGCGAACTGGCGCGCCTATCTGGGCGGCGTGGATTTCCGCGGCAAGCGCGTATTGGAGACAGGCCCGGCCAGCGGTTTCCTCAGCCTCAAGATGGAGGAGATGGGCGCCGAAGTCGTCGCCTTCGACTTGCCGCCCGGGACCCCGCCGGACGTCATGCCGGTGCCGGGCGTCGACGAAGCGATGCTGGCGATCGAGTGGGCGAAGGCCATCGATCGGGTGCGTAACTCATGGTGGTTCTTCCGCCGCGCATTCGCTTCGAAGAACAAGGTCATCTACGGCAACATTTACGATATTCCGAAGGATATCGGTCGCTTCGACGCAACCTTCATGGGGGCCATCCTGCTGCATCTGGCCAACCCGTTTGCGGCGATTTGCCAGGCTGCCGCCGTCACCGACGAGATGATCGTCGTCACCGACCTGCATTACGGCCATTTCAAGCAGCGATCATATATGGAGTTTTCACCGCATCCCGAAGCGAAGGATCCGTTGTCCTGGTGGCTCATCTCGCCACACGCCATTGCCCGGATGCTGACAGCGGTAGGCTTTCCCCATATCGAGTTCAGCTATCACAGCCATAGCGCCCATGCCACGCTCGAGGCCGGGAAAGGCGTCGTGCATCCGTTCTACTCGGTGGTCGGGCGGCGCAAGCCGGCGTGACGGCACCGCCGACCTCGCCGGAGAGGCGGGCGGGTGCGGGCGATCGAGATGCTGGCGCTACGGCGCCATGCGGCGGTGTCGCGCGAAAATTTCGCCGAACGGTTAATCACCCGACAACCTATTGAAGGCCAGGCTTAAGGGCTCTTCCGCAATCGTCGGCAGTCCGCCTCATGACCTTCGCGCTCGAAATTCGCGGCCTCTGCAAGCGCTACGACCGGCCGGCCGTCGACGGGCTCGATCTCGCGATCAGGGCTGGCGAGTTCTATGCGCTGCTCGGCCCGAACGGGGCCGGCAAGACGACGACCCTGCGCATGGTAGCCGGGCTGCTCCGGCCCGACAGCGGTGCGATCGCGGTGTTCGGCGTCGATGCGCTGGCCGACCCGGTCGCCGCCAAGCGGATCATCGCCTGGGTTTCCGACGAGCCGATGATCTACGACAAGCTCACGCCCGTCGAATATCTGGAGTTCGTTGCCGGGCTCTGGAACATCGAGGCCGGCAGGGCGGAGGCGATCGCGCGCGATCTGCTTGGCTGGCTCGGCCTCGCCCCCCACGCCCATGAGCGCTGCGAATCCTTCTCCAAGGGCATGCGGCAGAAGGTGGCGCTGGCCGGCGCGCTGGTGCACGACCCCCGGCTCATCATCCTCGACGAGCCGCTGACCGGGCTCGATGCGGGCTCGGCACGGCAGGTCAAGGACCTGCTGCTGCAGCGCGTCCGCGAGGGCGCCACGGTGATTCTTACTACCCATATCCTCGAGGTGGCCGAGCGCATGGCCGAGCGGATCGGCGTCATCGTCGGCGGCCGGCTCATCGCGCAGGGCACGCTCGACGAGCTGCGCGGGCTCGCCGGTCGCCGCGGCACGAGCCTCGAGGATGTTTTCCTCGAGCTCACTGCGGGGCCGAAGGCCGCATGAGCCGTCCGGGCACGCTGCTCTGGTTCGCCCGTCATGAGCTGAAGCTCGGCTGGCGCGACTGGACGAGCCTGATGACCGGGGGGCGCCGGCGCGTCGGCATCGTCGCACTCGTGCTTCTCGGCTTCGTCGCCTTCATGCATTTGCTCGCCTACAGCATGCTCCGCCGTTTCGTCGCCGGTGCACCGACACTCGACCTGCCGACCCTGATATTTCTCGAGACGACGGCGCTGCTCTACTGGTCGCTGATGCTGTCGCAGGCGATGGAATCGGTAACGCGCGCCTTCTATGCCCGCGCCGACCTCGATCTGCTGCTCTCGGCACCCGTGCAAGCCCGCCGCGTCTTTGCGGTGCGGATCGCCGCGATCGCCTTCATGGTCGCCGTGATGGGCATGCTGGTGGTGGCACCCTTCGTCAATGTGCTTGTCGTCCTCGGCGGGATCGGATGGCTCAGCGCCTATCCGGTCGCGGCCGCGCTCGGTATGAGCGCCGTGGCCGCGGCGGTGGCGCTGACGGTCGGCCTTTTTCGCCTGCTCGGGCCGAAGCGCACGCGGCTCGTGGCGCAGATCGTCGCCGCCGTCTTCGGTGCCGCTTTCGTCATCAGCCTGCAGATCGCCGCGATCGCCTCCTATGGAACGCTCGACCGGATGCCGCTCCTCCATTCGCCGGCGCTGATGGCCCGTGCGCCCGACGCGACGAGCCTGCTGTGGCTGCCGGCGAAGGCGATCCTCGGCGATCCCGCGGCGCTCTTGGCCCTCCTGGTCGGCAGCCTAATGCTGCTGTTCCTCGTGGCCGCCATCTTCTCTCGCCGATTTGGCGATCATGCCGTCGCTGCCGCCGGTGTCGCCTGGGAGGCGACAAAGTCGGGCGCAGACGGGACCATAAGGTTCCGGCGCACCGGCCCTCGGGCCAAGCTTCGCGACAAGGAATGGCGCCTGCTCCGGCGCGACCCGTGGCTGGTATCGCAAAGCCTCATGCAGATCATCTATCTGCTGCCGCCCGTTTATCTGCTCTGGCAAAATTTCGGGGAGAGAGGCGCGCTGACCTTGATCGTGCCGGTGCTCGTCATGGCGGCAGGACAGCTTGCCGGCGGCCTCGCCTGGATCACCGTCTCGGGCGAAGACGCGCCCGATCTTGTCGCCAGCGCTCCGATCACGCGCCGTCAGATGGTTCGCGCCAAGGTGGAAGCGGTCTTCGGTGCGCTCGCGATCGTGCTGGCGCCGCTTTTGCTGGTACTTGCGGTCGCTTCGCCGCGGAGCGCGTTCATCGCCGTTCTGGGGATCGTCATCGCGGCGAGTGCTGCCATCGCCATTCAACTCTGGTTCGCCGTCCAGGCGAAACGCAGCCACTTCCGCCGCCGCCAGACATCCTCCCGCATCGCCACCTTTGCCGAGACCTTTTCGAGCCTGCTCTGGGCCGGTGCTGCAGGCGCCGCCGCCGTGGGCACCTCGATCGCCATCGTCCCGGCCATCTTCGCGGTGGCGGTGGTTATCGGCGCCTGGGCGATCAGCCCGCGCCGGGCAACGGGTGTCGCAGCCGCCGCATAGGATCTCCGCGCGTCTCCAAACCGGCCCTGTCCGCACCGGCAAGAAAACTGCGTTCCCCGCTCGTTCACGAGAGATTTGTAACGGCGGCGGCCCCATATCGGGAACTAAATGATTTCCCGCCCATTTATCGTTTCGGATCGGCGGAATTCGACGCCATCCCTCCGTCGCGCTTGGGACTTGGCTTGGGGCTATCTCCCCCTTGCGGGGAACCTCCGGAAACCCGGGGGTTGGGACAGAGGTCGTGCATGGAAACCGATGACCGAAAAACGGTCACCCGGCATCGTCGGCTGCCGCCGCAGGTGCCGTCCGGCTGCAAGAACTGCGCCATAAGGGAACTGACGATCTGTCGGGCCGCGGCCAATGACATCGACATCCTCCAGCGCTTCAAGACCGGGGACCGCATCGTTGCCGCGCAGTCCCACCTCTATTCGATGGGCGATCGGCCGCCGGAGCTCTTCAACCTGCTGGATGGCTGGGTCGCGCTCTACAGGATCCTGGAGTCCGGCCAGCGCCAGATCCTGGATATCGTGGTGCCGGGCGGTTTCCTCGGCTATCAGCCCGATCTCGGCGAGCCGATGTCGCATGGCGCCCTCTGTCTCACCGACGTGGCCGTCTGCGTCTTCCCTCGCAGGAAGTTTCCCGAGCTGCTGGAGCGGCACCCTGCCTTCATGCGTGCGATGCTCGACATCGCCGCCGCGGCGACGGTGCAGGCCCAGGATCACCTGACGAATGTCGGCGCGCGGTCGGCCACGGCGCGGGTCGCGTCGATGCTGGTCGATCTGCATCGCCGGAGCCTGCGGTGCTTTCCGGCTGCCGCGCGCGGGCCGATCGAGCTGCCGCTGACGCAGGATCTGGTCGCGGACAGCGTGGGCCTGACGACCGTTTATGTGAACCGGATCCTGCGCGATCTCAGGGAACGCGGCCTGCTGCAGGTCCGGCCCGGCCGTCTGCAGGTGCTGGATGCCGAGGCGCTCGCCCGCCATGTCGAGAAGCCGGCGGCCGCCGAGCCGGCCGCGCCTTTCCGTCTGCTGCCGCGCCCCGTCACGCCCCTGCCGGTCGGCCCGGCGCTCGCCCGCAAACGCATGCCCGAGTGAGGCGTCGGCTGCGCCGTTGACGGCCGGTGCCGCCCCATGCGACCAAGTCGGCCGCAGGCGAGGCGGGGATCATGACCATCGGGAATGCGGCGCGGAGCGATGCCGGACGGGCGGCCGGCATCGGATTCATGCTGATGGCGGCGGTCTGCTTCAGCACGGGCGGCCTCATCACGCGCCATGTCGAGGCCGCCGATGGCTGGCAGGTCATGTTCTATCGAGCGGTCGGCATGGTCGCGGCGCTGACGCTGGTTCTCCTCGTCAAGGAGCGCGGCCGGGTCGTCGCGCCCTTCAAGGCGATCGGCTGGGGCGGGCTTGCGGTCGCCGCCGTCATCGCCGTCTCCATGGTTTCCTATGTCTTCGCCATGCTGCTGACGAGCGTGGCCAACGCCCAGTTCGTGATGAGCTCGGCACCGTTCTTCGCGGCCCTGCTGGGCCTGCTCGCCCTGCGCGAGCCAGTCCACCGGATGACCTGGCTGGCGATCATGGTCGCCATCGTCGGGATGAGCGTGATGTTCGCCGACGGCTTCTCCGCCGGCCAGCCGGTCGGCCTCTTCGTCGCGCTCCTGGCCGGCTCCACCTACGGTCTGCTGGTCGTGATGCTGCGCCAGCTCCGTGCGCTCGACATGCTGCCGGCGCTGATCGTCGCCGGACTGCTCGCCGGTATCGCCTCGGCCCTGATGGCGGAGGATCTCGCGGTTTCCGCCAACGACATGCTGGCCGGACTCTTCATGGGCGTGGTGCAGACGGCGACGGGCTTCGCCTGCGTCATGCTCGCGACGCGGAGAATCCCGGCGGCGGAGGCGGGCCTCCTGCTGCTGGCCGACACTATCCTCGGGCCGATCTGGGTCTGGCTCTTCGTGAACGAGGTTCCGGCGCCGATCGCGCTCGTCGGGGGGCTCATCGTGCTCGCCGCGGTGCTGCTGCAGGCGGTCGCGAGCGTCGTCTGGGAACGGCGCGCGCTCGGCAACGCCTGACGATCGCGTTCCGCCGCGAGCGGGCCGTCAGACGCGCCGACGGAGCAGGGCCGCCGCCAGCAACTCGCCGAGCCGGGTATCGCCCACCGGCCCGCGGTGCGTGCGCTGGATGATGTCGAGGTCGGGGCTGCTATTGCCTTCGATCAGGGAGGGGCCGTCGGCCAGGATCGCGATGTCCCAGCCGATGATGGTGCGGTCGGCGAAGGCGGCATGCGCCCGGCAGGCGAGCGCCAAGGTCTCGGGCCAGAGCGGCAGCAAGCGGCCCTCGATCGGCGCGTCGGTCAAGGGGTGGCGCCGATGCCAGCGCCCGCTGTGGTCGAAGCCGAGATCGGTCGCCGCCGCGAGCTTGCCGGTCGCGAGATCGACCGCGGCGGCGATGCCGCCCGCATGGAAGTTGTCGACCTGGGCCGAAGCGCTCTGCGCCATGCGGAAGACCGCATGGGTCGCCTCGAAGCCCCCGGCCTCGTTGCGGCAGGTGACGATCCGGACGGTCGAAAGCGCCCGCGGCGCGAGGTCGAGCAGCCCGGGATGGTTGACCACGCAGGCCTGCACCACGCATCCCCCCTCGAACGGCGAGCGCCGGAGGCGTTGCAGCAAAAGCGCCTGGGTGAGGCGGAGCCCATCGGCGCGCTCGTGGCTTTCCTCGCCGACATAGCGCCACCGCTCGACGCCGCGCCCGCCCTTTCCGGGATTGGGCTTGACGAACAGGTCGGCGGGCGGGAGACCCGGGAGCGCGTCGGCGGGAAAGATCGCCTGGCCTTTCGCATCGAGAGCGAGGAACAGCGCGGGCGTCGCCAGGTCATGCGCCCGGCAGCGCCGATGGAACGCCGCCTTGTCGGTCAGCGGCGTGATGGGCGCCTTGCGCAGCAATCGGTAAAACCCGCTCTTGGTCTCCGACCGGAACAGATACGCGCCGAGCTGCCGACGCCGGGAATCCTCATAGAGTTCGAAGGGGTAGTAATAGAGGCTCGCGGGCGGCCGATCGGTCGCCACGGCGATCTGCTCGCGTAGCTGGAGCAGGACGGATTTGCCGACCAGCCGCCCGGTCCGACCGCCATTGCGCCAGGTCCCGGCGATGATGAAGCCGGTCGAGAGGAAGGGCCGCAGGACGGCCGTCAGCAGCATCCGGGCGTAGCGCGTCTTGCGCCGCCCATGCCAGCGCGTCTCCTCGACGGCGCGGCGGATGATGGCGCTCGGCGCGGCCGGCGCGTAGGCGGCCAGACCTTGGCGGCGGTGCGGCGCAAGCCCGTCCGAAAGCATCTGCCGCAGGAACAGCGACAAGCC
>CAZMUZ010000141.1:0-8678 GCA_964569315.1 uncultured Rhodospirillaceae bacterium | reverse complement strand
TGAACTTCTGCGCGATGTCGCGGGCGAGCTCCAGATGCTGCTTCTGGTCCTCGCCGACCGGCACATGGGTCGCCTTGTAGAGCAGGATGTCGGCCGCCATCAGGTTGGGATAGGCGTAGAGGCCGACGGACGCGTTCTCGCGGTCCTTCCCCGCCTTCTCCTTGAACTGGGTCATCCGGTTCAGCCAGCCGAGCCGCGCCACGCAGTTGCAGATCCAGGCGAGCTGCGCATGGCCCGGCACGCGGCTCTGGTTGAAGATGATGTGCTTCCGGCCGTCGATGCCGGCCGCGAGGAAGGCGGCGGCGACTTCCCGCGTCTGCGCCCGGAGCTCGGCCGGGTTCTGCCAGACCGTGATGGCGTGGAGATCGACGATGCAATAGATGCAGTCGTAATCCGCCTGCAGCCCGACCCAGTTGCGGATCGCACCCAGATAATTGCCGAGATGCAGGTTGCCGGTCGGCTGGACGCCGGAGAAAATTCGGTTCATAGCCTTGATCTGCTTGGGTTTCCCTGGGGGCGGCGGCCCGCCCGCGCAGTTATGGCGAGAAGCCCGGAAAGGGTCAAGCAAGCCGCGGTTGCGCTGCAACAAGACCCGCGGCTAGGGGATTGATTTTTATTGAAAGCGGGGGCCCGACCCCCAATATTGGGTCTTGAGTTTGGCCCCATTCGAGGAGGGACGTTCCCGCCATGGCTACCGGACCCAACCAACGCTACATGACGCGCAGCGATGCGGCCGCCGCCGGCATCGATGCCGGACTCCGGCAGTACATGCTGCGGGTCTACAACTACATGACCGGCGGATTGGCCCTGACCGGCGTCGTCGCCTACGTCGTCAGCACCAACGAAGCGATGATGCAGGCCATCTACGGCACGCCGCTCGCCTGGGTCGTGATGCTGGCCCCGGTCGGCATCGCCATGCTGTTCGGCTTCGGCATCAACCGGATGTCGGCCGGCACCGCGCAGATCGTGTTCTGGATCTTCGCCGCGGTGATGGGCCTCTCGCTCAGCTACATCTTCGTGGCCTATACCGGCGCGTCGATCGCCCGGGTGTTCTTCATCACCGCCGGCACCTTCGCCGCGATGAGCCTCTACGGCTATACGACCAGCCGCGATCTGACCGGCTTCGGCTCCTTCCTGATCATGGGGCTGATCGGCATCATCATCGCCATGGTCGTGAACATCTTCCTGGCGAGCTCGGCGCTCGACTTCGCGATCTCGGTCATCGGCGTGCTGATCTTCACCGGTCTCACGGCCTATGACACGCAGCGCATCAAGTCGAGCTACAGCGAGGCCGACGATCACCAGATCGGGACGAAGAAGGCGGTGATGGGCGCGCTCAGCCTCTATCTCGACTTCATCAACCTCTTCCTGATGCTGCTGCGCCTGTTCGGCAACCGCAACTAGCCGACGGCGACAGCCTCGAGAACCGACGCCCGGGAGCCCCGCTCCCGGGCGTTTTCTTTTGTCCGAAGGCCTCAGCCCCGCCCCGGTATGGCCGAGAGGAAGAGCGAGAAGAGGGCCGCCTGGCTCGCGATGCCGAGCTTCGCATAGATGTTCTTGCGGTGGATCTTGACGGTGCCGGCCGCGATCCGGAGCTGCCGCGCGATCGCCTCGGAGGAATGGCCGCGCAGCACCAGCGCCGCCACCTCGCATTCCCGGCGCGTGAGGCGCCGGTCCCCCACCCCGTCGAAGAGGGCCGCGAGATCCATGCCCCAGGGCAGCACCGGCGCAGGCTCCGCCGGGCGCGGCTCCTGCGCGAGGCCTTGCCAGTGGCGCGCGCAGGCCGCCAGCACCACCGGGGCCACCGCCTGCAGCCGGCGGATCTCGGCGGCGACGAAGGCGCTGCGACGCCCGTCCCGCATCAGCGAGAGCACGATCGAGAGCGGGGCGCCCGGCCAGAGGAAGAAGCCGATCTCCTCCGCGAGCCCGGTCTGCCGGTAGTAGGAGCGATAGTACTCGCTCTGATAGAAGCGATCCGGGGCGAGCGAACGCATGCGGTGAAGGCCCGGGGCCGCCCCGCCGCGGCTCGCATGATAGAAGGGGTCGAGCAGATAGGGCCCGGCCTGATAGAGGCCGACGAAGATGTCGCGGCGCGCCGGCCCGAAATTCTCGAAGAGGCAGAGCGGGCGCGCCTCGCCGCGATAGGCGAAGACGACGCAATAGTCGAAGACGGCGACACGGTCGAGCGCGCGCACCAGCGCCGGGGCGAAGCGCGGCGTCTCGAGCGCCACGAGCGCCTCGGCGAAGGCCGCATGCCAGCCGCCATCCATGCCGATTTCCCGCCCCGTTTCGCCGGCAGGGACAACCGCCGCCTATCCCTCCAACCCCGGGAATTCGGCGCGGCTACCCCTTTGGAGGTATATACAGGGCGGGCCGGATCACGCAACCTGACGGAAAAACAAAGGGATAGGCTTCGATATCGCCGATCCGTCGGGGCCGATCCATCGGGAGAGCGCTCTTTGGCCGCTGCCATGACGCAACAGGCACCGGAACCGCGCGCCGACGCGGCGGGCATCGACGTCCGCTTTCGCGGCGTCTCGAAGCGCTTCGGCGCCGTTGCCGCCGTCGATAACGTCTCCTTCGAGATCCCGCGCGGGTCCTTCCACTCCTTTCTCGGGCCTTCCGGCTGCGGCAAGACGACCTCGCTTCGCCTGATCGCCGGCTTCGAGCAGCCGAGCGAAGGCGAGGTGGAGATCGCCGGCGTGCCGATGGTCGGGGTGCCGGCCTATCGCCGGCCCGTCAACATGGTGTTCCAGCACTATGCCCTCTTCCCGCATCTCGACGTCTTCGCGAACATCGCCTTCGGGCTGAAGCAGCTCCGTCCGCGCCCGGGCGCCGCCGAGATCGGCAGGCGCGTGGGCGAGGCGCTCGAGCTGGTGCGGCTTCCCGGCATGGGCGGCCGCCGCGCCTGGGAACTTTCCGGCGGGCAGCAGCAGCGCGTGGCGCTCGCGCGCGCCCTCATCAACCGGCCGACCGTGCTCCTCCTCGACGAGCCGCTCGCGGCACTCGACCGCAAGCTCCGGCGCGACATGCAGATGGAGCTGCAGAACCTGCAGCGCGAGGTCGGCATCACCTTCGTCCTGGTCACGCACGACCAGGAGGAGGCGCTCTCGATGAGCGACACCATCGGCATCATGCGCGACGGGCGCATCGAGCAGTTCGGCAGCCCGAGCGAGCTCTATGATGCGCCGGTCAACCGCTACGTCGCCGATTTCGTCGGCGAATCCAATTTCTTCGCAGGCGCGGTCGCGGCCGCCGATGCCGAAGGCGCCACGATCCGCACGGCCGAGGGCGTCGAGATCGCCGCCCCCTATTCGCCGCGCGGCCGGAAGCTTACCGTCGGCAGTGCCGGGGTGATCGCCGTCCGGCCGGAGATCGTGGCGATCTGGGATCCGGCGGAGTCCGCCCAGGCCCTCGCCGACTACCGGTTCCGCGGCCGGGTCAGGAATCGCATCTATCTCGGCGACCAGACGGAATTCTCGGTGGCCGTGCCGGAGCTCGGCGAGATCCTGGTCCGCGCGCCGAAAGGCTCGGCCGCGGGCGCCGCCGGCTTCGCGGCGGGTGCCGAGATCGCGCTCGGCTGGCGCCGCGAGCGCGCACTGGCCCTCGCGGACGGCTAGCAGGAGAATGGAACCAGACCTGCCGACCGACGACGCACCGGCAGGGAATGAAACAACCCGTCGAAGATTACGCGCATAAGCATCAGGGAGGACGTCCGATGGACCGCAAGCAATTCATTCAGCAACTGAGGCGTTATCAGAAGGGCTCGATCTCGCGCCGGCATTTCCTCGGTGTGACCGGCCTCGGCGCCGCGACCGCCGTGCTCGCGAGCGCCATGCCGGAGCTGGTCCGGCCGCGCCAGGCCTGGGCCGCCGGGATCGGCGACCGGGTATCGCTCACCACCTGGCCGAACTATCACGATCCGGCCAATTTCGAGGCCTTCACGGCGAAGACCGGTGCCGCGGTCGAGGTCGCGGTGTTCGGCTCGAACGAGGAGATGCTGGCGAAGCTGCAGGCCGGCGGCACCGGCTGGGACGTGTTCGTGCCGACCAACTACACGATCTCGACCTACAAGGACCTCGACCTCATCCAGCCGCTCGACCTTTCGAAGCTGCCGAACTACGACGCCGCCGCCTACGAGACGCGCTTCGTCGAGGCGGGCTCGATCGACGGCACGACCTATGCCGTGTCCAAGGATTGGGGCACCACCGGCTATGCGGTGAACACGGCCAAGGTGACGGAGCCAATGACGAGCTGGAAGCAGTTCTGGGACCTGTCGATGGACAAATATACCGGCCGCACGATGGTGCATGACTATCAGCTCACCACCATCGGCAATGCGCTCAAATATTACGGCTATTCCTTCAACTCGATCGACACCGCGGAGCTGGCCGAAGCGGAGACGCTGCTGCTCGCAGCGAAGCCGCATCTCTTCGCCATCAACTCCGACTACCAGCCCTCGATGCGGAGCGGCGACGCCTGGATGACGGTCTGCTGGACCGGCGATGCGAAGCAGATGCATCGCGACCTGCCCGAGATCGTCTATGTGGTGGCGAAGGAAGGCGGCGAGATCTGGTCCGACTTCTACGCCATTCCGAAGGAGGCGCCGCATCTCGAGGCCGCCTACGCGCTGATCGACTTCCTCCTCGATCCCGCGGTCAACGCCAAGGAGGTGCTGGCGCACGGCTATCCGACGGCGGACAGCCGCACCACGGCGCTGCTGCCCAAGGAGCTGGCCGAGGACCCGATCATGTATCCGGCGGCGGAGCTTCTGGCCCCGCTCGAGTTCGGTGCGGCGGCGACGCTGACCGACCCGAACCGCGCCGAGATCATGGCGCGGTTCAAGTCGGCCTGATCGGCGCCAGACCCTAAACGGCATGCATCGACGCCCCTCACCCGCTCGCTGACGCTCGTCTCCCTCTCCCCGCTCGCGGGGAGAGGGTCGGGGTGAGGGGCGTCGCCTTTTTCCGTTCCGAACTCATGGCCAAAGCTGCGACGAGCGACGATTCCGCCAAGCGCCGGCGCCGGTGGACCGCCCTGCTGCTGGCACCGGCCGGCCTCTGGTTCCTCGCCCTGCTCGTGATGCCGCTCGCCGTGGTGGTGGTGTTCAGCCTCGGCGAGCGCGCCCCGGCGGGCGGCTATGCGCCGGCCTTGAGCCTCGCCAACTATCTGAACCTGCCGGCGCGCTGGACTGCCTTCCGCAACACCCTCGTCCTCGCGCCGATCGGCACCTTGGTCTGCCTGCTCGCCGCCTATCCGCTCGCCTATTTCCTCGCGGTCAAGACGAGCCCGCGCTACCGGCTGCTGCTGCTCATCCTCGTCATCGTGCCGTTCTGGACGAGCTTCCTCATCCGCACCTATGCCTGGATGTTCATCCTCGGCGGGCGCGGCCTGCCGGCGCTCTTCGAATGGATCGGCTTCGGCGAGATCCGCCTCATCAACACGCCGCTCTCCGTGCTGGTCGGCATCGTATACGGCTATCTGCCGCTGATGGTGTTCCCGATCTTCGTGAGCCTGGAGCGGCTCGACAAGCGGCTGCTCGAGGCCGCCGCCGACCTCGGCTCGACCCCCTGGCGCAGCTTCCTCCAGGTGACCCTGCCGCTCTCCGCGCCCGGCGTCATCACCGGCTGCATGCTCGTCTTCATCCTGCTGATGGGCGAGTATCTGATCCCGCAGCTTCTCGGCGGCGGCAAGGTGTTCTTCATCGGCAACGCGCTGGTCGATCTCTTCCTCCAGTCGCGCAACTGGCCCTATGGCTCCGCCGTCGCGATGAGCCTCGTCATTCTGATGCTGGCGACCGTCACCCTCTATCTGCGTCTCACCCGCCGCTATGGCGGGCGCGACGTGTCGCTGCTCTAGGGGGCCGCGGAGGATGCGGGCCTACGCGATCGCCATCTATCTCTTCCTCTACGCGCCGATCGCGCTGATCGTGCTGTTCAGCTTCAACAGCGGGCTCAGCGCGAGCGATTTCCGCGGCTTTTCGCTCGCCTGGTACGGCAAGGTGGCCGGCAACCGCTTCGTGCTGGAGGCGGTCACGCACAGCCTCATCGTCGCCGCCACCTCGGCGACCCTCGCCACCCTCTTCGGCACCATGGCGGCGCTGGCCTTGCAGCGGGTGACGGGCTGGCTCCGCGCGGTCTTCGACGGGCTCACCTATGTGGCGATCATGGTGCCGGGCATCGTCATCGGCATCGCGACCCTCATCGCCCTGGTGACCGCCTTCGGCATCGTGAACGACCTGCTCCTCGCGGTCTGGCCGGCGGAGGATCCCGGAGCCGTGCCGCAGCTCGCCCTCGGCTATGGCTCAATCATCGCCGCCCATACCCTCTTCTCGCTCGCCCTCGTCATCGTGCTGGTGCGGGCGCGCATCGCCGGCATGGACCGCAGCCTGGTCGAAGCCGCGACCGACCTCTACGCGACACCTTGGGGCACCTTCCGCCAGGTGACCCTGCCGCTCATCCTGCCGGCGGTGGTCGCGGGGTTCCTCCTCAGCTTCACCTTCAGCTTCGACGATTTCGTCATCGCCTTCTTCGTCGCCGGCTCCAAGACCACCCTGCCGATCTATGTCTTCGCCTCGATCCGCCGCGGCGTCACGCCCGAGATCAACGCGATCGGCACGGTGGTGCTGCTGGTCTCGCTCGTCCTGCTGTTCGGCGCGCAGATCCTGCTGCGCCGCGGCGCGAAGCCGGCCAGGGCGGGGTGAGGACCAGCCCGAAGTGGATTTGGAACTAGTTTTCTCCCACCTGCTCTAATTGTACCACTTACTCGAGATGATTGGATGCCAAGCCGAACCAAGCGCCAATGAATCTCACGGTCTAAAATCGAAATCGCATCTCAATTAAAGTTCGATGGAGTTCCGATATTTTCGCTTCGGCCTGTCCAGTTGGCGACGCCCTCGGACAGGCGGTCCAGGGGCGTTGCGATCAACGTCACTGACCAGAGTACGCTCGCGCGCTAAAATGGCGACGGCTTCCGGCTCCCGCGGAATTTCCGGGATCTTGGGTATCGGCAAGGTATCGAGCAGTTTTCTGTATTCTTCTGACGTGAGCCCTGATCGATACAGGCCAGCAAGATCGGAATGCACTTCTTCCACGACATGCTGACGATCAATGGAAGGAATTTGACGGTTGAGAGATTCTACATTGGACGATAATCGCTGAAGTCTCTCCAAGTCTTGGAAGCGCACACGTGATGACAAAATATCCGGCTCTTCGGCTCTCGTAACAGCCATTATCTGACTTTTCACAACTTCAACAAATTTTTCTGCGTCTTGCTGTATCTCGCTAAGCCCCTCCTTAAAATCGTGATACTTGGAAATCGTTTCGTAGAACCCACCAATCAACGCGGCCACCAGCACGATGGTTATTCTCAAGCTACCTTCAGCAACCGCAATCTCGACTCGGAAACCCTTATCAAAAATAGATTTGGCTACAGTTACCGCTCTATCTTCGAGCTCGTGTGCAACAGCATTAAATGCTTCATCATTCTTAGCCTCAAATTTCACTCGCATGTAGACTCGCGCTACTTCCACCGTTATCTCCCTGCGCTTAGGCCGCAGGAGATAATCGGCCGGCGCGGCCTTCGGCTTGCGAACATGAGGATCACAGCACTATCTCCCCGCCACTCGGGCGGCTTCCTCAATCCAATGGTGAAGGTTGCTCGCGCCCATGCCTCGCTTCCAATCGTAGACCCAGAAAGTATCCGAGAACTTGCCTGCAACGACTTCACGCCCAATAGGATAACGCAGATTGGCTAGAGGAAATTGCGGCGATTATATACTTGACAAAGGGACCCTCCGGGGCCAGATTAATGGCCACAGGAGAGACCCATGGTTGCAGACCTTCAGAACCCCATCTTTCAGGACGCCGAGTTGGCCCGCGAGTTCTTGGAAGCTGCGCGCTGGCCGGACGGCGCGTTTTGCCCGCATTGCGGCGAGGCGGAGAATGTCCACAAGCTTGAGGGCAAGGCGCACCGCCCCGGCCTCTACCAGTGCAATTCCTGCCTGGGTCAGTTCTCCGTCACGGTCGGAACGCTGTTCGAGCGTTCCAAAATCCCGCTGAATAAGTGGCTTCTCGCGACGCATCTTCTCTGCGCCTCGAAGAAAGGCATTAGCAGCCATCAGCTTCACCGTATGCTGGGGGTGACTTATAAAACCGCTTGGTTCATGACCCATCGCATCCGCGAGTCAATGCGCGAGGGCAAGTTCTCTGGTCCGCTTGGCGGCCAGAACAAGGTGGTGGAAATTGACGAAACCTATGTCGGCGGGAAAGCCGGCAATCGTAAGAGCCGCAAGGTCGCGCCCAAGGAAGCCGTTGTGGCGCTGGTAGAGCGCGACGGCAAGGTTCGCTCGTTCCATGTTGCGCGCGTCAATTCAAAGACCCTGCGCCCCATCATCGTGAAGCAGGCTTCGCGCAAGTCCTACATCATGACCGACGAAAGCGCGGTCTATCCCAAGATCGGCGACGAGTTCGCCGGCCATGGCACCGTCAATCACTCAATCGAAGAATATGTGCGCGGCGGCTTCTGGCATACCAACACGGTCGAGAACTACTTCTCGATCCTCAAGCGCGGCATGGTCGGAACCTATCAGCATTGCTCGCCCAAGCATCTCAAGCGCTACGTCGGCGAGTTCGATTTCCGCTACAACATGCGCAAAACGCCTGACGCCGACCGCGTCA
>CAZMUZ010000140.1:0-8725 GCA_964569315.1 uncultured Rhodospirillaceae bacterium | reverse complement strand
TCAGCGTGTCGAGCGCCTTCTGGAAGCGGCCGGCATGCGACTTCTCGGCCTTGGCGAGCGTCTCGAACCAGTCGGCGATCTCGTCGAAGCCTTCGTCGCGCGCGGCGCGCGCCATGCCCGGATACATGTCGGTGTATTCGTGCGTCTCGCCGGCGATCGCCGCCTTCAGGTTCTGCGAGGTCGAACCGATCGGGAGCCCGGTCGCCGGATCGCCGACCGATTCCAGATATTCGAGATGGCCGTGCGCATGGCCGGTCTCGCCTTCCGCGGTCGAGCGGAACACCGCCGACACGTCGTTGTAGCCTTCGACGTCGGCCTTTTGCGCGAAATAGAGATAGCGACGGTTCGCCTGGCTCTCGCCGGCGAAGGCGGCCTTCAGATTGCCTTCCGTCTTCGATCCTTTGAGTTTCGACATGGGGCTGCTCTCCTCCTGCTAGCGGAAACGCATCGACAGATGCGGCGATCGGCCTGCCGCATCGGGTCGGCCGATAGGCTTATCTAACAACGCGGTTAGAGCGTTGTCTAGAGCAATTCTAAATGTTGCGAAGGGTTCGCGACTGGGGGCGTCAGCGGCGCGGCGCGAGACGGATCACCACATCGACGCGCGCGAGGCGCTGGCCGTCCGGCGGCGCCGGGAGACGCGCGACCTCGACGTCGCTGCCGCAGACATCCTGCAGCTCCCCGGTCTCCTGAAAATAGAAGTGATGATGGTCGCCGGTGTTGGTGTCGAAGTAGCTGCGCCCGGCCTCGACCACCACTTCGCGCAGCAGGCCTTGCGCGGTGAATTGATGGAGCGTGTTGTAGACCGTGGCGAGCGAGACGCGGACATTGGCGCCTTGCGCCTCGACATGGAGCTGCTCGGCCGTCACATGGCGGTGACCCGGATCGAAGAGCAGCTTCGCCAGCGCCAAACGCTGGCGCGTCGGGCGCAAGCCTGCCTGTTTCAACCGATCGACCAGCGGCGCGAAGGGGCGCGTTCCCGTCATGGGTCCTGCGTTTTCCCGGTTCAGCCTGTAGCGGATATCTGGGGACACATTTTGGAATTGCTATAAAAAAGAGTCAAGCGGCCCCGGAAACCGGCCCTCAATCGCCGGTTTCCAGCCGCCCCACCAGCTCGCGCACCGTCGGGATATAGCCGTTGGCGTAGAAAGGGTCGTCCTTGAAGCGGAAGGCGTTGTGGCCGGCGAACATCAGATTGTGCTCCGTATCCTCGGAGTGGCTGATGGTCTGCAGCGTCTTCTGGATGCAGTAGGAGCGCGGATCCGCCTTCTTGCCGGTGCTGCCTTCCTCGGTTTCCGCCCAGTTCGAGAAGCGGCAGGCGGAAAGGCAGCCCATGCAGTTGATCTGGTCCTCGCGGATCTCGTTCGCCTTGTCCTGGGTGACGAAGATCAGCGTCGAGTCCGGCGTGCGCAGCGCCTCGGTGAAGCCATGCTCGACCCATTCGACCGCATTGAGCTTGTCCGCCGCGGTCAGATAGACGAGCCGGCGCCGCGCCCCCAC
The DNA here is from genome assembly GCA_964569315.1 of uncultured Rhodospirillaceae bacterium. Classification (GTDB taxonomy): domain Bacteria; phylum Pseudomonadota; class Alphaproteobacteria; order Dongiales; family Dongiaceae; genus CADEFF01. The sequence continues at coordinate 7,225 of CAZMUZ010000140.1, read as the reverse complement.
GGGGAAGGGCCAGACATGCTCGCCCACCGGCGCCGTCGAATAGGCGACCTGTCGGTCCGAGCGCTCCTTGAGCTCGTCGAGGAACGGATTGCTCACCGCCGAGGAATAGAAGCCGGTCGGGCTGAAGCGGTTGAGGAAGACATCGCCCTCCTTCAGCGCCAGCAGCCGGCGCTTCCAGGCGTCGGAGATCGGGCTTTCCTGGGTGAGCAGCGGGCGCGTGCCGAACTGGAACGCGATCGGCCCGACCTCCGGATTCTCGAGCCAGTCCTCCCATTCCCTGAGGCACCAGACGCCGCCCGCCATGAAGATCGGCGTCTCGCCGAGGCCGAATTCGGTCATCACCGCGCGCAGCTCGATGACGCGCGGCATGGGCGCGCCGGGCTTCAGCGGATCCTCGCTGTTGGAAAGGCCGTTATGGCCGCCGGCGAGCCACGGATCCTCGTAGACCACCCCGCCGAGCAGGTTGGGGAAGCGGTGATAGGCGCGCTTCCAGAGCGCGCGGAAGGCGCGGCCCGAGGAGACGATCGGATAGTAATGGATCCCGTAGGAGGCGCAGATCTCGGCGATCTTGTAGGGCATGCCGGCGCCGCAGGTGACGCCGTGGATGAGGCCGCGCGCGCCCTCGAGCACGCCATGCAGCACGCGCTGCGACGCGCCCATCTCCCAGAGCACGTTCATATGGATGCGGCCGCGGCCGTTCGAGCTTTCATGCGCGATGCGCGCCTGCTGGATGCCGCCCTGAATCGCGAAGGCGACCAGCTCCTCATGGCGCTCGCGCCGCGTCCGCCCGCGATAGAGCTGCGGGACGAGGTTGCCGTCGGCGTCGTAGGAATCGGCATTGACGCCGGAGAAGGTGCCGACGCCGCCGGCCGCCGCCCAGGCGCCGGAGCTTTCGCCGTTCGATATCGAGATGCCCTTCCCGCCTTCGACCAGCGGCAGGACCTCGCGGCCCGAGACGAGGATGGGTCGCAATGGTTTCAAGCCTGGAGTCTCCCGTTCGGCGATCGACTCATGCCGCCAGCACCGTATCGGGCCGGTCGGTGATGATGCTATCCGCACCGGCCCTTAGCAACCGGCTCGCCTCGGCCCGGCCGTTGACCGTGTAGATCACGAGGCCGAGCCCGGCCGCGCGGACCGCCCGCAGGTTCGAAGGTAGGTACTGCCGCGCACAATGCAATGTCCTGAGGCCGAGCCGCCCGGCTTCCCGTCGCCAGGCCTCCGGATCGTTCCAGACGAGAAGCCCGCGCGGCAGGTCGGGTGCCAGATCGCGCGCCGTCTCGAGGCTCGCCACGGAAAAGCTGCTGAGGAGCGGGAGCGGCCGGCCGGCCGGCCAGAGCTTGCGCAGAAGCGCCACGATGGCGGCCGCCGTCTCGCGGTCGCGTCCCGGGCATGGCTTGATCTCGATATTGAGGAAGAGGCCGAGCCGCAGGGCCTCGCCGATCGCCGCCCGCAAGGTCGGCACGCGGGCACCGGCCCAGCGCGCCCCGAACCATCGTCCGGCATCGAGCGCGGCGATGGCACGGTAGGAAGCGTCCCCGACCGGGCCCTTGCCGCTGGTGGTGCGGTCGAGGCGGTCGTCATGCATCACGATGACGGTGCCATCCGCAGCAAGCTTCGCGTCGAGCTCGATGCCGCCGGCGCCGAGGAGCGCCGCGCGCCGGAAGGATTCGAGCGTGTTCTCGGGCGCCGAAGCCGCCGCGCCGCGATGACCGATGACCTTGGGAAGCTGCATGGAATCCCTTGCGGATCGCCGGCGGACCCGAGCGAGGCGCCGCCGCCGGCCGAAGCGCCCGGGAACCCGCCGCCGAATGCGGCGGGACCCTGCCCTTCGATCGCCGGCGGCCTAGCTCGCCGCTTCCGCGCGATCGGCCTTCTGCGAGATATCCTCGCCGGTCTGCTGATCGACCGCCTTCATGCTGAGCTTGACCTTGCCGCGATCGTCCATGCCGATGCACTTCACCTTCACGACATCGCCGACCGAGACCACGTCGCCGACCTGCTTCACGCGCTGCGGCGCCAGCTCGCTGATATGGACGAGGCCGTCGCGGGTGCCGAGGAAGTTCACGAAGGCGCCGAACTCCATGATCTTCACCACCTTGCCGGTGTAGATCGTGCCGATTTCCGGCTCCGCCACGATGCCGCGGATCCAGTCGATCGCGGCCTGCGAGGCGGACGCATCCACCGCCGCGACCTTGATCGTGCCGTCGTCCTCGATGTCGATCTTGGCGCCGGTCACTTCGCAGATCTCGCGAATCACCTTGCCGCCGGAGCCGATCACTTCGCGGATCTTGTCCTTCGGGATGTTGATGACCGTGATGCGCGGCGCGTTCTTGTTGACGTCGTCGCGCGAATGATCGAGCGCGCGGCTCATCTCGCCGAGGATGTGGAGCCGCCCCTCCCGCGCCTGGTCGAGTGCGATCTTCATGATCTCGGGCGTGATCGAGGTGATCTTCAGATCCATCTGCAGCGAGGTGACGCCGTCGGTCGTGCCGGCCACCTTGAAGTCCATGTCGCCGAGATGGTCCTCGTCGCCGAGGATGTCGGAGAGCACGGCGAAGCCGTCCTTCTCCTTGATGAGGCCCATGGCGATGCCGGCCACCGGGCGCTTCAGCGGCACGCCCGCATCCATGAGGGCGAGCGAGGAACCGCAGACCGTGGCCATCGAGGAGGAACCGTTCGACTCGGTGATCTCCGAGACGATGCGGATCGTGTAGGGGAAGTCTTCCTTCGCGGGCAGCAGCGGCCGGAGCGCGCGCCAGGCGAGCTTGCCGTGGCCGATCTCGCGACGGCCGGGCGAGCCCATGCGCTTGGTCTCGCCGGTCGCGTAGGGCGGGAAGTTGTAATGCAGCATGAAGGCTTCGCGGAACTCGCCCTCGAGCGCATCGATGATCTGCTCGTCCTCGCCGGTGCCGAGCGTGGCGACCACGAGGGCCTGCGTCTCGCCGCGGGTGAAGAGGGCGGAGCCGTGGGCGCGCGGCAGCACGCTTACCTGGCAATCGATCGGACGCACTGTCTTGGTGTCGCGGCCGTCGATGCGCGTGCCGGTCTTCAGGATAGCGCCGCGGACGATATCGCTCTCGAGCGCCTTGTAGAGCTTGCCGAGCAGCTCCGGATCGGTGCCTTCGGCCACCAGGGCCTCGGTCGCCTCCTTGCGGACCTGGTCGATCTTCTCGACGCGGGCCTGCTTGCCGGTTTCGCGATAGGCGGTGCGCATGCGCTCGGCCGCGAGCTCGGCGAGGCGGCTGGCGACGCGCTCGACGTCCGGGTTCTTCTCCGGCAGCGGCCAGGGCTCCTTCGCGCATTGCTCGGCGAGGTCGATGATCGCGCGGATCACCGGCTGGAACTGCTCCGCGCCGAAGGTGACGGCGCCGAGCATCACCTGCTCGGACAGTTCCTTCGCTTCGGATTCCACCATCAGCACGCCTTCGGCCGTGCCGGCCACCACGAGGTCGAGCGCCGAGTTCGGCAGATCCTCGAGCCGCGGGTTCAGCACATACTGGCCCTCGGCATAACCGACGCGCGCCGCGGCGATCGGCCCGAGGAAGGGAATGCCGGAGATGGTGAGCGCGGCGGACGCGCCAACCATCGCGACGATGTCGGGATCGTTCTCCAGATCGTGGCTGAGCGTGGTGCAGACGACCTGCGTCTCGTTGCGGTAGCCCGATGCGAAGAGCGGGCGGATCGGGCGGTCGATGAGGCGCGAGGTCAGCACCTCCTTCTCGGTCGGCCGGCCTTCGCGCTTGAAGAAGCCGCCGGGAATCTTGCCGGCCGCGAAGGTCTTTTCCTGGTAATTGACCGTGAGCGGGAAGAAGTCGACGCCCGGCTTTACCTGTCTTTGTCCGACCGCGGTGCAGAGCACCACGGTGTCGCCGTAAGTCGCCAGAACGGCCCCGTCCGCCTGACGGGCGATGCGGCCCGTCTCGAGCACGAGCTTGCGGCCGCCCCAGTCGATTTCCTTGCGATAGATCTTGAACATTCCATTTTTTCCTTGGTTCCGGCCGGTTCAGATGGCAGCCGGACCCGCGCAAGGAGCGGCGGCATCGCGCGCTCCTTACGTCGGCCCGGCAGTATGCGCGCGCGGCGCCGGCCGCTACCGCGCGCGTCCCAATCGAAGGCGAGAGATGCGCCGCTCGTTATCGAGGTGCAGCGCCGCCCCATGTCTAGCGGCGCAGGCCCAGACGCTGGACGACGTCCTGATAGCGCTGTTCGCTCTTGCGCTTCAGATAGTCGAGCAGGCGGCGGCGATGGCCGACCATGACGAGCAGGCCGCGCCGCGAGTGATAGTCCTTTTCGTGCGACTGCAGATGCTCGGTCAGGTTCTTGATGCGCTCGCTCAAGACCGCGATCTGCACTTCCGGCGAGCCCGTGTCGCCGCTCTTCTGCGCATATTCCGTGATGAGCGCCTGTTTGCGCTCCGCCGTAATCGACATCGATCCTTCCTTTCGCTAGATGTGCAAGACCCGCACGGGGCGCAAATCGCCGGCATCCCATCGAGCGAGCGCCACCGGCTTGCCGCCGGACATGGCGCAAACCAGATCGCCGCTCTTGATAAGGCCGAGCCGTTCGCGGTCGCTGAGCTTCAGCAACCCGACGGATTGGCCGGAACGCAGACGAAGCGCCTCGGCGTCGGTCAAGGCCAGGGCCGGGATGTCGTCCAGCACGGTCTCGACCGGTAAGAGCTGCCCTGAGGCGGCCGCACTATGCCCCAGGGATTTCAGCGATTCCAGCGAAATCGCCCGCGATTCGTCGAGGCGGCCGACCGCGGTCCGCCGCAACGCCGCGACATGCCCCACGGTCCCGAGCGCGAGGGCTAAGTCCCTGGCAAGGCTGCGCATATAGGCACCCTTGCCGCAGGCGACGGCGAACCGGGCATGGTCCTGGTCGGGTTCGTCCAGGAGGCGGAAGTCGCGGATCGAGACGGTCCGCGCGGCGAGTTCGACCGCTTCGCCGGCGCGCGCCAGGTCGTAGGCCCGCTCCCCTTCCACGCGGATCGCCGAGAAGGCGGGCGGCACCTGCTCGATCTCGCCGATGAAGCGCGGCAGCGCCGCCTCGATCTCGGCGCGGCCCGGGCGCCGGTCGCTCGTCGCCGTCACCTTGCCTTCGGCATCGTCGGTCGAGCGCGCCTCGCCCCAGCGGAGCGTGAAGCGGTAGCTCTTCTCGCCCGACATCACGAACGCGACGGTCTTGGTCGCCTCGCCGAGCGCGATCGGCAGCACGCCGGTCGCGAGCGGATCGAGCGTGCCGCCATGGCCCGCCTTGTTGGCGTCGAAGATCCGGCGCACCGCGGCGACCGCGGCGGTCGAGGTCATGCCATAGGGCTTGTCGAGCAGGACCCAGCCATGCACCGGCTGGCCGCGCCGCTTACGCGCCATTCTCGCCTTCCCCGTCGGCCGCCCCCTCGGCGGCGATGTCGCGCGCCACCTGCGGATCGCGCAGCAGCCGGTCGATGCGCTCCGCCTGGTCGAAGGAGCGATCCGGCTCGAAGCGGAGCTGGGGAACGAACTGCAGCCGCATCTGGTCGGCGAGCTGCCGGCGCAGGAAGGGCGCCGCATGCCCGAGCGCCTTGGCGAGCGCCGCCGCATCGCCGCCGGCGAAGGGCACGACGAAGGCGGTCGCGTTCTTGAGATCGGGGCTGATCCTGACCTCGGTCACGGTGATCTGCGCGCCGGCCAGCACCGGATCGCGCAGCTCGCCGCGCGCCAGGATCTCCATCAGCACATGGCGCAGCTCTTCGCCGATGCGCAGCTGACGCTGGCTCGGCCCCTGGCCGCGCCGGGCCGGTTTCCGCCTCGGCATGGGTCGTCCTATTCCGCGCGCGCCTGGCGCCCGCCGGCTCAGGCAAGCGTGCGCGTCACCTGCTCGATGTCGAAGCACTCGATGACGTCGCCGGCCGCGATGTTGTCGTAGTTCTCGAAGGCCATGCCGCATTCGAAGCCTTCCTTCACCTCGCGGACCTCGTCCTTGAAGCGCTTCAGGGTCTTCAGGCTGCCCTCGTGGATCACCACGTTGTCGCGCAGCAGGCGCACCTTGGCGCCGCGGCGCACCACGCCTTCCGTCACCATGCAGCCGGCGACCTTTCCGACCTTGGTGATGTTGAACACCTCGCGGATCTGCGCGTTGCCGAGGAAGTTCTCGCGGAGCGTCGGCGAGAGCAGGCCGGTGAGCGCCGCTTTGATGTCGTCCACGACGTTGTAGATGATCGAGTAGTAGCGGATCTCGATCTTGTCGCGCCGCGCCATGTCGCGCGCCTGCGGATTGGCGCGCACGTTGAAGCCGATGATGATCGCGTTGGACGCGCGGGCGAGCGTGATGTCCGACTCGTTGATGCCGCCGACAGCGGTATGGAGGACGCGCACCGCGACCTCCTCCGTCGAAAGGTTCTGCAGGCTCGCCACGATCGCCTCGACCGAGCCCTGCACGTCGCCCTTGATGATGACCGGCAGTTCCTTGACCTCGCCGGCCGAGATCTTCGAGAACATCTGCTCGAGCGTGCCGCGGGCGCTGGCCGCGACGTCCTTCTCGCGCTGGAGGCTGGTGCGGAACTCGCTGACCTGCCGCGCCTTGGCCTCGTTCTCCACCACCGCGAAGGTGTCGCCCGCGAGCGGTGCCGACTGCAGGCCCAGCACCTCGACCGGGGTCGAGGGTCCCGCTTCCTCGATCGGCTCGCCGCGGTCGTTGAGCAGCGCGCGGACGCGGCCCCATTCGCGGCCGGCCACCAGGATCTCGCCGACGCGGAGCGTGCCGCGCTGCACGAGCAGGGTCGCGACCACGCCGCGGCCGCGCTCGAGCCGCGCCTCGACGACGGCGCCGGTCGCCACGCGGTCGGGATTGGCACGAAGCTCGAGGATTTCGGACTGCAGGAGGATCGCCTCCTCGAGCCGCTCCAGCCCCTGCTTCGTCTTCGCCGAGACCTCGACCGCGAGCACCTCGCCGCCGAGCTCCTCGGTGACGAGCTCGTGCTGCAGCAGCTCCTGGCGCACGCGCTGCGGATTGGCGTCCGGCTTGTCGACCTTGTTGATGGCGACGATGATCGGCGCCTGCGCCGCCTTGGCGTGATGAATCGCCTCGACGGTCTGCGCCATGATCCCGTCGTCGGCGGCGACCACCAGCACGACGATGTCGGTCACGTTGGCGCCCCGCGCGCGCATTTCGGTGAAGGCGGCGTGGCCCGGCGTGTCGATGAAGGTGATCTTCTGCCCGGTCGGCCGGGTCACCTGGTAGGCGC
>CAZMUZ010000139.1:0-8726 GCA_964569315.1 uncultured Rhodospirillaceae bacterium | reverse complement strand
CAGCGGCCCCGGCACCTGTCCCGGCCCCGCCGCCCCCGGCACCCGCGGCCGCCACGACCGCCGCAACCGCCCCGGCGCCCCCGCCGGCCGCACCGCCGCCGGCGCCCGCGCCATAGGGCCGAAAGTCGGCCATTTACGGCGATTTAACCCTGTGCGCCTAGGGTTGGCGCCGCGATCGGTCGTTGCCGGCGCGGGCGGCGCAGCCGAAGGACGCCCCCATGAGTGTGAACATGAACATGCCGATCCTCATCGTCGACGACTACAAGACGATGCTGCGGATCATCCGGAATCTGCTGACGCAGATCGGCTTCGACAATGTCGAGGAAGCGTCGGACGGCGCCACGGCGCTCGCCAAGCTGCATGAGCGCCCCTTCGGCCTGGTCATCTCCGACTGGAACATGGAGCCGATGAGCGGAATCGACCTGCTGCGCGAAGTGCGCGCCGACGACGCGCTGAAATCCTTGCCCTTCATCATGGTGACCGCGGAAAGCAAGAGCCGCCATGTGGTCGACGCCAGGGAAGCCGGCGTCAGCAACTACATCGTGAAGCCGTTCAACGCCGAGACGCTGAAGCGGAAGCTCGCCGCCGTGCTGGGCGGGTTCTGATCCGCCATGGCCAGAGCGCGCGCCTCCGCCGAGCCCGTCCGCGACGCCGAAACGCCTTCGGCCGCCCTGCGGCTCTATGCCGAGCTGCTCGACCTGTCGCAGGCCATGACCCGCGCGCGGGCGGAGATCGCGGCGCCGCAGGCCGACGAGGTCGGCGGCCATCATCTGCCCAGCACCGCCGATGCGCTCGAGGCGGTCTCGCATGCGAGCGAGGAGGCCAGCTTCGGCGTGCTCGGCGCCGTGCGGCGCATCGAGACCCTGACCCACGAGATGGCGCCCGAGATCGCGAGCGCGGTGAAGGGCGAGGTGATCGCGCTCCAGCAGGCCTGCGATCTCCAGGACGGCGCCAATCAGCGCGTGCGCAAGCTCGTCCGCACGCTGCAGCATGTCGAGCTCATGCTGGAGCGGGTCCGCGCGGCCTTCGGCGCGGAGCTGGAGACGGCGCCGCCATCGCGCGCCCGACCGGCTTCCGAGCCCCCCCGTTCTTCGCGGCCTTCGCACCCGGCGAAGCGGCCCGCCCGGATCGCAGGCCCCCTTGGCAGAATGGACTGACACCGCCGCGCGGGAGCGCGAGGCCGCCGCGGCGGCGCATTCGGCGCGGGCCGATGCCAACCTGATCGGGTTGCTCGGGCTCGAGCTGCTGCTGCTCGTCTTCTTCATCCTGCTGAGCGGTGCGGGCCGCATCGACGCCGAGCGCGCCGAGCCGGTCCTGTCGGGGCTGCGGCTCGCTTTCGCCCCCGTCCTCGCCGAAGGCATTCCCGAGATCGCGGGCGGCGACCTCGTCGGGAGCCCTCGAATACAGCGCGATCGCTTCGGCGAGCGCATCCGGACCCTGCTGCCGCTGGCGCAGATCGAAACCTTGGGCGATCCGGGCCGGCTCGCCGTGAGCCTGCCGGCCGGCGGCTTCTTCGCCGCCGGGGAGGCGGCGCTCTCGCCGCTCGCCCATGAGCGCCTCGCGCGGATCGCCTCGGCGATCGAGGAGGCGGCCGCCGGCAACCGCTTCAGCCTGACGGTCGCGCTCGCGCCCGCCATGCCCGATGCCCATGCGCGCGCCGCCGCCCTCGGCGCTGCCTTCGCCCGGCGGCTCGGCGAGGCCCGGCCGCTCGCGATCACCGCCGACGGCGAGGCCGCCCCGGATCGCGTGCGGCTGCTGGTCGGCTTCGGCGGCGAGGCCGCCCCATGATCGGGCTCGGCCATTCGCTCGGGGAGGCGTCGCGACGCGGCACGCCCTGGCTCATCACCTTCGTCGATCTGGTCGGTATCCTGCTGGCCTTCTTCCTGCTGCAATACGCCATGTCGCGCTTCGACGAGGCGCGCTGGAACCAGTATTTCGGCGCGACCGCAGACACGCTCGCCATGGGCGCCGACCGCGAGGACCGCGACGCGGCCCTCACGGCGGAGATGCTCGCGGGCAGTCTCGATGCGGGCTATCTCGCGGCCCTGCTGCGCGACCGCATCGCGGCGGCGGCGCTGTCCGATATCGAGGTATCGGCCGTGGCCGGCAAGGTCGCGATCGATCTCCGCCGCCTGCCGAATGGCGGCGTCGCGCCGCTCGAGGCGCTGCTGCGACGGCTGCCGGTCTCGGTCGGGGTGCAGATCGCGGTGCGCGATGCCGCCGACGCCAAGCAGTGGCAGGACGCCTTCGCCGAAGCCGGGCTGATCGCGGGCGCGCTCCGGCGCGCCGGGCTCGGCGGCCCGGCGCAGGGCTTCGCGATGGCGACGACGACAGTCTCGCCGCGCATCAGGCTGCTGCTCGATCCCGCCGGAGGACATGCGCCGTGAGGTGGTTCGTCAGCCTGCTGGTCACCTTCGGCTTCCTCATGCTGGGGCTCGCCGCGGCGCAGTCGGCCGAGACGGAAACGGTGCGCGCGCGAGGCTGGGTGCATGGCGAGGAGGGGTTCGCGCGCCTCGTCTTCGACTGGGCGACGCCGGTCGGTTATCGCGTGAGCCTCCAGGGCGACCAGCTCACGGTGGCGTTCGACCGCCCGGCGGTCTTCGCGCTCGACCGCGCGCTCGGCCTGCTGAAGCCCTATATCGCCGGGCTCGATGCCGGGAGCGGCGAGCGGCGGCTGGTGTTCGACCTGACCCAGGGCTGGAAGCTGCGCCATTTCACCGACGGCCCCAAGGTCGCGATCGATCTGATCGGCGTGGCGCCGGAGGCGAAGCCGACGCCGGCACCCGCACCCGCACCCGTCGATAGCCTGGCCGCCACGACACCGGTTCTGGTCGGCACCGCGAAACCCGCGACCACCACCTTGCCGCAGGCCCTGCCGGTTCCCTCTGTGCCGGCACCGGGCGCGCCCGCACCGGGCACGCCGGCCGCGCAGGCGACCGCCATGCCGACCGACCTGCTGCCGGAGACCGGGGCATCGGCGGGGGCATCGAGTGCACCGCCACCCACGGTGCGACTCAGGGTGGGGCAGCATGACGGTTTCGGGCGGCTGGTCTTCGACTGGCCGCGGGAAGTGCCCTATCGCATCGCGCGCGAGGGCGACAGCGCGACCATCAGCTTCGATGCCCCGGCGCGTCTCGCGCTCGATGGCGCGGCGAACCGTCTGCCGGCGCCGGTGAAGGATTTCACCGCCGCCACGGACCGGGAGCATCCGTCCCTCACTTTGTCGCTGGAGCCCGGTACGGTCATCAAGGATTTCCGCGACGGGCCGCGCATCGTGCTCGATCTCAGCCGCGATCCGGCCGCTGCTGCCGCCGCGATGGAGCCGGCGGCGCAACAGGCGGCACCGCCGGTCGAAACACCGGCTCCGGCCGTGGCGAGCGCAGACGCGGCGCCGGCACCGGAAGCGGCTCCCGCCGAGGCTTCGGCTGCGGAGGAAACCGCTCCGGCCGGGACATCGCCTGCCAACGACGCGACGACGCCCGACATCGCCGCAAGCGAACCGCCGGAACCGGCGACCGCCGTACCGCCGGCCTTGCCGCATCCCGATCCGCGCAAGGCGCTGCAGCCCAATGCGATGACGGCGGCCGAGTTCATGTCCGGTTCCGATGCTGCGAGCGCTTCCGCCGGAAGCCTCGCGACGGCGACATCGGACGCGGGCGACCTCGACGCCGCTGCGCCGGTGATGACCATCGGCGCCCGGGCGGTCGGCGAGGGCATCGAGCTTCGCCTGCCCTGGAGCGAGCCGACGCGGCTGGCGCTCTTCCGGCGCGCGGGCGCGCTCTGGCTGGTGTTCGATCGCCCGGCGCGGTTCGATCTCGCGGCGCTTGCCGCGCTCGAGATTCCGGGCCTCACGGCGCAATCCGTCGCCGGCGCCGGGGCCGCCCTGCGCCTGGTCGGGCTCGACCGCCTCGGGGCCGCGCCGAAGCAGCAGGGGACGGCCTGGATCGTCGAGCTTCAGCCGCGGGCCGAGGGAGCCGCGAGCGAGCTTGCCGTGCTGCCCTTCGCGCCGGCGGATGGCGGCATGCCGGCGCCGGCGCCGACGCTGATGCTGCGCACGGCTGCGCCCGGCCCGGTACTCCGCCTCGTCGATCCCGAAGTCGGCGACGAGATCATGGTCGTGCCGGTCGCGAAGGCGGGCGAGGGCGTGCTGGCGTTGGTGACCTGGCCGGCCTTCCGCGTCCTGCCGACGATCCAGGGGATTGCCGTCGAGCTTTCCGGCGACGGCGTCGAGATCGCGGCGCTCGATGACGGCGTTACGCTCGGCGTTGCCGCGACGGCGCGCGCCTTCGGCCCCGCCGATACCGCCAGCGGTGCTGCGCTCGAAGAAGGCGAGGCGATGGAGGAGACGATGCCCGCCGCCATCCCGGCGGTCGATCGGCTGTTCGACCTGCCCGCCTGGCGGCTCGAGGAGCGCGGCAAATTCGCCTCGGTGGAAGCCGAGCTCAATCGCGCCGTGATCGAGGCGCCGGAGGCCGATCGCGACTTGCCCCGCGTGGCGCTCGCGCAGTTCTATTTTGCGCATGACCGTTCCGCCGAGGCAGCGGGCCTCGTGGATCTCGTGCTGCATGACCGCAAGAGCGCGGCGGACGATCCCGAGCTGCTGCTGATCTCGGCCGCGGCCAGGATCCTGATGGGCGAGATCGATTCGGCGCGTCCGCTGCTCGCCGCCCCGGTGCTGAACGGCGAGGTGGAGGCCGAGCCCTGGCGCGGCATGATCGCGTCGGCCGACGGCCACTGGGAAAGCGCCGCCTCCGATTTCGTCGCCGCGCCGACCCTGCTCGCCGACTATCCGCCGGCGATGCGCACCCTCATCGGTCAGCAGGCGGCCGAAGCCGCCATCCGCACGCTCGATACGGTGGGCGCCGCCGAATGGGTCGAGCGGTTGAAGGGCGAGGCGCCCGATGCCGCCGCCGCCGATCATGTGCTCTATCTCGAAGGCCTCCTCGCCCGCGTCGAGGGCCGCACCGCCGAGGCGCGCGACGCCTGGGAGAAGGCCGCGCAATCCCGCGATCCCGAAACCCGCGCGCGCGCGCAGTTCGGGCTCGCCGACCTGCTGCTGGAGACGGAAGCGATCGACGGCGCGGAGGCGATCCCCGAGCTCGAGGCCTTGCGTTTCGGCTGGCACGACGACGGGCTCGAGTTCGATATCCTGCACCGCCTGGCGGGCCTCTATCTCGATGCCGGAAGGCTGCGCGACGGCCTCGGGCTGATGCGCCAGCTCGTCGCCGACCATCCGGATCACCCGGGCACGCCGGCGATCCTGGCCACCATGGACAAGGCCTTCCGCGGCGCCTTCGACACGGCCGGCGACAGCTCGACCACGCCCTTCGAGGCGCTGGCGCTCTATGACGAGTTCCCCGAGTTGACGCCGACCGGCGTCGCGGGCGACCGCATCCTGCAGGGCCTCGCCGAACGCTTCGTGCAGATCGATCTCCTCGATCGCGCCGCGGCACTGCTCGACGAGCAGGTATCGCACCGCCTGACGGGCGCGGAGAAGGCGCGGGTCGGCGCAAGGCTGGCGGTGATCCGGCTGATGGACGATCGGCCCGAGGCCGCCATCGCGGCACTCGCCCGGAGCGACGGGGCCGATCTCGATCCGGCGCTCGCCGGCGATCGCCGCCGGCTCGAAGCGGAAGCGCTGGCACTGCTCGGCCGGGTTCCCGACGCGCTCGCTCTCATCGAGCCGGATCAGGATCCCGAGGCCGCGAAGCTCCGGGTGCGCATCTATTGGCAGGCGAAGGAATGGCCCGCCGCCGCCGCGGCGATCGGGACGCTGCTCGCCGATGCCGAGCCGGAACAGATCACCGCGGAGGAGGCGCGTCGCGTGAAGAGCGCCGCCGTCGCCCTGACGCTGGCCGACGACAGCGCCGGTCTCGCGGCGCTGAAGCAACGCTTCGGTCCCGCCATGGCGGAGACGCCCGACGCCGCCGCCTTCCAGCTCCTGACCGGCGACCTCGCAACCGCGGACAGCGCCGGATTGGCCGCACGCCTTGCCGGCGTCGGCCGGCTCGAAGGCTTTCTCACCGATTACCGCCAGCGCTTCCTGGCGCCGGCTTCGGGCGACGCCACGCAGGAAGCGGCGTTGCCAGCTGCCGCAACGGCCGCGAATTAGGTCGCTATTGCCGACCGCGCAAGTGGCTATTGAGAGTCTTATGGTCCAGAACGATCTCGCCTGAAAGGATGTCGATCGCACACTCGGTCAGCAGTCGTTTGTATGCGGCTAGATCGGGATAAAAGTCGCTCGCTGATTTATTAGGTGATGTCGGGAGGTGCGGTACGTAATCCGGCAGTTCTCTTCCTAAGGTTCGTATAACGAACTCCAACATGTATCCGAGCGTCAATCCCTTTGGGATAATTACGTTGATGTACAGATCATGATGAAGCTCATTGTAAATTATCTCGAAGCTAAGTGATGGTTTATCAAATCGCATAAAATACAGCCATCGACCATCCCGGGTCACTGTTGGACCCGAAAAATTGTGCTCGCGGAACAACGGTCCAAGAAGCTCTGTTGTTTCGCGAACAAAGTTGGGGAACGTGACTTCCTTGATCGGCGGCAGAAGGCTCACGTTACACTCAACCCCGTTCCTTGACTCGACGGTCCGCGCAACAAGCGCCCTTAACGCATCAGCGCCGAGAGGCTCTGGCGCTGCCGGCCGGCGGCGTCGAAATTCGCCGGCTCGAGCCAGCGCTCGAAGGCGCGTTTCACCAGCGGCCATTCCCTGTCGGTGATCGAATACCAGGCCGTGTCGCGGTTGCGGTTCTTGTAGATAACCGCCTGGCGGAAGATGCCCTCGAAGACGAAGCCGAGCCGCTCGGCCGCCGCGCGGGAGGGGCCGTTGAGCGCGTCGCATTTCCATTCGTAGCGCCGGTAGCCGAGCTCGTCGAAGACGCGGGCCATCATCAGGAACATGGCCTCGGTGGCACCGCGGCTCCGCTGCAGCAGCGGCGAATAGTTGATATGCCCCGTCTCGATCACGCCGTTCGCCGGATCGATGCGCAGGTAGCTGGCGATCCCGACCGCCTTGCCCGTCTCGAGGTCGACGATCGCGTGGAAGAGGGGGTCGTCGCCGAGGCAGGCCGATGTCACCCAGGCGCTGTAACCCTCGACCGTCTCGAAGGGGCCGTAGGGCAGGTAGGTCCAGATCCGGTTCTCCCTGTCCGCGAGGTTCGCCGCATGGAGATCGGCGGCGTGGCGCGCCACGTCGATCGGCTCGACCCGCACATGGCGGCCGGTCATCGGCGTGCGCGGGGGGCGCGGCCGCGCCGTCCAGTTCGGCACCGGAAAGCCGATCGGCTGGCCGAGCGCGTTCTTGTGATCCGACTTGTGATCCGACATGGGACCGCCTCTTCCGCGATTCGGAGCCTCGCAGCTTCCGCGAATTCCCCGGCCGGCGGAAGAGGCCGCATCGCCGGTCCTTTGTCTCGACACAATATATGACGACCGTCATATGACGACCGTCGCGGGACATGACGACCGTCGGGGGTATGGCGGCGACCGCCGCGGGGGCGCGGCCGCGAACGGCGCGGGCGGTTGAATGACATCGGCGCCTGCGGGACACTCGCCGGCCTTGCGAGGGGGTGCGCCATGACCGCGACGACGGAAGAATATGCCACGCGCATCGAGCGCCTGACCCGGCTCGAGCGGCGGCTGTTCTCGACGGCGGGCAGGGCATAGCAGGGCCAGCGCATAGCGGGGCCAGCGCCCAGCTAGGTCACGGTTATGTCAGAGCCTGTGCTCACAAACGCGCGGTAAAACCGACATCCAGAATTGATAAGATCACGCCCGCTCTTGACCGATGCGAGACAGCAACGCTGAGGTCGGCGGACCCTTCCGGGGTGGAAAAACGCGGTTTGCCGCCTATTTCGGCAGAGGTCGGATAGGAAAACGCGGCTGAAATTTTGACGTCAACGCGAAAGGAACGCGCAATTGCAATGGCAAAGAACACGATCTGCGTCTGGTACGACAAGGATGCTGAGGCTGCCGCCCGCTTCTACGCCAAAACCTTTCCCGACAGCAGGGTGAGCGCCGTCCACCGGGCGCCCAGCGACTACCCGTCCGGCAAGAAGGGCGACGTGCTGACGGTCGAGTTCACCGTGGCCGGCGTCCCTTGTCTCGGCCTCAATGGCGGGCCCGCGTTCAAGCACAACGAGGCCTTCTCGTTCCAGATCGCCACCGACGATCAGGCCGAGACCGACCGCTACTGGAACGCCATCGTCGGCAATGGCGGCCAGGAGAGCGCCTGCGGCTGGTGCAAGGACAAGTGGGGCATCTCCTGGCAGATCACGCCGCGCGTGCTGTCCGAGGCGCTGGCGGTCGGCGGCGACGAGGCGAAGCGCGCCTTCGAAGCGATGATGGACATGCGGAAGATCGACGTCGCCGCGATCGAGGCGGCGCGGCGCGGCTGACGTTCCCAGGCCGGCCCATCGAGGCGTTTGCGGATCCCCGGCGGCGGTCCCCACGATCTTTGGACACCCACTCGGGAAGAGCGGACGCCGAGTTTATGAGTGTGCGGCCCTGGTGCTGCGGCTCGAGCGCCGGTGTTGATTTAGCCTAGGCGATGCCAGGGTATCCGACGCATTATCGAGCATGAGCACTCGTCATGGTTGTGAGAAGCCTCGATGTATTTCGTGACAGATAAAGCAGAATTCCATTCGCAATGGGAGAATGAGGAGCGAACGCTTGTGCCCGGTGCGACTCTCGCCGGAGGCGTATTCAAGCGAAG
>CAZMUZ010000138.1:0-8808 GCA_964569315.1 uncultured Rhodospirillaceae bacterium | reverse complement strand
CCGCCCAGGATCACGTTGAAGATCGAGCGGTTCATCCCCTTGCACATGATGTAGCTGAGGATGGCGCCCGACGAACCGACCAGCGCGCCGGTCACGATCAGCAGGTTGTTGCTGAGCGTGAAGCCGATGCCGCAGGCGGCCCAGCCCGAATAGGAGTTCAGCATCGAGACCACGACCGGCATGTCGGCGCCGCCGATCGGCAGGATGAGCAGGAACCCGACCAGCAGGGCCAGCGCCACCAGCAGCCAGAAGATCAGCGGCGCTTCCGCGACCACCAGCCAGACGATCAGCGCGACGATGGCGATGCCGAGCGCGGCGTTCAGCAGATGCTGGCCCTTGAACACGAGCGGCGCGCCGCTGACCAACCCCTGCAGCTTTGCGAAGGCGACGATCGAGCCGGTGAAGGTGATGGCGCCGATGGCGACGCCGAGCCCCATCTCGACGAGGCTCACCCCGTGAATGTCGCCGAGCGTGCCGATCCCGTACTCCTCGGGCGAGTAGAAGGCGGCCGCGGCCACGAACACCGCGGCAAGGCCGACCAGGCTGTGAAAGGCCGCAACGAGCTGCGGCAGCGCCGTCATCTGGATGCGGCGCGCGATCACCGTTCCGACGGCGCCGCCGATCACGATGCCGGCGAGAATGATCTCGTAGGAGACGACGCCCGGCTGCAGCAAGGTCGTCCCGATGGCGATCGCCATACCGACGATGCCGAAGCGGTTGCCGCCGCGCGAGGTCACCGGGCTCGAGAGGCCGCGGAGCGACATGATGAAACAGACGGCGGCCGCCAGATAGAGAAAGGCGGTCACGTCCTCGGGCAGGCTGAAGCCCAGGCGGGCCTGAATGTCCGTCATGGGGCGCTCCTACCCGTGGCTCTTGCCGGCGGGCGGCTGCTTCTTCTTGAACATCGAGAGCATGCGCTGCGTCACGATGAAACCGCCGAAGATGTTGACCGAGGCCAGCACCACGGCGAGGAAACCCATGACCTGGCTGAAGCTGAAATCGGCGGGGCCGGCGGCGATCAGCGCGCCGACGATGATCACGCTCGAGATCGCGTTGGTGACGGCCATCAGCGGCGAGTGGAGCGCCGGCGTCACGCGCCAGACCACGTAGTAGCCGACGAAACAGGCCAGCACGAAGACGGTGAAGAGCTGGACGAACGGCGCATGCTCGACGACGGGTTCCATGGTCTCAGTTCCCTCCCTGGGCGAGCGACGGATGCACCACCTTGCCCTCGCGGGTCAGCAGCGTGCCCTTCACGATCTCGTCGTCCCAATTGATCTTGAGCGCCTTCGTCTCCTTGTCGACGAGGAGCGTCACGAAGGCGAGCAGGTTGCGGGCATAGAGCGCGCTCGCGTCGGCGGCGAGCCGGCCCGCGAGATTGGCGTGACCGACGAGCTTCACCCCATGCTTCACCACGACTTTGTCTAGTTCCGAGAGCGGGCAGTTGCCGCCCTGCTCCACCGCGAGATCGACGATGACGGAGCCCGGCTTCATCGACTTCACCATCTCCTCGCTGACCAGCACCGGCGCCGGCCGGCCGGGGATGAGGGCGGTGGTAATGACGATGTCCTGCTTCCTGATGGTTTCGGCGATGAGGGCCGCCTGCTTCTGCTTGTAGGCGTCGCTCATCTCCTTGGCGTAGCCGCCGGCGGTCTCCGCCTGCTTGAATTCCTCGTCCTGCACCGCGACGAAGGTGGCGCCGAGGCTTTCGACCTGCTCCTTCGCCGCCGGCCGCACGTCGGTCGCCGAGACGATCGCGCCGAGGCGGCGCGCGGTCGCGATGGCCTGCAGCCCGGCGACGCCGGCGCCCATCACCAGCACGCGCGCCGGGGCGATCGTGCCCGCCGCCGTCATCATCATCGGGAAGGCGCGGCCGAACTCGGCCGCCGCATCCACCACCGCCTTGTAGCCGGCGAGGTTCGATTGCGAGGAGAGCACGTCCATCGCCTGCGCCCGGGTAATGCGCGGCATGAATTCCATCGCGAAAGCCGTGAGGCCGCGCGCGGCATAGTCGGCGATCTCGGCCTTGGCGGCATGGGGCGCCAGGATGCCGATCAGCACCGTGCCGCTCTTCAGGAGCCCGACCTCGTCCGGGCCGCCATCGCCGGCGCCGAGCGGGCGCTGCACCTTGAGGACGACCGCCGCGTCGCGCACCGCCGAGGCGGCGTCGCCCGCGATCTCCGCGCCGGCCTGGCGATAGGCCTCGTCGGTGAAATTCGCGCCGGCGCCGGCGCCGCTTTCGATCACCACGCCCACCCCGAGGCCCGCCAGCTTCTTGACGGTGTCAGGCGACACCGCCACGCGCGCCTCGTTCGGGCGGCGCTCCTTCAAAACGCCGATCTTCATGCTCGGATTCCCGCTCGTCTTCCCCTTGGGCCCGCGACACAATGCCGAAAAGGCAGCGTTGGCTCAAGGGCCGGCGGGCCCGTTTTCCGCGACCAATCGCGCGCCGCCTTTACGGAATCGGAGGGGAGGATTCGTGGTCGAAAAGACGATACCGGTCGCCGGCGGCTGCCTCTGCGGCGCGGTGCGATTCGAATCGACCGAGCCGCCCGGCAATGTCGGCATCTGCCATTGCCGGATGTGCCAGCGGAGCGCGGGCGGGCCGCATATGGTCTGGGCCTTCCTGCCGCGGCACGCTTTCCGGTTCACCCGCGGCGAGCCGGTCTATTACCGCTCCTCGGCGTTCGCCGAGCGGGGATTTTGCGGCGCCTGCGGATCGCCGCTCGTCTTCCGCGACAAGACCGACAAGGTGAGCGTGCCCATCGGCACGTTCGATCATCCGGAGGAATGGCCACCGGACCTCGGCCATTCGGGGATCGAAAGCAGGATTCCCTGGGACGCGATAAGCGATCATCTGCCGCAATTCAGAACCGACGAAGATCCCGTTATTCAGCAGATCGTGGATGCCGCGAGGAAGGACCGATGACCGAGAGCTTCGAAGGCGGCTGCGCCTGCGGCGCGGTGCGCTATCGGCTCACGAGCCGGCCGATGTTCGTGAATTGCTGCCATTGCACGGAATGCCAGCATCAGACCGGCAGCGCCTTCGTGATCAATGCGATCATCGAAACCGACCGCATCCAGCTCCTCGCCGGCAAGCCGGAGCCCGTCGCGGTGCCGACCGGCAGCGGCAATCCGCACGACATCTATCGCTGCCCGAAATGCCAGAGCGCCGTCTGGAGCGACTATGGCAGGCGGCCGAAGCTTCGTTTCGTCCGGGTGGCGACGCTGGACGAGCCCGGAAAGCTGCCGCCGGACGCCTTCATCTATCTCGGCACCAAGCTGCCCTGGGTCCAGCTTCCGGGCAACATCCCGGCCTTCGAGGAGTACTACGACGCCAAGACGCTCTGGCCGGCGGCGAGCCTCGAGCGGCGCCGGGCGATCGCCTCCTAGGGGTTCCGGTCACCAGTAGCGGAAGCTGCGGCCGAAGCTCGCACACTCCGCTTCGATCGTGGCGATCTCGGCGGCGCTCAGCCTCTCGCGGAAGCGGCCGACGCTGTCGCCGCTCAGCGCCTTCATCCATTTCTCGGACCAGAAGGCGCCCGAGAAGGCCGGGTCCTTTTCGACGTTCTTCAGGCCTGCGCTCACCGACTGCGGATCGGGCGCGGCGAGCGCCCGGGGCTCAAGCGCAATGCCGGTGAACTGCGAGAGGCGCGCCAGAGTCTGTTCGGGGCTCGAGATCAGGTCTTCATAGCACATCGTCATGAGGCGATTGGCGAAGCGATCCGGGTGCGCGTAGGGATTTGCGTAATAGCGAAGGAACAGGCCGGAGAGCTTCTTCATGTCGCGCCCCAGCGCCGCCAGAGGGCTTGCCACACCGCGCGCCGCGTGACGGTCGGCGACGTCGAGCATCGAGGCGACGGTATCGCGCGGGTCGCGGATCACCAGCAGGAAACGGGCTCCCGGCAGAAGTTTCGCGAGATCGGAGAAGTGGAAGGTGATCTCCGGATTCTTCAGCACGAGATGGCGCGGCAGCCCGAGGGTGCGATGGGTTTCCGTCAGGAACTCGCCGAGAATCCTGCAATTGAAGGCCTCATAGGCATCCGGCGTGCCGAAATAGTCGCCGCCGAAGAGATCGAAGCGATCCGCACCGCTCCGGTAGGCGGCAAGCAGCGACGTCAGATATTGACATTCGGCGGGAAGCGGATGCGCGTCCTTGCCCGAGCACAGGATCCGCTGGGCGAGCGTCGTCCCGCTGCGCATGCAGCCGCCCACGAAAACCACGGTATCCAGCGACGCCACCGCTGCCCCCGCTCCCCCGATCCGTCAGCATGGCATATCGGAGGCGGATTTCCGAGCGAAGGCATCGTCCCGTCACGAAGGCGGCAATAGCCCCGCCTGCTTCAGCGCCTTCGCCTGCCGTTTCGCGAGCGTCTTGACGTCGAAGCCTTCGATCAGCCCGTGGAACAGGCGGTGCCAGTTCACCTCCGCCTTGAGGTGGAGGAAGACGGAACCGAGCCCGACGGCGGCGCGGTCCATCAGCACGAACTCGCGCGGCGGCTTGACCGGCCCCAGCCGGCGCAGCTCGGCATGGACCTCGGAAGCGACCTTCGCGCCATAGGCGCCGGAGGCGCTTTCCTGGATTCGGCGCGGGCGGTCCTCCAGCAGCGGGCCGTAGACGAAGCCCGCCCAGCGGTTCAGCACCGCGATCACCTCGCGATTGAGGCCGGCGAAACCCCAGCTCTCATAGGCATGGACCGCGAGCGCGTCGTCGCCGCGGCGCAGCGCCTCGTAGAGGTCGATGACGCCCTGCACGAAGCTCGGCGGGAAGACGCGGATGCAGCCGAAATCGAGCAGATTGACGCTGCCGTCGGGCCGGACCGAATAGTTGCCGAGATGCGGATCGCCATGGATCACGCCATAGCCGTAGAACGGCACATACCAGGCGCGGAACATATGCAGCGCCACCTCGTTCCGGAGCGCGACGCTGCGGGCGTTCCTGGCGAAATCGAGCAGCGGCTTCCCGTCGAGCCAGTCCATCGTCAGGAGCCGCCCGGTCGAGAGCGCGGCGACCGGCTCCGGCAGATGGACGCCCTTCTCCGCCGCGAGCATCAGGCGATAGAGCCCGATCTGCTTCGCCTCGCGCCGGTAGTCGAGCTCCTCCCGGAGCCGCGCCGCGATCTCGGCGTGGATGTTGCCGGTGTCGATCGCGCGGTCGTAACGGCCATAGAGCGCGAGGATGACGCGGAGCTGGCGGATGTCGGCTTCGACCGCGCTCGCCATGTCCGGATATTGCAGCTTGCAGGCGAGGAGAGCGCCGTCCTTCGCGGTCGCGCGATGCACCTGGCCCAACGACGCCGCGGCCGCCGCCTCATGCTCGAAGCTCCGGAACCGGCGTTCCCAGTCGGGGCCGAGCTCGGCCGCCATGCGGCGCTTGACGAAGCTCCAGCCCATCGGCGGCGCGTTCGCCTGCAGCGTGGCGAGCCGTTCGGCATATTCCGCCGGCAGCGCATCGGGAATGGTGGAGAGGATCTGCGCGACCTTCATCAGCGGCCCCTTGAGGCCGCCCAAGGCTGCGGTCAGGTCGGCCGCATGGCGATCGCGGTCGAGCTTCACCCCGAACAGACGGCCGCCGGCGAGCTTCGCCGCGGCGCCCCCGACGGCGCCGCCCACCTTGGCATAGCGCCGGACCCGGCCGACGAGACGGTTGCGATCGGAACGCGGGCTCATCGCCGGACCATGGTGCGAGACGGGCGGGCCCTGGCGGCGCTGATCATCCCCGATGGGTACATGGTCCTCCCGATTCTGCGGCGAAGCCTCGACGCTGTCCAGAATTTGCGGAAAATGAGATCCGATGCGGCCGGCTTGCGGCGAGTCGCCGCGACATGCGAGTCTCGGTCGGCATCGTTCAGGCCCTCCCGATGACCGATCCCGCCCTCGCCGCGACCGCCGACCGCGCCGCTCCCTTGCGCGACGGCCGTCTGCGCGGCATCGACGCGCTCTGGATCGCCCTTGTCTTCTTCCTCGGGCAGGGCGCGGTGATCGCCGCGTCGCTCGTCATCGGCGTCGTCTACGGCCTCATCACCCACAAGCCGCTGCTCGGCAGCGAGGGGCTGACGGCGGACGTGACCCAGGCCGTCATCGTCGTCGCGATGGCGACGGCCGCGGCCGTCTTCTTCTTCGGCAGCCTCTGGGTCGCGCGACGGCGCGGCATCGGCATGGTCGAGCTCGGATTCCGGCGGACGGAGGGCCGCTGGTACCTGCTGGCCGCCGTGCTCTTCGTGCTGTTCTTCCTGATCGACGGCTTTCTTTTCCGCTGGGTCGATCCGTCGGGCGCCCTGCAGGAGCAGCTCACCTCGCAGCTCTTCCTGCGCACCGATTCCGCACTCTGGATGGCGGTCGTGGCGCTGGCCGCCGGGCCGGTCACCGCGGTCGCCGAGGAAACCCTCTTCCGGGGCCTCGTCTATCGCTGGCTCCGCGAACGGGCCACCGTCATCGTCGCCGTGCTGGTGAGCGGCGCGCTTTTCGGGATCTCGCATTTCTATTTTCTCGTGCCGGGCGGAACCGCCGGAATCGTGCTGACGGCCGAGATCATGGTGATGGGTTTCCTCACCGCCTGGCTCGTCCGGGCGAGCGGATCGCTCTGGCCGCCGATCCTGCTGCATCTCCTCAACAACAGCGCCGTCGTGCTGTTCGCCTTCATCGCCGCCGCAGGCTGAGACGTCAAAGCGTCTCGAGCTCGTCGATCAGCCCGCCGATCACGCCGAGCCCCTTGCTCCAGAACGCCGGATCGCCCGCATCGAGGCCGAAGGGCGCCAGCAGCTCGCGATGATTCTTGCTGCCGCCGGCCGCAAGCAGGGCGAAATACTTGTCCGGGAAATCGGCGGAGCGCTCCCGATAGACCGCATAGAGCGAATTCACCAGGCAATCGCCGAAGGCATAGGCATAGACGTAGAACGCCGAATGGATGAAATGCGGGATATAGGCCCAGAAGAGCGCATAGTCGGCATCGAGCCGGATGGCGGCGCCGAGGGCTTCGGTCTGGGTCTCGAGCCAGATCCGGCCGATTTCCTCGGCGGTCTGCTCGGACTGGCGGCGCGCATCGTGGAAGCGCCGCTCGAACTCGTGCATGGCGATCTGGCGCACGACCGTGTTCAGCATATCCTCGACCTTGCCGGCGATGAGGATGCGCCGCCGTTGCGGATCGCGCTCGGCCTCCAGCAGGGCGCGGAAGGTCAGCATCTCGCCGAATACCGACGCCGTCTCGGCGAGGGTGAGCGGCGTCTCCGACATGAGCGCCCCCTGCGGCGCCGCCAGGAGCTGATGCACCCCATGGCCGAGTTCGTGAGCGAGCGTCATCACGTCGCGCGCGCGGCCACGATAGCTCATCAGGAGATAGGGATGCGCGCTCGGCACGGTCGGATGGGCGAAGGCGCCGGGCGCCTTGCCCTCCCGAGGGGCCGCGTCGATCCAGGGCCTGTCGAAGAAGCGCCGGCCGAGCTCGGCCAGCTTCGGCGAGAACGCGCCATAGGCGCCCAGCACCATGCCGCGCGCCGCCGGCCAGTCGAACTCCCGGTCGGTATCGTCCGGCAAGGGGGCGTTGCGGTCCCAATAGTCGAGCTCGGACCGGCCGAACCACTTCGCCTTCAGCCGATAGTAGCGGTGCGAGAGCGGCGCGTAATGCGCCTTGACCGCCGCCACGAGGGCATCCACCACCTCGTCCTCGACATGGTTGGCGAGGTTGCGGGCGGAGACGGGGCGCGGGAAGCGCCGCCAGCGATCCTCGATCTCCTTGTCCTTGGCAAGCGTGTTGGAGATGAGCGCGAAGGTCTTGATCCGCTCGCGGAAGCCGCCGGCGATGGCCTTCGCTGCTTCGCGCCGCAGCCGTCCGTCGCGATCGGTGAGGAGCGTGAGCGCGCCTTCGATGCCGAGCGGCTTGCCGTCGACGGGAAAGCGCATCTCGGCCGTGGTCTCGTCGAAAAGGCGCTGCCAGGCAGCGCCGCCGGTGATCTGCTTCTGATGCAGGGTCTGCTCGACCTCGTCGGAAAGCTGATGCGGACGGAAGGCGCGGATGCGGTCGAGCCAGGGACGATAATGGGCGAGGCCCGGCGCCTTCAGCTTCGTTGCGAGCGCATCCTCCTCGATCCGGTTGATCTCGAGTGTAAAGAAGAGGAGATCCGATGCGATGTCGGTGCTGCGCTCCATGATGGTCTGGTGGAACCGCCCCAGCTCGGGGTCGGTCATGTCGGCCGCATAGGCGAGCTGCGCATAGCTCTGCAGCCGGCCGAGCCGTTCGCCGATCGCTTCATAGCGGCGCACCGCCGCGGCAAGCTCGGCGCCGGAAAGGCCGGCGAGCTTGCCCTCATGCCCTTCCCGGAAGGACCTGGCGTCGCCGGCGGCGCGCTCGAGATCGGCGGTCAGCGCCGGCGATTTCGCGCCCGGATAGAGATCGGCGAGATCCCAGACCGGCAGCGGCGCGGCCGATCCGGCGGGCTTGGTATCGTCGGGCATGCGGCAATTCCTTCGGGAGGGGCCGGAACGAGCGGAGCGGCACCCCTGCGATATAAGCGTCCGGATGGCGGCCGCCAAGGCTATCGGCGGATTTCCCGCAGGTTCGGCGCGGGCGACGGTTCGCTCTCAACCCGGCACGATCCAGAGCCGGATGCCATAGGCGACGGCCGAGACGACGCCGACGCCGAGCGCCCAGAGCCCCACGAACCAGAGCAGGTTTTTCCAGAGCGGGCGCTTCGGATCCGCGGACGGCGGCGCGCCTCGCGACGGGTCGGAGACCATGGCGTCAGTGATAACCCGCGTCGGGATCGACCTTGCCGCGGAAGACCCAATAGGCATGGGCGGTATAAGCGAGGA
>CAZMUZ010000137.1:0-9253 GCA_964569315.1 uncultured Rhodospirillaceae bacterium | reverse complement strand
GCGACTACGCCGCGCATCCCTTCGGGATGCATCTCTGGCTGCGGCTGTCGGGCAGCTGGCGGGCGGAGGATTTCGCCGCCGCCGCCGCGGAACGCGGCGCGCCGGTGACGCCGGTTTCGGCCTTCGCTGTCGCGCGCACGCGCGAGCAGGCGGTGCGCGTCTCGCTCGGCGCGGCGCCCGACCAGGGGCGGCTCTCCCGCGCCCTTACCGTCGTGGCCGGCCTCGTGGAATCCGAGCCGCAGCCCTATCTCGAGGTGGTCTGAGGCCCGCCTCCATCGCCGCGGTCATGCCCCCGGCCTTCGCCGCCTCGGCAGGATGGACCCTCGGGTCAAGCCCGAGGGCGACAAGGGCCCGAGAGCGACAAGGAGAATGAGAGGCGGAGAGGCCGCTCGCCTAAAGCCCGGCGCGCTCGATCGCCTCGGCGACCTCGGCCACGACGCGACCGACCAGCGCCTCGTCCTCGGCCTCCGCCATGATGCGGATGACCGGCTCGGTGCCGGAGTTACGGATCACGAGGCGGCCCTGCGTGCCGAGCGCCGCCTCGGCGGCTCGGATCGCGGTCTGGACCTTCGCGTCTTTCAGGGGCTGCCCGCCATTGTGGCGGAGGTTCTTCAGGAGCTGCGGATAGGGCCGGAACAGGCGGCCGCTCTCGCTCGCCGCCTTGCCCGCGCGCACGATGACCGCCAGCACCTGCAGCGCCGCCACCAGCCCGTCGCCGGTGGTGCCATAGTCGGCGAGAATGATATGGCCCGATTGCTCGCCGCCGACATTGAAGCCGTCGCTGCGCATGCGCTCGACCACGTAACGGTCGCCGACCGGCGTGCGCAGCAGCGAAAGCCCGATCCCGCCGAGATAGCGCTCGAGCCCGAGATTGGACATGACGGTCGCGACCACGCCGCCGCCCGCGAGCCGGCCCTCGGCCTGCCAGGACCTGGCGACCAGCGCCATCATCTGGTCGCCGTCGATGATCTGGCCGCGCTCGTCGACCAGGATCAGCCGGTCCGCGTCGCCGTCGAGCGCGATCCCGAGATCGGCATGCTCGGCCACCACCGATTTCTGCAGGGCGGCGGGTGCCACCGCGCCGCAATGGGCGTTGATGTTGGTGCCGTCGGGCGAGACGCCGACCGACACCACCTCGGCGCCGAGCTCCCAGAGCACGGTCGGCGCCACGCGATAGGCGGCGCCATGGGCGCAATCGACCACGATCTTGAGGCCGGAGAGGGTCAGGTCGCGCGGGAAGCTGCGCTTCACATGCTCGGTATAGCGGCCGACGGCATCGCCCAGCCGCTGCGCGCGGCCGAGATCGGCGGAAGCGGCAAGCGTCAGGGTTTCCGTCTTTCCCATCAGCGATTCGATCCGGGCCTCGACCTCGTCGGAGAGCTTGTAGCCGTCCGGCCCGAAGAGCTTGATGCCGTTGTCCTCGTAGGGGTTGTGCGAGGCCGAGATCATCACGCCGAGATCGGCGCGAAGCGAGCGCGTGAGCATGGCGACAGCCGGCGTCGGCAAGGGCCCCAGCAGGATCACATCCATGCCCATCGCGACGAAGCCCGCGGTGAGGGCCGGCTCCAGCATGTAGCCCGAGAGCCGCGTGTCCTTGCCGATCACCACGCGGTGGCGGTGATCGCCGCGGGTGAATTCCGCGCCGGCGGCGAGCGCCAGACGAAGCGAGGTCGTCGCCGTGACCGGCTCGCTGTTGGCGCGGCCGCGAATGCCATCCGTGCCGAAGAACTTGCGCGTCATGTAGGTTCTCGCATCAGGGGCGGTTTCCGCATGGGGCCGACGCCAAGGTTACATCAAAAGCTCGGGGCGGCAGTAGGACGAGACTGTGGCCGAAGCCGGGCGGCGGACGGGCCGTTTCCCGGGTCCTGCCGTCCCTCGGCCCGGTCGCCGAACAACGCGGACCGGCGCCTATTCGATCCCGTCGACCACGAGAAAACTGCCTTCGACGCTATCCAGCCGCAGCGGCAGGATCTTCTGATATTCCGGCGAGCCGTACCAGGTTTCCGCCGCGGCCCGCGACGGGAACTCGAGCATCACCAGCCGCTCGAACGGCCACCCGCCTTCCTTCACCGTCACCGTGCCGCCCCGCACCAGGAACCGGCCGCCATGCGCCTCGACCGTGGCCAGCACCTCCTCGCGGTAGGCCTCGAACCGCGCCCTGTCCAGGAACTTCGATTGCTGCACGACGACATAGGCTTTCATCGATTTCCCCCGGCTTTCATCGGTTTCCCCCGCGCAAGGTCGCGCCCGTCGGCGGCGAGGCGTCAGGGCGTCTCGCGGGCGATCGCCTGCCAGACGGTGCGCGCCTGCGCCGTCTCGGCCACGTCATGGACGCGGAGGATCTGCACCCCCTGGTCGAGACCGAGCAGTCCTGCGGCGAGCGACCCGGGCAGGCGGCGATCCACCTCCTCGCCGCGCGAGAGCCGCGCGATGAAGGATTTGCGCGAGACGCCGAGCAGCAGCGGGCAGCCGAAGCCGTGGAACAGCGTCAGATTGGCAAGAATGTCGCGGTTATGCTCGACCGTCTTGCCGAAGCCGATGCCGGGATCGAGACAGAGCCGGTCGCGCCCGATGCCGGCGGCCGCGCAGACGGCGAGCCGCTCGGCGAAAAAGTCGAAGAGGTCGAGCGCCACCTCGCGATATTGCGGGCTCGCCTGCATGGTGCGCGGATCGCCTTGCATATGCATGAGCACGATCTGCGCCCCGCTCTTCGCCGCGACGCCGAGGCTCGCGGGATCGCCGGCGAGTGCTGTGATGTCGTTGACGATACGCGCGCCCGCCTCGAGCGCGGCGCCGATCACCGGCGCATTGCGGCTGTCGATCGAGACCTGGATGCCGCGCTCGGCGAGCGCCTTCACCACCGGCAGCACGCGACGCGATTCCTCCTCGGGCGACACCCTCTCGGCGCCCGGACGGGTCGATTCCCCGCCCACGTCGATGATGTCGGCGCCCTGCTCCACCATCTCGAGCGCGCGGGCGACCGCCCGCTCCATTTCGAGATAGCGTCCGCCGTCGGAGAAGCTGTCGGGGGTCGCGTTGACGACCCCCATGATCAGCGGCTGGCAGGCCGACAGCCCGGCGACGCCCGCGCGTCGCTCGGTGGCGCGCGCCAGGAGCTCGACCACGCGGCGCGAGGTCGCATGCGGCTGGCGCGCCGTCCAGTAGCGGAGCTGGGGAAGGGTGAAGCGGCGCGCTACCCGATGCTCGGCGTCGCGCAGCACGAGCTCGACCGCGCAGAAGGCGAGCGGTCCGCCGCAGAGCCAGGCCGCCATCCGATCGGCGACGGCGCGGCGCGCCCGACCGCCCGACAAGATGGCCCCCGGCAGCAGATAGAGGGTGCGGCCCTGGCCGACGCGGCCGACGGAAAGCGCCCGCGCGCCGCTCCGCGCGGTCGGGCGCCTCGCCGCCTTGGCCATGGAAGCTAGCTGCCCGGCTGCGGCTCGGGTTCGAGTCCGCCCGGATGCGGACGACCGCCGCTGCCGCGGGTCGGCGCGCCGCTCGAGGGCACCGAGGAACGCGGCTTGGTCGGGCCGGAGCTGTCTTCGCCGCTGCTCACCCGGATCGCCTCGCCGCGCAGCAGCGCGCGGATCTCGTCGGCCGAGAGCGTCTCGTACTCGAGCAGGCCCTTGGCGATGACATGCAGCTCGTCGATATGGTCGGTAACGATCTTGCGGGCCGTCGCCTCGCCCTCCTCGACCATGCGGCGAACCTCTTCGTCGATCACCTTGGCGGTGGCGTCGGAGAGGTTCTTGCGCTGCGTGACCGAGTGGCCGAGGAAGACCTCTTCCTCGTTGTCGTTGTAGCG
Organism: uncultured Rhodospirillaceae bacterium; assembly: GCA_964569315.1. Taxonomy (GTDB): domain Bacteria; phylum Pseudomonadota; class Alphaproteobacteria; order Dongiales; family Dongiaceae; genus CADEFF01. The sequence continues at coordinate 5,448 of CAZMUZ010000137.1, read as the reverse complement.
CAGCGGCCCGAGCTTCGAGCTGAAGCCCCACTCGGTCACCATGCGGCGCGCGAGACTGGTCGCCTGCTTGATGTCGTTGGAAGCGCCGGTGGTCACGGCGTCGGCGCCGAAGATCAGCTCCTCGGCAACGCGGCCGCCGAACATCGAAGCGAGCTTCGCCTCGAGCTCGGTCTTGGAGACGCTGTATTTGTCGCGCTCCGGCAGCCACATGGTCACGCCGAGCGCGCGGCCGCGCGGGATGATGGTGACCTTGTGCAGCGGCTCGTGGCCCTTGGCATAGAGCATGACGAGCGCGTGGCCGCCCTCGTGATAGGCGGTGAGCTTCTTCTCGTCCTCGGTCATCACCATGGAGCGCCGCTCGGCGCCCATCATGACCTTGTCCTTCGCCGCCTCGAACTCGGACATGGTGACGACGCGCTTGCCGCGCCGCGCGGCGAGCAGCGCCGCCTCGTTCACCAGGTTCGCGAGATCGGCGCCGGAGAAGCCGGGCGTGCCGCGCGCGATGATCCGCGCATCGACGTCGGGCGCCAGCGGCACCTTCCGCATATGCACCTTGAGGATCTGCTCGCGCCCGAGGATGTCGGGGTTGGGCACCACCACCTGGCGGTCGAAGCGGCCGGGGCGGAGCAGCGCCGGATCGAGCACGTCCGGCCGGTTGGTGGCGGCGATCAGGATCACGCCGTCATTCGCCTCGAAGCCGTCCATCTCGACCAGGAGCTGGTTGAGGGTCTGCTCGCGCTCGTCGTTGCCGCCGCCGAGGCCGGCGCCGCGATGGCGGCCGACCGCGTCGATTTCATCGATGAAGATGATGCAGGGAGCGTTCTTCTTGCCCTGCTCGAACATGTCGCGCACGCGGCTCGCGCCCACGCCGACGAACATCTCGACGAAATCGGAGCCGGAAATGGTGAAGAACGGCACGTTCGCCTCGCCGGCGATGGCGCGGGCGAGCAGCGTCTTGCCGGTGCCCGGAGGGCCGACCAGCAGCACGCCCTTGGGGATCTTGCCGCCGAGCCGCTGGAACTTCTGCGGGTCCTTCAGGAACTCGACGATCTCCTGCAGCTCCTGCTTCGCCTCGTCGATGCCGGCGACGTCCTCGAACGTCACGCGGCCGACCTTCTCGGTCAGCATCCGCGCGCGGCTCTTGCCGAAGCCCATGGCCTTGCCGCCGCCGGACTGCATCTGGCGCATGAAGAAGATCCAGACGCCGATGAGCAGCAGCATCGGGAACCAGGAGATCAGCACGCTGATCAGCGGATGCATGCTGTCTTCGGCCGGCGCCGCGATGATCTTGACCTGCTTGTCCTCGAGGCGCTGGACGAGCGCCGGGTCGTCGGGGGCATAGGTGGTGAAGGCGCGGCCATCCGACAGATGGCCGGAGATATTGGGCCCTTGAATGGTCACGTCGGCGACCTGGCCCTGCGCGACCTCGCCCAGGAACTCGGAATAGGGGATCTCCGGCTGCTGCCCGCGCCCGGGCGACCCGTCGAACAGGTTGAAAAGCGCGATGAGCAGCAGCGCAATGATGATCCAAAGCGCCAGATTCTTAGTCAGATTCAAGGCTCTATACCTATCCGCGGCCCCGGTTTCGGCGGGCGGGGGCCGGATGCGCGAGCCGCGGCCGACCGCGGTTCCTGATTAGATAATCTCTGTCGGGAATTAAGCAACGGCAAAGCGCGCAGAAATCAACGGGTGACGGGCTTGCGTCAGGCCGGCCGGCAGGGCTGCCGGCAGGCCCTTCCGTCGATATCCGAGGGCGGGCACGGCCTCGAGCCGCGACCCCTGCCAGAGCGCCGGCAGCCGCGCGCCGCAAAGGGCCGGAAACCCGTCCGGTATCGCGAGGCTGTCACGCAATCGCCGCCAACCGGCGGCGCCGAGCGGACGCCAGACACGGCCGGCCCCTGCCCCGATCGGGGCCGGCGCCGCCTCCGTCAGGACAAAGCAGCGGCCGCGGTGGCGAAGAAAACGGCAATGGCCGAGCGTCAGGCCCCGCCCCTCTCCGCCGGTCAGCCATTCATAGCCGCGCTCGAGCCGTTCGCTGCGCGGCGCATAGGCGCCGCCGCCGATCGACTGGATCAGCCGGGCAAGGGCGCGGAGGCCCTGGGCGCGGGGCGTAAGGGCGAGCCAACCTTCCGGAAGGATGGCGATGCCCCCCGGATGGAGCTCGATCTCGACCAGGAGATCGGCGACCGCATCCGCACCGGCGGCACGCGCGCGGCCGAGTGCGAAGGCCGTGCCGGCGAGCTTTCTCGGATCGATGTCGAGCCGCGGCAGGGATTGCCGCAGCCGCACCCGCTCGAAGGCGGGGTTCTCGTTGCTCGGATCCTCGATCCAGGGCTGGCCCAGCGAACGCAGCGTGGCGATGAGACGCGCTTTCGGAAGCGCGAGCAGCGGGCGCAACCACCGTAGACCTTCCTGCTCGCGCACCGCCGGCATGGCGGCGAGCCCGTCGAGGCCGCTCTGCCGTCCGAGCCGCAACAGGAAGGTCTCGCTCTGATCATCGCGATGATGCGCCAGCGCCAGATGCAGAATCGCGTTCGCGCGGCAATGGCGCGCGAGCAGGCGATAGCGCGCCTCGCGCGCGCGCGCCTGGAGACCATGGTTCGGCTTCCGGCCGCGCCACGGCAGGATCTCATGCGCGATGCCCCGCTCGCGGAGCCAGATTCCGACCTGTCGCGCTTCCTCGGCCGAGCCCGCACGCAGGCCGTGATCGACCGTGAGACCGATCGCCCGGCCGCCGCGCCGGCGCGCCCAGCGATCGAGCAGCAGCGTCAAGGCGAGACTGTCGGCGCCGCCGGAGACGGCGACGGCGATGACGGGGCGCTTCTCGAACGGGCCGAGCCGTTCGATCAGGCGCGCGAAATCCTCGTCGGAAACGATGCCGCGCCCTTCGTTTCGGGGCCGGAAGCGGCGCGGCGGGCGCACGCCGGCCGGAGGACGCGAGGGGCCCGAACCCGGCCGCATCGCCGGGCGTCGGTCAGGCGCAGCCGAAACGCTGCTGCTCGCGCCGGGCCTGGTCGACGAGATCGGTGTCGGCGCCGGGGAACTTCTTCAGGAGCTCCGAGAAGGCGACGCAGGCATCCGGCTTCTTGCCGAGCTCGCCCAGCGCCATGCCGAGCTTGAGCAGGTTCGGGCCGGCTTTGCCGCTGTTCGGGTATTTCTGGTAGCCCTCGGCGAACGCCACGGCCGCTTCGGTGTAGTTGCCGCGCACATAGTAGGTTTCGCCCAGCCAGTATTGCGCATTGCCCGCGAGCACGTCGGTCGGGTTGCGCCGCACGAATTCGGCGAGCGCCTGCTGCGCTTCGGCATAGTTGGCCTGCTTGAGGAGGCCGAACGCATATTCGTACTGCTCCTGCGGCGTGGCCCCGGGCAGGTCGTAGGCCGCATTGGCCACCGGCGCCGGCGGAGCGCTCGTCTGTTGCGCCGCGGCCATCTGGCCCTCGGTCAGCGTGCCGAGGATCTGCGTGCCGCCGGGCTGCGGCGCGGGCGCCGCGGCCGTCGTGCCCGCCGCCGCCGGCATCTCGCCCGTCGCCGGCGCGGGTGCGGTGCCGGCCGGTGCCATTCCAGCGGGCGCCGTGGCCGCCGCCATCCCGCCCTGACCCTGCTCGAGCTGGGTCAGGCGGAAATCGACGTCGCTGTTGAGCTTGTCGAGCCGCGTGCCGAGCTGGTTGAGCTGATAGATGATGTCCTCGAACTTGCCGTTGAGCTGGCTCATCTGGGAATCGAGCTGCTGCAGGCGGACCTCCTGGTTCGCCTGCACGCTCGGGTTTCCGCCGGTACCGCCCGAGGGCAGGTTGCCGTTATAGACATAGGCCTGCAGGTCGCTCAGCTCGCGCTGCAGCCGCTGCAGCTCGTCTTCCATGCTCTGCGCCGCCGCCGGCCCGGCGAGGCCCAGGACCATGATGGCGCCGGCGAAGAGCGCGCCGAGCCAGAGGGCGGGGCGCCGCCGGCGGTTCGCCAGGGGCTGGCGCGGCCTGAGGTTCGCCGCGGGCTGGCGCGGGCGGCGCGCAATGGCAGACAGGGCTGGGGCTCTCATGGCTGGCTCTCCGCAGTGGCGAAGATCGGCGCGGCCCGCAACGGGCAACCGCCGCCGACCGGGCACAGGCCCGCAGATTCGCCGGGTTTCTGGGCAAAAGTAAGGCGGGGTCGCCGGGGCTGCAACGGCCTCGCCCGGGCAAAAAACGGCTGGCCTGGGCAAAAAAACGGCCGCCGGCGGGCACGGGAGAGCATGTCTTCCCGTGCCCGCGGCAGCCTTGCCGTCAGACGGACGAAAACGCCCGTTACTGAACGTTCGGAACCGTCACGCCACGGCGATTCTGCGACCAGGCAGTCTCGTCATGGCCGTCCACCGCCGGGCGCTCCTTGCCGTAGCTGATGGTCTGGATGCGGTTCGGATCGATGCCGAGGGCCACCAGGTAGTTGGCGACCGATGCCGCGCGGCGCTCGCCGAGGGCGAGGTTGTATTCGCGCGTGCCGCGCTCGTCGCAATGGCCTTCGACCACGACCGTCACGCCGGGATAGGTCTGCAGCCAGGCCGCCTGGCGTTCCAGCGTCGATTGCGCATCGGGCGTCAGCTCGTAGCTGTCATAGCCGAAGAAAACGCGGTCGCCGACATTCTGCGTGAATTCGGTGAGCGAGCCCGGAACGACCGTCGAGCTGGACATCGAACCGTCGGTGGTCGTGGAGGTAGTGCCGCCGCCCGTGCTGGCCGGCGTCTCCGGCGGCGTGTCGGAGGAACAGGCCGCCAGCAGAAGAGCTGCCGCGAACGCTGTGATGAGTTTGAATTTCATAGCCAAAACCTTTCGTCGCCTTGCCAAGAAGTTCCGTGCGATCGGATTCGCACGCTCAGTAGATAAACCGCGGTCATGCCTTTGTAATAAATCGAAGAATTGCGACTCGACGGCGGGGTTTTCGCAGCGGAATATAGGGTTATCATCCTGACAAATCAAGAAAAACTCACCCGTTCTTCCGCCGGAACACAGTTCCCGCCGAACCGCATTGCGGGCGTCAGGGTATCAATGGCGACCAGGCCGGATCCGATCCCTCCATCGGCGTAATTACTTCGCGCTCGTTATGGCCGGTCAGATCGATGGTGTAGAGCTTCGGCCCGGCGCTGCCGGAATTCTGCCGAAAGAAGGCCAGCACACGCCCGTTGGGCGACCAGGTCGGTCCTTCCACCAGATAGCCTTGCGTCAGCATCCGCTCGCCGCTGCCGTCCGGGCGCATCACGCCGACATAGAAGCGGCCGTCCGCGATGCGGGTGAAGGCGATGAGATCGCCGCGCGGCGACCAGACCGGCGTGCCGTATTTGCCGGAGCCGTGGCTGATGCGCTGCACGTTCGAGCCGTCCGAGTTCATCGTGTAGAGCTGCTGCGAGCCGCCGCGATCGGAGTTGAAGGTGACGCGGGCGCCGTCCGGCGAATAGCTCGGCGAGGTGTCGATGCCGGGGCT
>CAZMUZ010000136.1:0-9417 GCA_964569315.1 uncultured Rhodospirillaceae bacterium | reverse complement strand
TGACGCCGCAGCCGATGTAGCAGACCTTGTCGAACGGCGCGTCCTCGCGGATCTTGGCGAGCGCGATCTCCGGCAGCACGGTGAAGTTGGCGAAGGTCGAGCAGCCCATATAGTGATGCAGCATCTTGCCGCCCATCGAGAAGCGGCTGGTGCCGTCCGGCATCAGGCCCTTGCCCTGGGTCGCGCGGATCGCCTGGCAGAGATTGGTCTTGCGGCTGAGGCAATATTCGCACTGTCGGCATTCGGGCGTGTAGAGCGGGATGACGTGATCGCCCTTCTTGAGGCTGGTCACGCCGGGCCCGACATCGACGACGATGCCGGCGCCTTCATGGCCGAGGATCGTGGGGAAAAGGCCTTCCGGATCGGCGCCCGAAAGGGTGAATTCGTCGGTGTGGCAGATGCCGGTCGCCTTCACCTCGACCAGCACCTCGCCGGCACGCGGGCCTTCGAGATCGACGGTCTCGATGACGAGCGGCGCGCCCGCCTTGTGAGCGACGGCAGCTTTGACTTTCATGGCAAATTCCCTCCCCGGACCGCGTGGCGCGGCAAGTGTTTCAGAGCGTTGCGGGCGAAGCAAGAGGCGGGCCGCCGCGGCCGTCGGCAGCCGCGCGCATTGCCGCCACGCTACGGCGTGATGGTCTTGATCTCGCCGCTCGGCGGCTTCGTGCAGCGGCAGTCCGTGGTGAGGGCGCGCTCGGCGCTCTGCTGCGCGATCGCGTCGGGGCTGTCGTCCGGTTGCCAGCCGTCGCGCCAGATCTGCAGCGCCACCACCGCCGGCGGCACGCCGTTGTCGTAGAACCAGGAATCGACGGCGTAGCGCTCGCCGGTCGCGCGGTCGCGGATGACGGCCGTGTTGTGCGCGCGGAGGATGCCGCCGCGATGGGCGGGGAAGCCGACATCGTGGAACCGGATCAGGCCATCCTGCGCCATCATGCGGAGATAGGTGGTGGAGTTGACCGCCTCATCCACGCAGTCGAGCTGGCCGCCCTGGTTCGCGGCGACCAGATTTCGCCCGACGTCCTTGCCCGTGCCGGCGGGCTTGGCGACGAGCCGTTCGACGAGCGCGACCGATTTCGAGATCGCGGCCCGCTCCTCGGGCGCATTCTCAGCCGCGGCGAACAGGGCGCGGACCTCGTCCCATTGCGCGGCCGTGAGCGAAACCGGGGTGCTTATCCCGCATCCGCTGCCGTGGCAGACCTCGAAGGCCGCGGGCGTCGCGTCGAGCGGCACGAGCTTCGCCACGCGCGCTTCCGTCTGCGCGGCGCAGGCGCCGAGCAGCGGCAGGGAAAGGATCAGGACGAGGCGGGCGAGGGGGCTGTGCATGGTCCGATGCTCGGCCGGCAGCATGCCACGCACAACGACGCGGCGCAATTTCACCGCCGCGCGAGCGGGGCGACGCGCGGCGGCGGGCCCTGTCGTGGTCCGGCCGACGATCTCGGGCGAGAGCGTTAGGAAACCGCGTGCCGGCGATCTTGCGTCGTCATGGCTGGCTGCTACGGTAACCATGGATGCATCGATCGGCAGTCTCGGGGGATGTTCCCATGACATGGCACGCGCGCGTCGTCCCGCTCGGCGGCAGCACGCTTCATCACTGCGCGGAGGAAGGCTGGGCAGAGGCGGCCTGCCTGTGACAACCCTGCCGGAAGCGGTCGTGAGCGAACGAAAATGGCGCGCCATGGCGCTGCTGCTGGCAAGCCAGGCGGCGGCCATGACCGTCTGGTTCTCCTCCGCGGCGGCGTTGCCGTCGATCCTGGCCGAAGCGCCGCTTTCGGACTTCCAGGCGGCCTTGCTCACCAGCAGCGTGCAGGTCGGATTCGTCGTCGGCACGCTCACGAGCGCCGTGCTCGGTCTCGCCGATCGGCTCGATTCCCGGAAGTTCTTCGCCTGCTCGGCCATCGTGGCGGCGCTGGCGAGCTTCGTCCTTGCGATCCTGCCGCCGGAGTCTCCGCTCGTGCCGCTTCTGCGCTTCGTCACGGGTGCTGCGATGGCGGGCGTATATCCGGTCGGAATGCGCATGGCCGCGACCTGGGCGGTGCGGGATACGGGCCTTCTGATCGGCCTTTTGATCGGGGCGCTGACGCTCGGCACCGCGGCGCCGCATCTGATGGCGGCGCTCGGCGGGCTGGATTGGCGCATCACCTATGTCGGCGCGGGCGGTTGCGCGCTGCTCGCCGCCGTCATCATCGCCTTCGTGGAGATCGGGCCCAATCTGCGGCGCGCCGCGAGCTTCGAGCCGCGCTTCGTGCTCGAGATCTGGCAGAACCGTCCGGCGCGGCTCGCCACCCTCGGCTATCTCGGCCATATGTGGGAGCTCTATGCCATGTGGGCCTGGATCGGCGCCTTCCTGCAGGCGAGCTTCGCGCTCAGCCTCGGCGCCGACGCGAAATCCCTTGCGGGCTTTGCCGGATTCTTCGTGGTCGGCGTCGGGTCGCTCGGTTGCGTGCTCGGCGGGCTCTTCGCCGATCGCTGGGGCCGCACCAGCTTCACCATGCTCGCCATGGCGGTCAGCGGCACCTGCGCCTTGCTCTGCGGCCTCGTCTTCGGGGCCGCGCCCTGGCTCGTGGTCGCGCTCTGCGCGGTCTGGGGGTTCTCGGTGATCGCGGATTCCGCGCAGTTTTCTGCGAGCGTCGCCGAGCTGTCGCCGCCCGAAAAGGTCGGCACGATGCTGATGGTGCAGACCTGCCTCGGCTTCCTGCTGACGCTCGCCACCATCCATCTGATGCCGATCGCGGTCGAGGCGCTCGGCTGGCGCTGGGCCTTCGTGCCGCTCGCGATCGGACCCTTCCTCGGTGTCTGGGCGATGGCGACGCTGCGCGCCGATCCGGGGTCGCTGAAGCTCGCCGGCGGGCGGCGATAGCGCCCCGTCAGCCGACCTTGCCGCGCGCGGCTGCGATGGCCTCCGCCAGCGCGCGGAAAGGCAGCAGCACGCAGTCGCGCCGGCTCTTCGCCGCGCGCACCGGGCCGAACTCCTCGAGCGCAGACCAGCGGCCGGCCGGGGCGGGGGCGCCTTCCACCACCGATTTCGCCGCCGCGACCGCGGTATCGATGTCGGAAAGCCGTTCGCCGACGGCCTCGGCGCCGATGAGGGCGGCAGCGGCCTCGCAGAGCAGGCAGCCGCGGGTCTGGTGCGCGACCGCGGCGAGGCGCCCGTCCGCGAGCTTCACCTCCATTGTGACCCGGTCGCCGCAGAGCGGATTGTCGATCGTGGCGCGCCCGTCGGGGGCGTCGAGCTTGCCCTTGCCGACGGCGCCGCGCGCCCGGGCGACGAGCTTCCGGTGGTAGAGCTCGTCGCTCATGCGAGCCTGGCGACCGCCTCGTCGAGCCCGGCGAGCAGCGCATCCACGTCCGCATCCGAATTATAGGGCGCGATGCTGGCGCGGGTGGTGCCGGCGACGCCGAACCGGTCCATCAGCGGCTGCGCGCAATGATGCCCGCCGCGCAGCGCGACATTGCGGCGATCGAGCCATTGGCAGACATCGTGCGGGTGCAGCCCGTCGATCGTGAAGGCGACGACGCCGAGCCGGTTCTGCAGCCCTGCGGGACCGATCACCTTTGCGCCCCTGATGCCGGCGAGCCCGTCGAGGATGCGGCCGGTGAGGCGTGCCTCGTGCGCCGTAGCACCGGCCCAGTCGAGTCCGCCCGCCCAGCCGACGGCGGCGCCGAGCCCGATCGCCTCGGCGATAGGCGGCGTGCCGGCCTCGAAGCGGCGGGGAATGCCGGCATAGCGCGTGCCGGCGAAGCTCACTTGTTCGATCATGCCGCCGCCGCCCATGAAGGGCGGCATCGCCTCCAGCAGCGCCCGGCGCCCCCAGAGCACGCCGACGCCGGTCGGGCCATAGAGCTTGTGGCTGGAGAAGGCGTAGAAATCGATGCCGAGCGCGGGCAGGTCGAGCGGGCCTTGCGGCGCGCGCTGCGCCCCGTCGAGGAACAGCTTCGCGCCGACCGCGCGGGCGGCTTCGACGACGCGGCCGACATCGGTGAGGGCGCCCGTGACGTTCGAGGCATGGGTGAGGGCGACCAGCTTGCAGCGCGCGGTGAGATGCGCCGGCAGCCGGTCGAGATCGAGCCGCCCGTCCTCGGTGACCGGCAACACCCTGAGGCGAATGCCGCGCCGCTCGGCGAGCATCTGCCAGGGCACGATGTTGCTGTGATGCTCGAGCTCGCTCACCAGGATCTCGTCGCCCTCCGCCAGCAGGCTGCCGAAGCTATGGGCCAGCAGGTTGATCGAACCGGTGGTGCCGCCGGTGAAGATCACCTCCTCGGCATCGGCGACGCCGAGATAGGCAGCGACTGCGCGGCGCGCCTGGTCGTAGGCGTCGGTCGCGGCTTCGGCGAGGAAGTGCACGCCGCGCAACACGTTCGCGCGCGTCATGGTTTCGTGCCGGCGTACGGCGCGCAGCGCTGCGGCCACGGTCTGGGCCGTGGCGGCGCTGTCGAGATAATGCATCGGCTTGCCGCCTGGCGGATCGGCCAGCAGCGGAAACTCCTCGCGGCAGGCCGCCGGGTCGAAAGGCTTCCTCGGCTTCATGCGGTCTTGCCGCTGTTCGCGCGGCGCACCTCGTCCAGCGCCTGGGGCGTATCCACATCGACGAGAACGGATTCGTCCGGCATCGCCACCTCCGCCGCCAGATCGGCGTGATCCCCGATCAGGTGGCGCGCGCCGACATCGCCCTTGAGGTCGCTCATCTCGGCGAAGAACCGCCGGTCCCACAGCACCGGGTTGCCGCGTTTGCCCTTATAGGTCGGAACGCAGATGGCGCGGCCTTCGATCGGGTTGAACGCCGCCAGCAGGCGGTCGATGACGCCCTTGCCGATGCGCGGCATGTCGCCGAGCAGCACGACGGCGCCGTCGATATCCGCATCGGCGAGTGCCGCAAGGCCGCGCGCGAGCGAGCCGCTGATGCCGGATCCGAAATCCGGATTGTGGACGAACTGGACGTCGCGGCCGGCGAGCGCGGCACGCACGCGATCGGACTCATGGCCGGTGACGACCACCACCCTGGCGATGCGGGCGGCAAGCGCCGTATCGACGGCATGGGCCACGAGCGGCTTGCGATCGAGCTCGGCAAGCAGCTTGTTCGCCTGACCCATCCGCGTCGAGCGCCCGGCCGCGAGGACGACGGCGGCGATCCGCGGCTCCCGCGGCGAACCGCTGGCGCGGGGCGTTTCGCCGGTGCGCGGCTGCGGCCGCGTCGGAATCTCCTTCAGGAGGCCGCCGGCACCCATCAGCATGATGTCGCGGCCGCTGACGGGCAGGTCCGCCACGAGGCGCTGCAAAACCCAGTCGAATCCGTTGAATTTGGGCGAGCGGACGCAGCCTGGGAGGCCTAGCACCGGCCGCTCGCCGATATGGGCGAGCAGAAGCAGGTTCCCCGGATCGACCGGCATGCCGAAATGATCGATCCGGCCGCCCGCGGCTGCGATCGCCGCCGGCACCACGTCGCGCCGGTCGGTGATCGCCGAGGCGCCGGTGATCAGCACCAGCTCGGCGCCCCCCGCCAGGGCATTGCGGATCGCGTCCGCCAGCGGCCCCTCGGCATGATCGCACCGCGTCTCGGGCGGCAATTCGACACCGAGCGCCTGCAAACGGCTATTCATGATCTGCGCGGTCTTGTCGAGGATGGTCTCCTTGAGGCCCGGAAGCCGCGTCTGGATCAACGCCACCGGCTGTGCCCGGAACGGCGCCAGGCGGAGCAGCGGTCCGCCCTCGGCGGCGAGCCTGAGGCAGCGTTCGAGAATCTCGGTCGAGACGGCGAAGGGGATGATCTTCACCGTCGCGACCATCTGGCCGGGCTCGACCGCGTCATAGGGCGGGAGCGTCGCCACCGTGACGGCTTCGTCGACCAGATTGAGCCGGTCCAGGCGGTCGCGATCGAGCTGCAGCACGCCCGCGCGGTCCGCGATCAGATTGGCGCGACCGGTAAAGGGCGCTGCCGCCGTGAGATGCTCGCCGGCGAGCGCCGCGGCGATGCGCTGCGCCGCCTCGTCCTCGCCGATATCCGTCGGCTCCAGCTTCGCCACGGCGATGCGGTCCACGCCGGCCTCGCGCAGCGCCTCGAGATCGGTCGCAGACAGCCGCCGGCCCTTCTTGAAGACGAGCTTGCCGCGCCGCACGCTGTGGGCGAGCAACGCATTCTCGGCCTCCTCCGGCGCGACTGTCGTGAAAATCATGCCGCGCGTTCCTCGCCGGGCTTGCTGCCGGCGCGGCGAACGGCGGTGATCTGCGCCAGCACGGAAAGGGCGATCTCGGCCGGCGAGAGCGCGCCGATCGCGATCCCGACGGGCCCATGGATGCGGGCGAGCGCCGCGTCGCTGAACCCCGCCTCGGTCAGGCGCTTCAGCCGGGCCGCATGGGTCTTCCGGCTGCCGAGGGAGCCGATATAGAAGGCGGGAGAATTGAGCGCGATGCCGAGCGCGGCATCGTCGAGCTTCGGGTCGTGCGTCAGGGTGACGATGGCCGTGCGCGCATCGGGCGCGAGACGGGCGAGCGCTTCGTCCGGCCATTCGGTCGTGAGCTCGAGGGCCGGAAACCGCGCATCGGTCGCGAAGGAGCGGCGCGGATCGACGACGGTCACGCCATAGCCCGCGAGCGCCGCCATCGGCGCCAGCGCCTGGGCGATATGGACCGCGCCGACCAGGATGAGCCGCGGCGGGGGAACGACGGCCTGAAGAAAGAGCCGGCGGCCGGAGAGGGGCAGGAGGCCGCTGCGATCGGCTGCAAGCGCCGCCCGGCCGGCGGCGAGTGCCGCGTCATCGAGCGCCAGCGCGCCCGCGACGCCCTCGTCATGGATCAAGGCCTGAAACCCGCTATCGAGATCGGTGACGAGAGCGGCGGGCCGTCGTGCCGCCCGATCGGCGACGAGCCGCCGCAGCAGCTCGGCCTTCATTCCACCGCCTCGACATAGACCTCGAGCTTGCCGCCGCAGGCGAGCCCGACTTCCCAGGCCTGCTCGTTGGTGACGCCGAAATCGAGCAGCCGGGGCCTGGCGCCGGCCATGATCTCCTGCGCCTCGCGCACGACGGCGCCTTCGATGCAACCGCCGGAGACGGAGCCGACCATGGCGCCCTCCTCGTTCACGGCGAGCTGGCTGCCGACGGGACGGGGCGAGGAGCCCCAGGTGGCGATCACCGTGGCGATGGCGACCTTGCGGCCCTCGCCGCGCCAGGCCAGGGCCTGCTGCAGCACATCCTGTTCGCTCGCATCCATCGCGATGCTCCCGATCGATCCGCCGATGAAGAAGGGCTCTGGCGACAGAGCCGCGGCGACATGGGTCATCGCCGATCGCCGGCGACATCGGTCATCGCCGGCTGCCGCCTATTATACACCAACGAGCTTCAGCCGCGCCCTGCGATAACCGCGCGATAGCTGCGCTGCGCCTCGAGGCGGCGCTGGCCGGGGCGGGAGAGGATGCGACCGAGCGCATCCAGGCTGTCGAGATTGTGGACGGTCCGGAAATCGTCCACATGCGGCAGGATGGCCCGCGCGCCCTGCGCCTTCGGCTCGTAGCCTTCGAAGCGGAGCAGGGGATTGAGCCAGATGAGGCGCCGGCAGGATTTGTGCAGGCGCTCCATCTCGCGGTCGAGGCCCTCGCCGCCCTCCCGATCGAGCCCGTCGGTAATGAGCAGCACCACCGCGCCCTGTCCGAGGACGCGGCGCGACCAGTGGGCATTGAACGCCGCGAGGCACGCCCCGATGCGCGTGCCCCCGGACCAGTCCTCGACCTTGGCCGCGACCCTGGCGAGGGCGAGGTCGACGTCGCGCTGCCGGAGATGCCGCGTGATGTTGGTGAGGCGCGTGCCGAAGAGGAAGCTGTGCACGCGATCGCGGTCGTTGGTGATCGCATGCATGAAATGGAGCAGCAGCCGCGAATAACGGCCCATCGAGCCTGAGATGTCGCAGAGCACGACCAGCGGCGGATGGCGCCGCTGCTGCTTGCGGTAGCGGAGCGGAATCGCGCCGCCGCTGCGAAGTTGCGCCCGCATGGTCGCGCGGAGATCGATCCGGCGGCCATTCCGGTCGGTCGCGTAACGGCGGGTTCGGACCGTCATGATCGGCAGGCGCATGGCGGCGATCATCCGCTTCGCCGCCTCGACCTCCGCATTGGACATGGATTCGAAATCGGTCTTCTGCAGCAGCTCGCGCGCCGAGTAGGTCATCGCCGCGTCGAACTCGATCTCCTCTTCCTCGCTTTCGCGACCGTCGCCCGCGCCATCGCGTTCCGCCGAAAAGGCTTCGGCGAGGCGGCGCAGCATGGGCTCGCGCTCTTCCTCCGTGGCACCGCCGGCATCGATCGAGGGTAGCATTGCCATCAGCATCTTCTGCAGGAGTTGCGGGTTTCGCCAGAAGATGTGAAAGGCCTGATCGAAGATCGGCTGCTGCTCGCGCCGGTTCACGAAGACCGCGTGAAGCGTCCAGTAGAGATCGTCGCGCGTACCGACGCCGACCGCTTCGACCGCCTTCAACGCGTCGATCACGCGGCCGGGGCCGATCGGCAATCCCGCCGCGCGCAGGGTCCGCGCGAAATACATGAGGTTGTCGGCAAGGCGGCTTGCCTGCGGCTCGCCGGGCTCGCCGGGCTCGGCGGAGCGGGGAGGAGCGCCCGTCACGGGTTCAGCGCGCGCCGGCGGCGAGCTCGGCCTTCACCTGACCCAGCAGATGGGCTGCCTCGCTGCCGCGGATCTTGGCGATGTCGTCCTGATATTTCAGGAGCACGCCGAGCGTGTCGTCGATCGCCTGCGGATCGAGCGCGACCTTGTCGAGCTGCACCAGCGCATCCGCCCAGTCGATGGTCTCGGCGACGCCCGGCAGCTTGAAGAGGTCGCGCCCGCGCAGCTTCTGCACGAAGGCGACGACCTGGCGCGCCAGCGCTTCGCCGGTTCGCGGCGCCTTCGCCCGCAGGATCTGCATCTCGCGCTCCGCCGAGGGATAGTCCACCCAGTAATAGAAGCACCGCCGCTTCAAGGCGTCGTGGATCTCGCGCGTCCGGTTCGAGGTGACGACGACGATCGGCGGCGAGGCGGCCGCGATGGTGCCGAGCTCGGGAATCGTAACCTGATAGTCGGCCAGCAGCTCCAGCAGATAGGCCTCGAAGGGCTCGTCGGTGCGGTCGAGCTCGTCGATCAGCAGCACCGGCGGGCCGGCGAGATCGGCTTCGAGCGCCTGCAGCAGCGGTCGCTTGATGAGGAAGCTCTCGGCATAGATATCCCGCGCCAGCGCGTCGCGATTGGCGCCGCCGGCCGCTTCGGCGAGGCGGATTTCGATCATCTGCCGCGAATAGTTCCACTCATAGGCCGCGGAGGCGACGTCGAGCCCCTCATAGCATTGCAGCCGGATCAGCCTGCGCCCCAGCGTATCGGCCAGCACCTTGGCGATCTCGGTCTTGCCGACGCCGGCCTCGCCTTCGAGGAACAGCGGCC
>CAZMUZ010000135.1:0-9547 GCA_964569315.1 uncultured Rhodospirillaceae bacterium | reverse complement strand
GTCACCCATCCCTTCGACGACGCCGAGGTCGCGCGCGCCGCGGTCGCCGAGATCGGAGACCGGTCGTGAACGAGCGCAAGCCCGTGCTCTGGCAGTCGCAGGAGGCGGTCGCCGCGATGCGCGGCCGCGGCGAGGCGCGCTGGCAGGCCGGCGGCATCTCGATCGACAGCCGCACCGTCGAGCCCGGCGACCTCTTCGTGGCACTCCAGGGGCCGAAGTTCGACGCGCACGAGTTCGTGGCCGGAGCCTTCGCCGCCGGCGCGGTTGCGGCCATCGTGAGCCGCATCCCCGACGGGCTCGCCGACGACGCGCCGCTCGTTCTGGTCGAGGACCCGCTGGCGGCGCTGGAGCGGCTCGCGGTCGCCGCGCGCGAGCGCAGCAAGGCGCACCGCATCGCCATCACCGGCAGCGTCGGCAAGACCGGCAGCAAGGAGGCGCTCCGCACCGTGCTCGCGACGCAGGGCCCGACGCACGCCTCCGCCGGCAGCTACAACAACCAGTGGGGCGTGCCGCTCAGCCTCGCCCGCATGCCGGCCGTCACGCGCTACGGCATCTTCGAGATCGGCATGAACCATCCGGGCGAAATCCTGCCGCTGACCGGTCTGGTGCGGCCGGAGGTCGCGATCGTGACGGCGATCGAGGCCGCCCACACCGAATTCTTCGCCACTGTCGAAGCGATCGCCGACGCGAAGGGCGAGATCTTCGCCGGCATGACGCCCGACGGCGTCGCGATCCTCAATCGCGACAATCCGTATTTCGCGCGGCTTGCGGGCCATGCGCGCGCCGCGGGCATTCGGCGCATCCTCGGTTTCGGCGAACACGCGGAGTCCTGGGCGCGCCTCATCGATTGCTCCCTCCATGCCACCTGCAGCGCGGTCAGCGCGACGGTCGGCGGGCGGCGCATCGACTACTCGATCGGCGCGCCCGGCCGGCACTGGGTGATGAACAGCCTCGCCGTGCTCGCCGCGGTCGAGGCGGTCGGCGCCGACATCGCGGCCGCGGCGGCAACCTTCTGCAAGGTGGCCGCGCCCAAGGGTCGCGGCGAGCGTTCCCGGCTCGCCCATGCGGGCGGCACGATCGAGCTCATCGACGAAAGCTACAATGCGAGCCCCGCCGCCGTGCGGGCGGCCCTCGGCGTGCTCGCGCATGCGAAGCCGGGGCCGAACGGCCGGCGCATCGCCGTGCTCGGCGACATGCGGGAGCTCGGCGCGGAAGCCGAGACGCTGCATGTCGCGCTCGCGCCCGATATCGCCGAAGCCGGCGTCGACCGCGTCTATGCGGTCGGTCCGCTGACCGCCCGGCTCTTCGAGGCCCTGCCGCGCGAGCGTCGCGGCGAACGCACCGCCACCAGCGCGGAGATGATCCCGGTACTCCTGGCGCAACTCCGCGCCGGCGACGTCGTGCTGGTGAAGGGTTCGCTCGGCACGCGCATGGGTCCGATCGTCGACGCGCTCAAGGCGCAGGCACGCGCCGCCACCACGCCGCCGCTGCCGCGCGCAGCGAACGGGAACTGAGGGGCCGCGATCGCATGCTCTACAACCTGCTTGCCCCCTTCGCCGACGATTTCGCGCTCTTCAACCTGTTCCGCTATCTTACCTTTCGGAGCGGCGGCGCGGTGATGACGGCGCTGCTGGTGAGCTTCCTCCTGGGGCCGCGCGTCATCGCCTGGCTCAAGAGCAAGCAGCCGCACGGCCAGCCGATCCGCACCGACGGGCCGGAATCGCACCTCCTGACGAAGAAGGGCACGCCCACCATGGGCGGCGTGCTGATCCTGCTCGCGCTCTCCATCAGCACCCTGCTCTGGGCCGATCTCTCGAACGGCTATGTCTGGATCGTGCTGCTGGTGACGATCGGCTTCGGCCTGGTCGGGTTCGGCGACGACTATCTGAAGCTGACCCGTCGCGGCAGCAAGGGCCTGCCGGGCCGCCTCAAGCTCGCGGCGCAGATCGCCATCGGCGCGCTCGCGGCCGGCGCCGCCATCTGGCTCACGCCGGCGCCGCTCGCCACCGGCCTCACCGTTCCCTTCCTCAAGGACCTGCTGGTGCCGCTCGGCTGGCTCTTCCTGCCCTTCGCGGTCTTCGTGATGGTCGGCGCCTCCAACGCGGTCAACCTCACCGATGGACTTGACGGGCTCGCCATCGTGCCGGTGATGATCGCCGCCGGCTGCTTCGTGCTGATCGCCTATCTCGTCGGCAACGCGGTCTTCGCCAACTACCTGCAGATCCGTTTCGTGCAGGGCTCGGGCGAGCTCGCCGTCTTCTGCGCGGCGCTCGTCGGCGCCTCGCTCGGCTTCCTCTGGTTCAACGCGCCGCCCGCCATGGTCTTCATGGGCGACACCGGCTCGCTCTCGGTCGGCGGGGCGCTCGGCGCAGTCAGCGTCGTCACCAAGCACGAGCTGGTGCTCGCCATCATCGGCGGGCTCTTCGTGCTGGAGACCGCCTCGGTGATCGTCCAGGTCGCCTCCTTCAAGATGACCGGCAAGCGGGTCTTCCGCATGGCGCCGCTGCATCACCATTTCGAGAAGCTCGGCTGGGCCGAGCCCACCATCGTGATCCGTTTCTGGATCATCGCCTCGATCCTCGCGCTCGCGGGGCTCGCCACCTTGAAGCTGCGGTGAACGGGAACCCGATGGCCCTCGCGCCCCTCGCCATTCCCGGCATGAACGAGCGGATCGCGGCCGTGCTCGGCCTCGGCAAATCCGGGCTCGCGGCCGCACTCGCCCTCAAGGTGAGCGGCGCCCGGCTCTGGGCCTGGGACGATTCGGCCGAGCGGCGCGCGGAAGCGGCCGCCGCCGGGATCGCCCCGATCGACCTTGCCCATTGCGACTGGCGGAAGCCCGAATTCCTCGTGCTGAGCCCCGGCATCCCGCATCGCTTCCCGACGCCGCATCCCGTGGCCGCGCTCGCCCAAAGCCATGCGAAGCCCGTCATCGGCGATATCGAGCTCCTGATCCGCGCCGTGCCGGAAGCGGGCTATCTCGGCATCACCGGCACCAACGGCAAATCCACCACCACGGCGCTGATCGGCCATGTGCTGAAACGCGCCGGCCGCGAATCCGCGATCGGCGGCAATATCGGTACGCCCGCCCTGGCGTTGCCGCGCCTCGGCGGCGGCGGCCTCTATGTGCTGGAGCTCTCCTCCTACCAGCTCGAGCTCACGCCTTCGCTCGGCTGCAAGGTCGCCCTGCTGCTCAACATCACCCCCGACCACATCGACCGCCATGGCGACATGGCCGGCTATGTCGCCGCCAAGGCGCGCATTTTCGCGCGCCAGGGCGCCGGCGACACGGCCGTCGTCGGGATCGACGACGAGACGAGCCGGGCATTGCGCGACCGCCTCGTCGCGGGCTCGCACCAGCGCGTGGTGCCGATCTCCGCGCGGGAACGCGTGGCGGGCGGCGTACATGCGGTCGACGGCCGTCTTGTCGACGAGACCGGCGACGTGCGGCTCGACATCATGGATCTGACCGCCGTCGCGACGCTGCCCGGCGAGCATAACTGGCAGAACGCGGCCGCGACCTACGCCGCCTGTCGCGCCGTGGGCCTCGCGCCCGCCGAGATCGCGGAGGGCTTGCGGACCTATCCCGGCCTCGCCCACCGCCAGGAGCTGATCGCCAGCATCGGCGACGTGCGCTACGTCAACGACAGCAAGGCGACCAATGCCGACGCCACCGCGAAGGCGCTCGCCTGCTACGACCCGATCTACTGGATCCTCGGCGGCAAGCCGAAAGCGGGCGGCCTCGACGGGCTCGAGCCCTTCTATCGCCGCGTCGTCCACGCCTTCCTGATCGGCGAGGCCGCAGAGGCTTTCGAACGGCAACTCGCGGGCCGCGTGCCGGCGACGCAATGCGGCACGCTCGACCGCGCGGTCGAGGCCGCGCATCGCCTCGCCCAGGCCGAAGCGCGCCGAGGGGCGGTGGTGCTGCTGTCGCCCGCATGCGCCTCCTTCGACCAGTTCGCGAATTTCGAGCAGCGCGGCGACGCCTTCCGCAGCCTTGTGCAGCGGCTCGCCGAAACCGGCAACGGGAGGGCGGCATGACCAGCTTCGCCCGCAACGACCGCAGCCTGCTTGGCCGCTGGTGGTGGACCGTCGATCGCTGGACGCTCGCGACGATCGGCCTCCTGATCGGCATCGGCGCCATGATGATCCTGGCGGCGAGCCCCGCCGTCGCGAACCGCATCAATCTCGAAAGCTTCAGCCTCGCGCGCCATCACTTCGTCCTGCTGCCGGTCGCGGTCGCGCTTATGCTCGGCGCCTCGCTGCTCAGCCCGCGGCAGATCCGCCGCCTCGCGCTGCTCGGCTTCGTCGGGTCCGTCAGCCTCACCGCCCTCACTCTCGTGTTCGGCCCCGAGATCAAGGGCGCCACGCGCTGGCTCGATATCGGCGGCTTCTCGCTGCAGCCTTCCGAGTTCGTGAAGCCCTGCTTCGCCGTCGTGGCGGGCTGGATGTTCGCGGCCCAGCACGGCCGGCAGCGCATGCCGGGCAATGCGATCTCCATCCTGCTCTACATGCTGGTGGTCGGGATCCTGCTGCTGCAGCCCGATCTCGGCATGACCGTGGTGGTGAGCTGCACCTGGTTCGCGCAGTTCTTCCTCGCCGGCCTGCCGATCGTCTGGGTGCTGCTGCTCGCGACGGCGGCCGCGGTCGCCATCGTCGGCGCCTATTTCACCTTCTCGCATGTGGCCGAGCGCATCGACGGGTTCCTCCATCCGGGCTCGACCGACAGCTACCAGATCGACCGCTCGCTCGAGGCCTTCGCCAATGGCGGGCTCTGGGGTCGCGGTCCGGGCGAAGGCACCGTCAAGCTGGTGCTGCCCGACGCCCATGCGGACTTCGTCTTCGCCGTGGCCGGCGAGGAGCTTGGCGTCATCGCCTGCATCCTCATCGTCGGCCTTTTCCTGCTGGTGATCGGCCGCGGCACCACGCGGCTCATGCAGGAGCGCAACCTCTTCGTGATGCTGGCGGCCGCCGGCCTGCTCGTCACCTTTGGCCTGCAGGCCTTCGTCAACATGGCCTCGAGCCTGCACCTCATGCCGACCAAGGGAATGACGCTCCCCTTCATCAGCTATGGCGGCTCCTCGCTGCTCGCCTCGGCGCTCGGCATGGGCATGCTGCTGGCGCTCACCCGCAAGCGCTTCGGCCCGGGGGAGGACGCATGAGCGCATCGCCGCAGCGTCCCATCCTGCTCGCCGCCGGCGGCACGGGCGGCCACATGTTCCCGGCCGAAGCGCTCGCAGCGGCGCTGCTCGCGCGCGGCCGCCGCGTGCTGCTCGTCACCGACCGGCGCGGCTCCGGCTTCGGCGACAGGCTTCCCGCCGTCGAGGTGCGGCGTATCCGCGCCGGCGGCATCGCCGGCCGCGGCCTCGTCGCCCGTGCGGAAGCGCTGGCGGCGCTCGGGCTCGGTTACTTCGAGGCGCGCCGGATCCTCAAGGAAACCCGGCCTGCCGTCGCGATCGGCTTCGGCGGCTATGCCTCGGTGCCGACCATGCTCGCCGCCGGTAAGGTCGGCCTTTCGCTCGTCCTGCACGAGCAGAACGCCGTGATGGGCCGCGCAAACCGCTTGCTCGCAGGGCGCGCCGCCCGCATCGCCACCGCCTTCCCCGAAGTCCGCGGGATCGGCGCCGAGGACCGCCGCAAGATCGTCGTTACCGGCAATCCGGTGCGGCCCGCCATCGCCGCCCTCGCCGGCCAGCCTTACGCCGCGCCGCAATCCGGCGGACCGCTCGAGCTCCTGCTCGTCGGCGGCAGCCAGGGGGCCCGCATCTTCTCCGACCTCGTACCGGCGGCGATCGCCGCGCTGGCGCCGGAAGAGCGCGGTCGCATCCGTCTTGCCCAGCAATGCCGGCCCGAGGATATCGAGCGCGTCGGCGCGGCCTATGCCGGGATCGGCTTCGCGGCCGAGCTCGCGACCTTCTTCGACGACATGCCCGCGCGTCTCCGCCGGGCACAGCTCGTGATCGCGCGCGCCGGCGCCTCCACCACGGCCGAGCTCGCCGTCGCCGGGCGTCCGGCCCTGCTGGTGCCCTATCGCTATGCGACCGACGACCACCAGACCGCCAACGCCGCCGCGCTCGACGCGGCCGGCGCCGCCTGGAGCCTGCCCGAGGCGGGATTGACGGCGGCGCTCGTCGCCGAGCGCCTGCGCGGGCTGCTGGCCGAGCCGGGGCGCCTTGCGACGGCGGCGGCCGCGGCCGCGCGCCTCGGTCGACCGGATGCCGCCGAGCGGCTCGCCGATATCGCGGTCGGCTTCGCGCCGGCCAACGGCGCCGCCGCCTATCCGAAGGAGGCCGCCGCATGAGGGCGCTTCCTTTCGACATCGGCCTCCTTCACTTCGTCGGGATCGGCGGCATCGGCATGAGCGGGATCGCCGAGATCCTCCGCAATCTCGGCTATCGCGTTCAGGGCAGCGACCAGGCCGAGAGCGCCAACGTGAAGCGCCTCCGCACGCTCGGCATCCGCGTCGAGATCGGCCACCGCGCCGAGAATCTCGGCGAGGCCGCGGTCGTCGTGACCTCTTCCGCCGTGAAGCCCGACAATCCGGAGGTGCTGGCGGCGCGCCAGAGGCTGCTGCCTGTCGTGCGGCGCGCCGAGATGCTGGGCGAGCTGATGCGGCTCAAATGGTCGGTCGCGATCGGCGGCACGCACGGCAAAACCACGACCACCTCGCTGGTGGCGGCGCTCCTGGAAGCGGCCGGGTTCGATCCGACCGTGATCAATGGCGGCATCATCAACAACTACGGCACCAACGCGCGGCTCGGCGGCGGCGAGTGGATGGTGGTCGAGGCGGACGAATCCGACGGCACCTTCGTGAAGCTGCCCTCGACGATCGCCATCGTCACCAACATGGATCCCGAGCATCTCGACCACTACGGCACGGTCGAGGCGATGAACCGCGCCTATGCGGATTTCGTGAAGAACATCCCGTTCTACGGCTTCGCGGTGCTCTGCATCGACCATCCCGTGGTGCAGACCATGATTGGCCAGCTTTCCGACCGCCGCATCGTGAGCTACGGCATGAGCCCGCAGGCGGACGTGCGCGCCGTCGACATCGAGGCGGGGCCGGCGGGCTGCCGCTACGACGTGCTGCTGACGGACCGCCAGCGCGGCCTCGAGCGCCGGATCGAGAACCTGCTGCTGCCCATGCTGGGGCAGCACAACGTGCAGAACTCGCTCGCCGCCATCGCGGTCGCGCTGGAGCTCAGGGTTTCCGACGAGGTGATCCGCAAGGGCCTCGCCGGCTTCGGCGGAGTCAAGCGGCGCTTCACCCGAACGGGCGAGGCGGGCGGCATCGCGGTGATCGACGATTACGGCCATCACCCGGTCGAGATCGCCGCCGTGCTGCGCGCGGCGCGGACTGCGACGAAGGGCCAGGTGATCGCCGTCGTGCAGCCGCATCGCTATACGCGACTGAAGAACCTCTTCGAGGAGTTCTGCACCTGCTTCAACGACGCCGATCAGGTGATCGTTGCCGATGTCTATGCCGCGGGCGAGGCGCCGATCGAAGGCATCAGCCGCGACACGCTGGTGGCGGGGCTGGTGAGCCACGGCCATCGCCGCGCGATGGCGCTGCCGGACGCCGACGCGCTGCCGGCGCTGGTGCACGAGATCGCGCGGCCGGGCGACCTCGTCGTCTGCCTCGGCGCGGGCAATATCACGACCTGGGCCCACGCCCTGCCGGAGCAACTGAAGGCGCTGCAGGCCGGACCCGGGAGGTCGGCGGGATGATGGCCAGAAAACGCATCGAGCGGGACTGGGTCGATCTCCTGCCGCCCTTGCGCGGCCGGCTGACGCGGCAGGCGCCGCTCGCCCAGGTCACCTGGTTCCGCGTCGGCGGGCCGGCGGAACTCATGTTCCGTCCCGCCGATCGCGACGACCTGGTCCGGTTCCTCGCGGCGAAGCCCGCCGATGTGCCGGTGACGGTCATCGGCGTCGGCTCCAACCTGCTGGTGCGCGACGGCGGCGTGCCGGGCGCGGTGATCCGACTCGGCCGCGCGTTCGCGACCGTCGCGGTGGAAGAATCCCGCATTGCCGCCGGCGCCGGCGCGCTCGACCTCAACGTCGCCTTCGCCGCGCGCGACGCCGGCCTCGCCGGGCTCGAGTTCCTCTCGGGCATTCCGGGCACGATCGGCGGCGCGCTCCGCATGAATGGCGGCGCCTATGGTCGCGAGATAACGGACGTCGTGACCGAGGGCGAGGCGCTCGACGGCAGCGGCCGCCTGCATCGTCTCTCGCATGGCGATTTCGGTTTCGGCTATCGGCATTCGAGCGTGCCGGAGGACTGGATCTTCCTCGGCGCCACCCTCGCCGGCCAGCCCGACAGCCCCGCCGCGGTCGCGGCGCGCATGGTCGAGATCCAGAAGGCGCGCGAGGCGAGCCAGCCGATCCGCACCCGGACCGGCGGCAGCACCTTCGCCAATCCGCGCGACCCGCAGGCCAAGGGCGCCAAAGCCTGGCAGCTCATCGATGCGGCCGGCTGCCGGGGCTTGCGCGTCGGCGCGGCCCAGGTCTCCGAGCAGCATTGCAACTTCCTGATCAACACGGGCGGCGCCACCGCCACGGACCTGGAAACGCTCGGCGAAACCGTGCGCCGCCGCGTGCGGGCCCAGAGCGGCGTGGAGCTGCAGTGGGAAATACGGCGCATCGGCGTGCCGCTTCCGGGAGGCCGG
Organism: uncultured Rhodospirillaceae bacterium; assembly: GCA_964569315.1. Taxonomy (GTDB): domain Bacteria; phylum Pseudomonadota; class Alphaproteobacteria; order Dongiales; family Dongiaceae; genus CADEFF01. The sequence goes on along the minus strand of CAZMUZ010000135.1, from coordinate 881 downwards.
CCATGACGCGGGTCGCCGTACTGATGGGCGGCCCCTCCGCCGAGCGCGAGGTCTCGCTGGTAAGCGGCAAGGCCTGCGCCGAGGCGCTCGAGAGCGAAGGCTACGACGTCGTCTCGATCGATGTCGGTCGCGACGTCGGTGCGCTGCTGCGCGCGCTCGAGCCGCGGCCGGATGTGGTGTTCAACGCGCTCCATGGCCGCTTCGGCGAGGATGGCTGCGTCCAGGGCGTGCTGAACCTGATGGGCATCCCCTATACCCATTCCGGCCTGCTCGCTTCCGCGCTCGCCATGGACAAGACCATGGCGAAACGCGTCTTCGCCGCGGCGGGCATCCGCTGCCCCGAGGGGCTCGAGATCGCGCCCGCGGCGCTCGAACAGGGCGATCCGATGCCGCGGCCCTACATCGTGAAGCCGGCGAACGAGGGCTCGAGCGTCGGCGTCAGGATCGTGCGCACGGGCGACAACCAGCCGCCGCGCGCCCGCGAATGGACCTTCGGCGCGCGGGTGCTGGTGGAGAAGTTCATTCCGGGCCGCGAGCTGACCGTCGCCGTCATGGGCGACCGCCCGCTCGCCGTGACGGAGCTCCGCCCGCATTCCGGCTTCTACGACTACGAGGCCAAATATACCGAAGGCCGCACCGACCATCTGGTGCCGGCACCCGTCCCGCCCGCCGTCTACGACGAAGCGCTGCGGGTCGCCCGGCTCGCCCACGAAGCGCTCGGCTGCCGCGGCGTGAGCCGCGCGGATTTCCGCTTCGACGACACCGGCGAGGCGGGGCCGAAGCAGCTCTATCTGCTCGAGATCAACACGCAGCCCGGCATGACCCCGCTCTCGCTCGTGCCGGAGCAGGCGCGCCATATCGGGATCGGCTTCCCGCACCTC
>CAZMUZ010000134.1:0-9863 GCA_964569315.1 uncultured Rhodospirillaceae bacterium | reverse complement strand
GGAGGAGCGTCAGAGTGGTTCATTCTAAGCGCTGTCGTGGCCAGCAGAGAAAACGAACGCCAAGTCCCGCAGTGGCTTAGGGCTATCCGTGATCGGGCCAAGAATACTCAATCTGACAATCTGCATTTTCGGACCCTTAGCGACCGACAAAAGCGATCCGTTTGCCAAGATGTTGCCTGCCTTCCGGTGCGCTTGTTCACCGTCATTTCTAACAAGCAGAACATGCGACGCCATCGAAACCATCGTGCGGCAATGGTGAGTCAGCATAAGCATTGGTTCTATCTATGGCTGACTCGGATACTCCTGGAGAGGGTTACTGACTTCTGCGCGGCCAAGAGCGCGCAAACCAGAACATCCGGCCATAAATTGCAGATTGAATTTTCGAGACGTAGAGATATAAGCCGGAGAGAGTTCACGGATTACTACACCCGGTTATGGGCACAGGACAAAAATGCTTTCCTGAACAAGAGAACGCCCAATTGGTCGGCGTTTAGCTTCGACCACATTCAGTTCTATGACCACGCGCAACGTGCTGGGTTGCAACTGGCAGATGTTATTGCCAGTTCGTTTTTCCAGGCCGTCAACACACATCCCAACATATCTTGCATATCCGACTATGCAGCGATGTTACAGCCACGAGTCTGCCGGGACCTCACGGGGAAATATTTCGACGAGGGCTTCACAGTGTGGCCCCATTCACTTTCAGGCGCCAACCTGACAGACGCCCAAAAGACAATCTTTCGGACGTATGGCATGCCTGAGAACCGCTTATAAAAAAAGGCTGCCTGGAGCCAATCATCTTTGAGTTTGTAGTCCGCCATCCTATGGGCAGACATCTCGAAGAAGTGCCGTGTGACCACGGCGGGCGATCCAGCGCGGCCCAATACCTTATACACGATTCTTCGTTTTGAATCAATATCTTGTAATATATTGACCCGATTCGATTATTTCTGCGCACGCGGGATCACGCCACGATAGGTCAACCGCTTGCCGACAATGCCCTTGAGCGCCTTCGTCGTGGATCCGATGGGCCAAAAAGCAGGCCGACTTGTAAGTAACGTTCAAGCCCGGTGTCCGCTTGGCGCTGGTGACCACGTCTCAGATCGCCGGCCGTCGGGGCGCCAGGCTCTTGAAGCAGTTGTCGGCGGCGACGCTCGCGGCGGAGGGATCGCGCGCCTCGATATAGACGACGCGATAGGAGGCCTGCGCCGGATAGAGATAGAGATCCACGACGCAGGCCTCGCTGCGATATTGCCAGACCTCGGCGGGCGCATCCTGCCGCACCATTTCCGGCTCGCCCAGCAGCTTTTCGACCGCGTCCGTGCCGAGACCGATGATGTCGGCCGAGCGGGCGGCCGGCGCCGCGGCGGCCTTGTCCGGGGCGGGCAAGGGCGGCTTCGCGGCGTTGGGCGGAACCTGCTCGCGCGGCACGACGGGCTTGGCGGCGAGCGTCGCAGGGCGTGGCGGTGCCGCGCAGGCAGCCAGCAGCAGCACCGCCGCCAGCATCGCTCCGCCCGCGCCGATTCGCCGATCTGCCGTCGTCGATTTCCCGCCGAGCGTTTGCCGCTCAGCCGGCCTCTCGCGCATCTGTCGCAGCCCCATTCCCACGCTCGCCCGGTCCACGCTCGCCCGGCCGACCTTTTTCTTCCGCCAGTCGCGGCGCCGGGGCCGCGACCGGTTGGGCGCGGTCGGCCTCGGGTGCGAGCGCATCGAGCCGCCCGCTCACCACGCCGCCGCGCTCGATCTCGAGCTCGCCATATTGCACATTGCCGACGATCCGGCCGGTGCCTTTGAGCAGCAGCCGCTCGCGCACCACCAGATCGCCCTCGAACAATCCGCCGATCTCGGCCGATTCGATGGAGGCCGAGCCGCGGAATACGCCGCCCGGCGCGATCTCGACCGCCCGGGTATCGAACAGCGAGGCCTCGACGCAGCCTTCGACCACCAGCCGGTCGCAGGTGCGGATCTCGCCGGAAAGCACGATATGGCGCCCGACCATGAGGCGCTTGCCTTCGCCCTCGGCCGCCGCCGGCGGCACCTCGCCCTCGGCGCGGGCCGGCCGGAACTGCGGGAAGCCGCCCGGCACCCGGCCCGGTTCCCGCATCACGGGCGCCGCCAGGGAGGGCGCGGCCGCGGGCATCGTCTCGGGCCGGCCATAGCTCCGCGTGGTGCCGGGCACGCCGCGCGGCTCGTTGCGGGCGGGCTCCGCCGGTTTCGTCTCGTTCGCCTGAGGCGCGCCGTTGCGCGTGTCGCCGCGGTTGTTCTCGACCGCCATCCGTTTCCCTAGCATCGCCTATCCTCCCTTCGCCGGGCCGCCGCGCGCGGCCGCTCCCGTCACGAGATGCAGCATGAACGCCGTCGCCACCACCGGGGCGATCAGGTTCACCACGGGCACCGTCAAAAGGAAGGCGATGACGACACCGGCGGCGAGGATGCGACCCTGCTGCGTCTTCCGCAGCGTTCCGGCGGCACGGCGATCGAGGCGTCTCAGCGCCACCTGCTCGAAATATTCGCGGCCGAGCAGATAGCCATTCACGCCATAGAAGATAAGAGCATAGAGAGGCGGAAAGAAGAAAAGGAAGAGATAGACGGGCAGCAGTAGCAAATTCAGGGCAAGCGCCACGCCCGCGAAGGCGAGTCCGCTGCCGATCGATTCCAGCAGCGGTTGATCGCGCGCCGGCGGGAGCGCCGGATAGTGCGCGGCTTCGACGCTGTCGCAAACCTCGTCGAGGAAGATGCCGACCATGCTCGAGACGGCGATCGGGAAAAGCAGCCAGGCGAGCACGATCACGCCGAGCCCGGCGGCGAACTCGACGACGCTGTCGAGCCAGCCGATATCGAGATCGGTGAGCCACACCGCGAGGAACCAGACCCCGACCCCCGTGACCAGCAGGGTGGCGATCGCGATCGCGAGCCCGAGCCCGAGCACCCGGCGCACCCCGGGGAGCTGGAGGTCGGCGAAGGCGGCGAGGAGGGCCTTGATCATGGCGGGTCCGGAAGCGGGCGACGGGCCAAAATGGCAAGGCGCCACGGCTATTTAGCGGGTCCGACCCCGCCCGATCAAGCGGCCCGAGCGGGGCCGCGGCCGCGGCTTGTGCTGTCGCCGCCGGCCGCTATACTCGCGCGCCTTTCCCGCCCGCCCGAACCAGGACCAATCTCTCGCCATGGCCAATCCCGCCACCTTCGATCTGGTCGGCATCGGCAACGCCATCGTCGACGTGCTGAGCTACGCGGACGACGCGTTCCTCGCGGCGAGCGGCATGGTCAAGGGCTCGATGCGGCTGATCGACGCGGCGACCGCCGACGCGCTCTATCGCGCGGCCGGCCCCGCGGTCGAGGCCTCCGGCGGCTCCGCCGCCAACACCGTGACCGGCCTCGCCGCGCTCGGCGGCCGCGCGGGCTTCATCGGCAAGGTCTCGAACGACCAGTTCGGCGGCATCTTCCGCCACGACATCCGTGCGGCGCGGGTGAGGTTCGACACGCCCGCCGCGCTCAGCGGCGCGCCGACCGCGCGCTGCCTCGTCTTCGTCACCCCCGATGCGCAGCGCACCATGATGACCTATCTCGGCGCCTGCCTCGAGCTCGGCGAGGCGGATATCGACGAGCTCCTGGTCGCCGCCGCCAAGGTCACCTATCTCGAAGGCTATCTCTGGGATCCGCCGCAGGCGAAGCTCGCCTTCCTGAAGGCGGCCGAGACCGCCCACCGGGCCGGCCGCGAGGTGGCGCTCAGCCTTTCCGATCCCTTCTGCGTCGAGCGCCATCGCGAGGAGCTGGTGCAGCTCGTCGAGAACCATGTCGACATCCTCTTCGCCAACGAGGCGGAGATCTGCGCGCTCTGGCAGGTCGAGGATTTCGACAGCGCGCTCGCCGCGACGCGCGGCAAATGCAGGATCGCTGCGCTGACCCGGAGCGAGAAGGGCTCGGTGGTGCTCGCCGACAGGAAGGCCCATGTGATAGAGGCGGCCCCGGTCGAGCGGGTGGTCGATACCACCGGCGCCGGCGACCAGTATGCCGCCGGATTCCTCTACGGCTATGTCACCGGCCGGTCGCCGCAGAGCTGCGGGCGGATCGGATCCCATGCCGCGGCCGAGGTGATCGGCCATATCGGCGCCCGGCCGCAGGTGCCGCTCGCCGAGCGCGTGCTTGCCCAGTTCGCCTGAGACCCCGTTCGCCCGAGACCCGGTTCGCCTGAGACGCCCGGCTTCCGGGCAGCCCTACGAGGACCCATGACCGCCAGCCCGATGCCGATCCGCAACCTTGCCATCATCGCCCATGTCGATCACGGCAAGACGACGCTGGTCGATCAGCTCCTCCGCCAGTCCGGCACCTTCCGCGCCAACCAGCAGGTGGCGGAGCGGGTGATGGATTCGAACGAGCTGGAGCGCGAGCGCGGCATCACCATCCTCGCGAAATGCACCTCGGTGGTCTGGAAGGGCGTGCGGCTCAACATCGTGGATACGCCCGGCCACGCCGATTTCGGCGGCGAGGTCGAGCGCATCCTCAGCATGGTCGATGGCGTGGTGGTGCTGGTGGACGCGGCCGAAGGGCCGATGCCGCAGACCAAGTTCGTGACCGCGAAGGCGCTCGCCAAGGGGCTTCGGCCGATCGTCGTCGTCAACAAGGCGGACCGGCCCGATGCGCGGGCGCACCAGGTGCATGACGAGGTGTTCGACCTCTTCGCCGCGCTCGACGCGAACGACGCGCAGCTCGATTTTCCGACCCTCTTCGCCTCGGGCAAGCTCGGCTGGGCGGCGGTCGACCTCGAATCCGAGCGCACCGACATGGCGCCGCTCTTCGACCTCATCGTCCGCCACGTCCCGCCGGCGATCGGCGACGCCGAGGCGCCGTTCGCCATGCTGGTGACGACGCTCGAATACGACAATTTCCTCGGCCGCGTGCTGACCGGGCGCATCCATACCGGCGTCGCCAAGGTCAACATGCCGATCAAGGGCCTGAGCCAGGACGGGCGGACCATCGAGCAGTCCCGCCTGACGAAGCTGCTGGCCTTCCGCGGCATCGAGCGGGTGCCGATCGAGGAGGCGGTCGCGGGCGACATCGTCGCCATCGCCGGCCTCAGCGAGACGACCGTGGCCGACACGCTCTGCGATCCCTATCTCGGCACGCCGATCGCGGCCCAGGCGATCGACCCGCCGACCCTCGCCATGACCGTCACGGTCAACGATTCGCCGCTCGCCGGCCGCGACGGCGACAAGGTGACGAGCCGGATGATCCGCGCGCGGCTCCTGCGCGAGGGCGAGGGCAATGTCGCGATCCGGGTGCGCGAATCCGACGACAAGGACGCCTACGAGGTGGCCGGCCGCGGCGAGCTGCAGCTCGGGGTGCTGATCGAGACCATGCGGCGCGAGGGTTACGAGCTCTCGATCAGCCGGCCGCGCGTGCTCTATCGCAGCGACCCGGCGACGGGCGAGCGGCTGGAGCCGATCGAGGAGGTGCTCGTCGACGTGGACGAGGAATATGTGGGGGTCGTGGTCGAGAAGATCGGCCAGCGCCGCGGCGAGATGACCGACATGCGGCCCTCGGGCGGCGGCAAGACGCGCGTCAGCTTCCTCGTGCCGGCGCGCGGCCTCATCGGCTATCACGGCGACTTCATGACCGATACCCGCGGCACCGGCGTCATGAGCCGGCTCTTCCACGGCTATCTGCCTTTCAAGGGCACGATCGAGGGGCGGCGGAACGGCGTGCTGATCTCGAACGGCAGCGGCGCCGCCGTCGCCTATGCGCTCTGGTATCTCGAGGATCGCGGCCCGATGTTCATCAATCCGGGCGACGAGGTCTATGCCGGCATGATCATCGGCGAGCACACCCGCGGCAACGACCTCGAGGTGAACCCGCTCCGCGCGAAGCAGCTCACCAACATCCGCACCACCTCGAAGGACGAGGCGATCCGCCTGACGCCGCCGCGCCGCATGACGCTCGAGGCGGCGATCTCCTACATTCAGGAGGACGAGCTGGTCGAGGTGACGCCGAAATCGATCCGGCTCCGCAAGAAGCTGCTCGACCCGAACGCCCGCAAGCGCGCCGACCGCGCGGCCGAGGCCGAAGCCGGCTGAGCCGGCCGGCCGCCTCGACGAGGCGCGATGCCGGGCGCTGCTCGCCGCCGGCGAGCGGGACCTCGCGCCTCTCCGCCGCACCGGCGCGCGTCGCGACCGCCCCGAAGCCCTGAGCGATCCCTCGCGCCCTGCCTCGGCCGAAGGCCTCCCCGGATTCGCCGCGCCGCGATTCGAGTCGCCGCGCTATAAAGGCGCGGGCGCGAATCGGGGAGCGAGGGCGATGGCCGGCGAGACCACCAGCGGCAGGATTCCGGCGCGTCGAGGCTGGCGCGAGACGCTCGCGGTCTATCTCGACCGGCGGATGCTGGTCATCCTGCTGATGGGCTTCTCGAGCGGCCTGCCGCTGCTGCTCACGCTTTCGACCCTTTCCTACTGGCTCGCCAAGGTCGGCGTGGACAAGACCGCGATCGGGCTTTTCGCCCTCGTCGGCATTCCCTACAGCTTCAAGTTCGTCTGGGCGCCGGTCCTCGATCATCTGCGCATTCCGATCCTGACGAAACGCCTCGGCCGCCGCCGCTCCTGGGCGCTGGCGGCGCAAGGCGCGCTCATCCTCGCCATCCTCGCCATGGGCATGACGGACCCGGCGGTCGACCCCTGGTGGACGGCGCTTGCAGCGCTCGTCATCGCCTTCTTCTCGGCGACGCAGGACATCGCCATCGATGCCTATCGCATCGAGGTCCTGAGCGAGGCGGAGCAAGGCGCGGGCGCGGCGGCGACGCAGGTGGGCTACAGGCTCGGCCTCATCCTCGCCGGCGCCGGCGCCATCGCGCTCTCCGATTTCATCGGGTGGCCGGCAATCTTCGCGCTGCTCGCCGGCGCGGTCGGCATCGGGATGATCGCGGTGCTGATCGCGCCGGAGCCGGCGCCGCCGGCCGACTGGGTCGCCGGCGAACGCACGCCCTTCATGCTCCGGCTGCGCCAGGCGGTGATCGATCCCTTCCTCGATTTCATGCGCCGGCGCGGCTGGCTCGTGATCCTCGCCTTCGTCTTCTTCTACAAGTTCGGCGACGCCGTGGGCGGGGTGATGGCGAACCCCTTCTATATCGAGCTCGGCTTCACCGGGGTCGAGATCGCGAGCGTCTCCAAGGTCTTCGGCGTGATCATGACGCTGCTTGGGGTGGCCGCGGGCGGGCTCATGGTGGCGCGTTACGGGCTCTTCCCGACGCTGCTCGCGGGCGGGGTCCTGCAGGCGGCCGCGAACCTGCTCTATGCCGTGCTTGCCGGCATCGGCCACGACATCCTCTGGCTCGGCATCGTCATCGGCGCCGATAATTTCGCGGGCGGCATCGGCTCGGCCGCCTTCGTCGCCTATCTTTCGAGCCTCTGCAATGTCGCCTTCACCGGCACGCAATATGCGCTGCTGACCTCTTTCATGGCGATCGGCCGCACCGCGCTTTCCTCGGGCGCCGGCTGGCTTGCCACGGTGCTGGGCTGGCCCGCCTTCTTCATCGCGACCACGTTTCTCGCGGTGCCGGGGCTGCTGCTGCTCTTCTGGCTCGCGCGTCTCTATCCGGCGCCGGCGAAGCCGTCTCCCGCCGCCTCCTGAATGGCCGTCCGCCTCGAACTCTTCGAAGGCGACATCACGACGCTCGAGGTCGATGCGATCGTGAATGCGGCGAACGAGGCGCTGACGCCGGGCGGCGGCGTCTGCGGCGCGATCCACCGCGCGGCCGGCCCCGAGCTTGCCGCCGCCTGCCGCGCGATCGGCCGCTGCCCCACGGGCGAGGCCCGTATCACGCCCGGCTTCCGCCTGAAAGCGCGCTACGTGATCCACGCCGTCGGACCGGTCTGGCGGGGCGGCGGGCAGGGCGAGCCCGCGCTGCTTGCGGCCTGCTACCGGGGCTCGATCGCCCTTGCCGATGACAAGGGGGCGGCGTCGATCGCCTTTCCGGCGATCTCGACGGGCATCTATGGCTACCCGCTCGAGGCGGCAACCGGCGTCGCCGTCGCCACGGTCAAGGCCGAGGTCGCACAACGCCCGGGCCTCCGGCGCGTGGTCTTCGCCTGTTTCGGGTCCGAGGCCGCAGCGGCATATCGCGCGGCGCTGGCGCAAGCCTGAAGGCCGCGCTCAGCCTTCGCGGTCGAGCGAATACCCGGCGGCGCGCACGGTGCGGATGAGGTCGCCCTTGGCGCCGCTGTTGATCGCCTTGCGCAGGCGGCGGATATGCACGTCCACGGTGCGCGGCTCGATATAGATGTCGCGGCCCCAGACGGCGTCGAGGAGCTGCTCACGGCTGAAGACGCGGGCCGGATGCTCCATCAGATAGCGCAGCAGCCGGAACTCGGTCGGGCCCAGATGCACGTCGCGCCCGGCGCGCCGCACCCGGTGCGCGACCAGGTCCATCTCGAGATCGTCATAGGCGAGCTGCTCGGCGGTGAATTCCGGCCGCGCCCGGCGCAGATGGGCGCGCAGCCGCGCGACGAGCTCGCTCGGGCTGAAGGGCTTGGTCATGTAGTCGTCGGCGCCGCTGTCGAGTCCGCGCACCTTGTCGGCATCCTCGCCGCGCGCCGTCAGCATGACGATCGGCACGCTGCGGGTATCGGGCAGGCGCCGGAGCTGCCGGCAGACCTCGATGCCCGAAACGTGCGGCAGCATCCAGTCGAGCAGCACCAGGTCGGGCTTGTGCTCGCGGGCGAGCAGCAGCGCCTCCTCGCCGTCGCGCGCCTCGGTGACGGCGAAGCCCTCGCGCTCGAGGTTGTAGCGCAGCAGCGTCACCAGCGCCGCCTCGTCCTCGATGACGAGGACCATCGGCCGCGTCACGGTCTGCGGGAGCGCCGATCTATTCATGGGCCGAGGTCTGCGCGCGCGGCGCCACCACGACATTGGTGGTGTCGCCCTTCGGCCGCGTCTGGTCGAGCGCGTGACCATGCACCAGGAAGTAGACCAGCTCCGCGACGTTCGTGGCGTGGTCGCCCATGCGCTCGATGTTCTTGGCGATGAACATGAGGTGGGTGCAGGGGCCGATGTTGCGCGGATCCTCCATCATGTAGGTCAGGAGCTCGCGGAAGAGGCTGGTGTACATCGCATCCACCTCCTCGTCGCGCTGCCAGGCGGCCATGGCGCGGTCCGCATCGTGCGCGACATAGGCGTCCAGCACGTCCTTGATGAGGGTCTGCACGAGCTGCGCCATGCGCGGGATGACGTAGAGCGTGCTGATGGTCGGCGCCTCGACCAGCGCGATGGCGCGCTTGGCGATGTTGGTCGCATAGTCGCCGATGCGCTCGAGATCGGAGGAGATCTTGAGGGCGGCCACCACCTCGCGGAGGTCGGAGGCCATCGGCTGGCGCAAGGCCAGCATCCGCACCGCGAGATTGCCGACCTGGTACTCGAGCTCGTCGATCCGCTTGTCCGCCTTCACGATGCTGGCGGCATATTCCGGATCGCGGCGGGTGAGCGCCTGGATCGAGGCCTCGAGCTGCGCCTCGGCGAGCCCGCCCATCTGCGCGATCGCCTGGTTGAGCTTCGCGATCTCGTCGTCGAAGGATTTGACGATATGGTCCTGTGCCATGATGTCCCTCAGCCGAACCGGCCGGTGATGTAGCCCTGGGTACGACGGTCGCGCGGGCTGGTGAAGATCTCGGGCGTATCGCCGGCTTCGACCAGCTCGCCGAGATGGAAGAAGGCGGTGCGCTGGCTGACGCGCGCGGCCTGCTGCATCGAGTGGGTCACGATCACGATGGTGTAGTTCGCCCGAATCTCGTCGATCAGCTCCTCGATGCGGGCGGTCGCGATCGGATCGAGCGCCGAGCAGGGCTCGTCCATCAGGATGACCTCCGGGCTGACCGCGATCG
>CAZMUZ010000133.1:0-9893 GCA_964569315.1 uncultured Rhodospirillaceae bacterium | reverse complement strand
GGCACGAAGATGATCAGCGTGCACGACCCGATACGTCCGGGCACTGTCGCCCCCGGCGCCGGCGTAACGCGAATCCCGGGCGAAATTGTGACGCCTGCGGGCGAGATCGAGCTCAATGCCGGGCGCCGCCGGGCGCGTCTGGCGGTAACCAATACGGGCGACCGCGGCGCCCAGGTCGGCAGCCATTTCCACTTCTTCGAGGCCAACAGGGCGCTCGATTTCGATCGCGCCGCCGCCTTCGGCATGCGTCTCGACTGCCCGGCCGGCACCGCGGTTCGCTTCGAGCCGGGCGAATCGAAACAGGTCGAGCTCGTCGCCTTCGGCGGAACGGGCGAAATCGGCGGCTTCAACGCCTTGACGAACGGATCGGTGCATCTCGAGGAAACCAAGGCCCGAGCGCTGGAGCGTGCCCGGTCGCGCGGCTTCAAGGGCGCCTGAGGAGGAACGCAACGATGGTGACCATGACGCGGAAGGCCTATGCCGAGATGTTCGGTCCCACGACGGGCGACTGCATCCGGCTCGGCGATACCTCCCTGCTGGCCGAGATCGAGCGCGACCACACGCGCTACGGCGACGAGTGCATGGCCGGCGGCGGCAAGACGCTGCGCGACGGCATGGCAATCTCGACCCGCGCCAACAGGGACGGTGCGCTCGACTTTTTGATTCAGAACGCGGTGGTGATCGACCCGGTCGTCGGCATCGTCAAAGGCGATATCGGCGTCAAGGACGGCAAGATCGTCGGCATCGGCAAGGCGGGCAACCCGGCGACCATGGACGGCGTCGACGACCGGCTCGTGATCGGCAACGCGACAGCCGTCGAAGCCGGCGAGGGCAAGATCGTCACGCCCGGCGGCATCGACGTTCACGTGCATTTCGTCGGCGCCGAGCAATGCCATCATGGGCTTGCCACGGGGCTCACGACCTTGATCGGTGGCGGCATGAGCCACCCGTACATCGTGATCGATCAGGGCAGCCCGACCGACATCGCCCGGATGCTGCGTGCCTGCGAAGCGTTCCCGATGAATTTCGGCTTCCTCGCGCGCGGCAGCTCGCACACGACCGCTGCGATCGCCGAACTCATGCATTGCGGCGTGCTCGGCGTGAAGATCCACGAGGATTTCGGCGCCCCGCCCGCCGTTATCGAAGCCTGCCTTGCGGTCGCGGACGAGCTCGATTTCCAGGTCCAGCTTCACACCGACACGCTCAACGAATCCGGTTTCTACGAGGATACGCGCGCCGCCATCGGCGGGCGCACTATCCACATGTATCACACCGAGGGCGCCGGCGGCGGCCATGCGCCCGACATCATCCGCTGCAACGGCGAGCCGAACTGCCTGCCCTCCTCGACCAACCCGACCAACCCCTACACGGTCAATACCTTCGACGAGCATCTCGACATGACCATGGTAGGGCATGCCCTCCGCGCCGACATTCCCGAGGACGTCGCGCATGCGCAAAGTCGGATCCGGCGCCAGACGATTTCGGCCGAGGACGTGCTGCACGACATCGGCGCGATCTCCATGCTGGGCTCCGACAGCCAGGGCATGGGGCGGGTGAACGAGGTGATCACGCGAACCTGGCAGCTCGCGAGCAAGATGAGGGATCAGCGCGGACGGCTGCCCTCGGAGACCACCCGCATGGCGGACAACGAGCGCATCAAGCGCTACATCGCGAAATACACCATCAACGCGGCGCGGACCTTCGGCATCGACCGTTATGTCGGGTCGCTCGAGCCCGGCAAGATGGCCGACATGGTGCTCTGGGATTTCACCCATTTCGGCGTCAAGCCGCGGGCCGTGTTCAAGGCCGGCTACTGCGTCTGGGCGATGACCGGCGACGCCGCCGCTTGCCTGCACGAGGTCGAGCCGGTAGTCGCGCGGCCGCAGTGGGGGGCCTATGGCAAGGCGCCGCAAAGCTGTAGCGCCACCTTCGTGCATAGCTCGGCGCTCGACCACGATGTCGCGGGCAAGGCCAAGCTCGAGAAGCCGCTCCTCCCCATCGCGGGCACCCGCCGGCTCAGCAAGGTCGACATGCTGCACAACGACCGCTGCCCGACGATCCGCGTGAACCCGCAGACCTTCGACGTATTCGTCGACGGCGAGCTTGCGACTTGCGCGCCGGCGACGGAGCTCTCTCTGGCGCAGAAGTATTTTTTGCGCTGATCGGTACGCCGCACCACAAGGACGAGACCGCTTGTGGGCACGCGCCTCGACGCCCGCATCCGAATGTGATGGGCATGCAAGACGACGCTGGTGCGCGCAGCGAGGAGCGGCCGCAAGAAAGAGCCCGCAGGTTGGAAGCTGTGCGGGTTTTGTCGAGCCGGGGGCAGCGGCGCCAGCATTGTTTGCGAGGCGTTATTTCCAGAATCTGTATGTGCAATCGCACACTGGCGGCGGGAACGGGGATCGATCCTTAGGGAACGGCTCGACCCGGGCCCGCAGGTCGGGTCCGCGTCCGCCACGCGGCTCCTTCTCGGATAGTTCGGCGCCTTGTGTCCGATGCGAAGAGTCGACTTCGACCGACCCGCATCCTACGCTCGCTGCGGCGTCGGGGTGGGCCGCGAGACCATGGAATCTTGGCGGCCCGCGCTCGCTTCGCCGCAGGAGGCGATCGTGGCGCCGGCCCACCCGTTGAAAAACCTCGACGACATGCCCGCCGATCTCGACAAGCCGGCGTTACCGGCTGCACCTGCCGGTATGCGATTCGTGGCCGAGTTCGCCCTCGTCGGGATCGCCTATTTTCTTCTTGCCAAGGGCGGCCTTGCGCTCGCCTCCATCCACCCCAGCGCAACCCCGATCTGGCCGGCCACCGGATTCGCTCTGGCGGTCGTAATATTACGCGGTCAGCGGTTGGCGCCGGCCATCTTCCTCGGGGCGCTGCTGGCGAACGCGACGACAGCGGGTTCGATCTATTCCTCGGCAGGCATCGCGCTCGGAAACACGCTGGAAAGCGTGCTCGGCGGCTATCTCGTGAGCCATTGGTGCGGCGGCGCCAGGGCCTTCGATTCCCCCGCCAGGGTCGCCCGCTTCGCCTTGATTTGCCTTGCGGCAGCCACGCCGCTCAGCGCCACCATCGGGGTCGCCAGCTTGAACCTCGCCGCCTATGTCGAGGTCGACCAGATGGCATCGGTGTGGATGACCTGGTGGCTCGGCGATCTGGCGGCAGCGCTTGTGTTGACGCCCGTGTTGGTGCTTTGGGCCGGCAGCCGTTCTGCGACGCCGCAACATGGCCAGTTCGCCGAAACGGCGGCGGTGCTATTGGTCTCCTGCGTCGCGGGCGCGGCCGTCTTCAGCCCGCTCATCGGACAAAGCGCGCGGCCTGACCCGCTGGGATTTCTGCTGATCGTGCCCCTGATGTGGGCGGCGCTGCGTCTCGACCAGCGCGCAACGGCGACGACGGCCCTCGTGCTGTGCTCCTTTGCCGTCTGGGGCACGGTGGAGGGCGCCGGGCCGTTCGCTCGCGCGACATTGAACGACTCCTTTCTGCTGCTCGCCATGTTCGTGGTCAGCACGGCGGTCCTCAGCCTGGCTTTGAGTGCGGACGTCGCAGTGCGCAGGGGAACCGAGGAAAGCCTGCGCCGCGCGCAAACGGCACTCCGCCAGCAGGTGGAAACCGGGCTGACCGCGCTCGAGGCGTCGCAGCGCTCGCTCCATCAAGCGCACCGGATGGAGGAGGCGCTCCGCGACAGCGAAAGTCGCCTCCGGCTGGCGCTCGGTATCGCGGGGCTGGGACCTTGGGAATACGACATCGAGCGTGACCGCGCGATCTGGTCGGCGCCGATCGCCGAGATCTTCGGCTTGCCCGGACGCACCACGGTCAAGTTCGCCGAGTGGGCCTCGCGTATCCATCCGGAGGACCGGGCACGGGTCGAAGCGGAATTCAACGCGGCCCTGCAGGATGGCGCCGACTACACCCCGGAATACCGCATCGTCCGTCCGGATGGGTCGGTGCGTTGGGTTGCCTGCCGTACTACGGTGCTTCGAGATACGGACGGGGCGCCGCTCAAGATCCTGGGCATCGGCCAGGACGTGACCGAGCAAAAGGCGGCGGCCGAACAGCAGCAGTTGCTCATCGGCGAACTCGATCACCGCGTCCGCAATGTGCTGGCGGGCGCGCAATCCATGCTGTTGCTGACGGCGCGCAACACGGCGACCAAGGAAGCACTGGTAAGCGCGCTTCGCGGCCGGATCGCCGCGATGGCGCAGGCGCACGGCCTGCTGACGCGCGGAAACTGGAAAGGCATCGATCTCGCCGACCTGCTCGGAAATGTGCTGCAGCCTTATCGCGATGCCATCGTCTTTCGCGGCGACCGCGGTTGCACGCTGCGTTCCTCGGACGCCGTCGGGCTGGCGCTTGGGCTCCACGAGCTGGCCACCAATGCCGCGAAATACGGCGCGCTTTCCGTTGCCAATGGCCGGGTCGAAGTGACCTGGCAAGCGGTCGCATACAATTCGCAGCGTGTCAGGCTCGCTTGGCGAGAAAGCGGCGGCCCGCCGGTGCAGCCACCCCTGCGGCGCGGTTTCGGCTCGCAACTCATTCAAAGCGCGATGCCCAAGGTAGAACTGACTTTCGCCGAGGCCGGGGTAACCTGCGTTTTCGAGCTGGTGCGGGCCGAGAGCGCGGCACCGCATGCGTTCGCGCCGGCGGGAGGCGCCGAGGAGACCGCCCGAACCGCCCCCGAAAATGGGAAGCCGTTGCGGGGTCAACGCATTCTGATCGTGGAAGACGAGATTCTCGCCATGATGGAGCTGCGCTCCATATTGGAAGAGGCCGGCGCCGAGATCGCCGGCGCGGCATCCTCCCTGACCCAGGCGCAGTCATTGATCGGGGAGGAATTCTCGTTGGCGGTCCTGGATATCAATGTGGCCGGCGAGATGAGCTTCGCGCTGGCCGATCGGCTGATCGGCCGCGGCGTCAAGGTCCTGTTCGCGACCGGCTACGACTCCGCGACCCTTGCCCCGGCGCATTTGCGGAAAACCCCCACGCTGCAGAAGCCGATCGATCGCGTATTGCTGGTTCGCCGATTGGCGGAACTGGCGAGGAACGGGTCATAGGCTGGTCGTCGCGGGCCTCCGGTCGCCCCCTCGTCGCTCGATGAAGCGCACCGCTTTATCCAAGCGGGTTTTCAGGAAGTGACAGGAGAGGCCGGCTGCGGGCGCGGTGGAGCTACTTTCCAAGGCGCTGAGACGATGACATGCAATAAGGAGCTGCAAGGAGTTGCAAGCGCGCGGCAGGATTTGTGGGCAGGTCTCCTGGCCCAGCGCCGGCGCCGCCCGGCATCGAGCGGCGGCGACGATCGCGTCATGGAGTCCGTCAGACGCCTATAGAGTTTGACAAACCGGGGTGGGAACCCTAAACCCGCTCCGGCATACGCCGTGGCCCCTTCGCGGGGGCGATCCACTCTTCAGCGGAGGGGTGGCCGAGTGGCTGAAGGCGGCGGTTTGCTAAACCGTTATAGGGACCTAAATCCCTATCGAGGGTTCGAATCCCTCTCCCTCCGCCACTCTTCCCCCTAGCATACCGAAACACTTAATTGCTGGCCTAGATTCGCTCCGGATTGCTCGAGCGGTCGGCAATGTCGGTCGCGCGCGCTGCCGTCGGCTGTTTGGCCGGCGTCGCGGTTTCGGCGACCGCACGATCGGCGTCATTGCCGGCGGGGCCATAGGCGCGCTCCGCACGGCGCCCGGCATTGCGCGCATGGCTCAGGAGGCGTTGTGCCGCGCCATGACGAAGACCGCTCATGCAACGCTCCAGACGCGATAGGCCTCGGTCATCGCCGCTTCGGCAGCTTCGACGGTCGCCCGCTCGGCAGGGGCGCCCCGGGTCAGGCCCAGATAGCGGTTCCTGGCATCGACGTAGTCGATCCAGAGCCCGGCCTGCTTCAGCGCCCGACCGGCCCGCCGCTCGGGATATTGCAGCCGCGCCTGCTGCTCGGCCGCCACCAGGGCGTCGCGCAGCCGGAAGGCGATTTCCTCCTCCCCGGCCGCGTAGGCATGGTTGAAGGCCGCCAGGATCTTGTCGGAAAGCCGCCGCAGATAGCCCGGCAACCCAAAGGGATTGGCGTCGTCGCCGGCGTCCCGGTCGCTGCGACAGTCTGTCGCATCCCCCAACCCCCTATGTTCCGAGGGCAGGCTCGCCGGCGCCGGAGCCGACCGCGACGGCCGCACCGAGGCAGCGTTGCGCTGCCGCATCTGAAATTTCGACATTTCACCCCGTTTCCGGCGCGCGTTTCTGCCCCTGTTGCCGGCAATTCGAGGCTAATTGATGCCACTTAAGGGCGACTTAATCGTGACAGCCGGGGAGGCGCGGCGGCGATGCGCGAGGTTCGGGCACGAACTTTCCACAATTTCGATTCATTTTTCCTTAAAGCGGACCGGCGCAATTTTCTCCTGACCCGAAGGCATCGGGTTTTTTGGGATGGGAGACGGACAATGACGCTTACCAAGCGATCGATCGAGACGCTGATCGATCTTGTCGAGATCAAGCTGAGCTGCATCGAAGTGTTCGACCGCGAAGACCAGCGCGAACTGACGATGCTCGAAACCGCCCGCCGCGAGCTGATGGCCCTGGTTCCGCCGCGCGGCACTGCGAAGATGTCCGCCACCGCCGTTCAGCACTAAGCTTCTCGACCCGCGCGACGATCCGACGGGGCGTTCGGCCCATCTGCCGACGTCCCCGTGCGGTTGCCGCGTCCCCGACGCTCCCCTATCCTCGGGCGCAGAATTGCCGCCCCAGTAGAACGAGGAGGAGCGATGTCCCCGCTTCCCGTCATCGATATTTCCGGCAGCCCGCGCGAGCGCGGCCGGACCCATGGCGAAACGCTGCGCGAGCTCGTGCGGGCCCGCGATGCCCGCTGGCGCGCGCAGATCGAAGCCAATTGCGGCATGGCCTCCGATCGCTTCATCGAGCGGTTCCTGCTCGAAACCCGGTTCCTGCCGGCAATCCAGCGCCTGACCCCCGAGCTGCTCGAGGAGACGCAAGGCATCGCCGAGGGATCGAACCTGCCCTACGAGGCGGTGCTCGCCGCGCAGTTCATGGACGAGGAATGGTGGTGGTCGGAACCCTTCCTCGGCCGCCATCACTGCAGCAGCTTCGGGGCGCTCACGGCCGACGGCGCGATTGCCGCCCAGAACATGGATCTCGGCGTCTGGATGGATGGTTTTCAGACCCTGCTCCATATCGAGGACCAAGCGCGCGGCCTCGAAAGCTACGTGCTCACGGTGGCGGGCATCGTCGGACTCTGCGGCGTGAACAGCGCCGGCTTCGCGCTCTGCGTGAACACCCTGCTCGATCTCAATCACCGCAGCGACGGGCTGCCGGTCGCCTTCGTGGCGCGCGGCGCGCTCGAGCGGCGCAGCGCCGCCGAGGCCGCCGCCTTCATCGAGGCGGTGCCGCATGCTTCCGGCCAGAACTATATCCTCGCCGATCCGACCGCCGTGCTCGACTACGAATGCTCGGCCGCAGGCGCCGTGCGGGTCCCCTACCCCGTCGCGAACCGCGCCTGGCACACCAACCATTCGATCGCGAGCGGCGACAAGGACGCGGCGCGGGCGACGAGCGGCTGGGCCGATCATGGCCGCGACAGCCGCAACCGCCTCGCCGCCGTCGAGCGGCGCATCGGCGACGGTGCGGCACGCATCGATCCGGGGCTCGCCCAGGCGACGCTCGCCAGCAAGGACGATCCGCGCGATCCCGTCTCGCGTCGCAAGGATCGTGGGGTCGACAAGCCGGCGACCGGCTTCACCTTCGCGAGCGTGATCTGGGAAGTGGGCGCGCATCCGGCCGCTCACGTCGCCCCGGGGGCACCCTGCTCGCACGAATTCGCAACCTACGAGTTCGCGAAGCCCGCCCCGCGCCGCGCCGTCGCGCCCTGAGCGACGGCGGGGCTACAGCCCCGCCAGCGCCTGCTCGAGGTCGGCGATCAGGTCGCCCGCATCCTCGAGCCCGACCGAGAGTCGGAGCAGATCCGGCGCGACGGGGCTGTCGGCGCTCTCCACGCTCCGGCGGTGCTCGATCAGGCTTTCGGGTCCGCCGAGCGAGGTCGCGCGCGCCCAGAGATGCACCCGCGAAGCGAGCTTGAGAGCGGCCGGCGCCCCGCCTTTCACCCGCAGTGACAGCATACCGCCGAAACCCTCCGCCATCTGGCGTCGCGCGATCGCGTGACCCGGATGATCCGGCAGGCCCGGATAGAGCACGCGCTCGAGCTTCGGATGGGCCGCAAAATGCCGGGCGATGCAGTCGGCCGAGGCCGACGCCGCGCGCACCCGCAAAAAGAGCGTGCGCATGCCGCGCAGCAGCAGCCAGGCCTCGAAGGAACCGAGCATCGCGCCCGCGGTCGCACGAATTTCGAGGATCCGCTCCCAGCTCGCATCCTTCGCGGCCGTGACCAGCGCCCCGCCCAGCACGTCGCTATGGCCGTTGAGGTATTTCGTCGCCGAATGCATGACGAGGTCGGCGCCGAGCGCCAGCGGCCGGGTCAGAACGGGCGTCGCGACGGTGTTGTCCACCGCAAGCCGCGCCCCTGCCTTGTGGGCGAGCTCGGCCGCGGCGGCGATGTCGGTGATGCCCCAGTCCGGATTGGCCGGCGTCTCGACCCAGACGAGCCTGGTGGTACCGGGCTCGATGGCGGCAGCAAGCGCCTTCGGATCGGTCGCATCGACGAGGCTCACGCGAAGGCCCCAGCGCCGTCCCTCGGTTACGAGCCAGTGGCGCAGGCCCCAATACATGACGGCCGGCGCCACCACATGGTCGCCCGGCGCCAGCGCCTGGAAGGCGGCGACCGCGGCGGCGTTGCCCGAGGCGAAGAGGGCCGCCGCCGCACCGCCTTCGAGCGTCGCCAGCAGCGCTTCCGGCTGCTCCAGGGTCGGATTATGCGGCCGGATGTAGCTGCGGCCGTCGGTCAGCCTGTAGTCTTCGTCCCGCTCGAAGGTCGTGGCGAGATGGATCGGCGGCACCACCCCGCGCGTCGCCGGCTCGATCCAGCCGAGCGCCTGCGCCGCCAGCGTCTCGGGCCTGAGATTGGACGGCTTCGCCATGCGGCAGCTCCTCTCGCGAATGCGCGGCCGCTCAGGCAGGCCGCATCGCTCGGGCGAGCTTAGCAAGCCGCCGCGGACGGCGCCTATGCTGCCGCAGGGAGTGCTAGGCCGTTCCGCCCGTCAGCGCCGCCGATACTGGGTCGCGCCGAACAGCACTTCCCTGGTTTTCTCGTCCATGACAGGACGGCTCTTTTCCGTCAGGAGCTGCACCGCCCGCGCGACGGCCGGGCGCGCGGCGATGCTGTCGAACCAGCGCTGCACATTCCCGTAGTCGGCGAGGGTGACGCCCTGGCGCTCATGCGAGCGCAGCCAGGGGAAGATCGCCATGTCGGCGATGGAATAGTCGCCGGCGACGAAGGGCCGGTCGGCCAGCCGCCGGTCGAGCACGCCATAGAGCCGCTTCGCCTCGTTGGTATAGCGGTCGATCGCATAGGCGATCTTCTCCGGCGCGTAGGCACGGAAATGATGCACCTGGCCCAACATCGGGCCGATCCCGCCCATCTGCCACATCAGCCATTGCATCACCTCGTAATGCCCGCGCCTGTTTTTCGGGATGAACTTCCCGCTTTTCTCGGCGAGATAGAGAAGGATGGCGCCGGATTCGAAGATCGAGATCGGCTCGCCGTCCGGCCCGTCGCTGTCGACCAGCGCCGGGATGCGGTTGTTCGGCGAGATCGCGAGGAATGCCGGCTCGAACTGCTCGCCGCGCCCGATATCGACGGCGTGGAGGTTGTACTCGAGGCCGGTTTCTTCCAGCATGATGTGGATCTTGTGGCCGTTCGGCGTGGCCCAGCTATAGAGATCGATCATCGCGACATTCCTGGGAAAAGGGGATGCGAGGCATGAAAGCCTCCTAGG
>CAZMUZ010000132.1:0-9906 GCA_964569315.1 uncultured Rhodospirillaceae bacterium | reverse complement strand
TCCATGGCGGGATAGAGGATTTCCTCGACCGCCGGGCTGAGCCGGTGGATCTCGTCGATGAAGAGCACGTCGCGCGGCTGGAGGTTGGTCAACAGCGCCGCGAGGTCGCCGGCGCGCTGGATCACCGGTCCCGAGGTCGCGCGGAACCCGACCGCGAGCTCGCGCGCCACGATCTGCGCCAGCGTCGTCTTGCCGAGGCCCGGCGGCCCGAACAGCAGCACATGGTCGAGCGCCTCGGCGCGCGCGCGCGCCGCCTGGATGAAGATGCGGAGGTTCTCGCGGAGCTGCTGCTGGCCGACGAACTCGTCGAGCGAGAGCGGACGGATGCCGATCTCGCCGCCGTCCTCGGGGCGGTGATCGCCGGAGATGACCCGGGCCTCGGTCAATGGCTGAGTTCCTTCAAGCCGGCGCGGATGAGCGTCTCGGTCGAGGCGCCGCCGCCGAGCGACCGCGCCGCGCCCGAGACGGCGCCCAGCGCCTCCGCCCGGCGATAGCCGAGATTGACCAGGGCCGAAACCGCATCGGCGACAGCACCCCGGGGCTCGCCTTCCGCGGCGGCAACGCCGGCCGCGAGCGCGATCCCGCCGACCTTGTCCTTGAGCTCGCTCACGATCCGCTGGGCGAGCTTCGGCCCGACGCCCGATGCGCGGGTCAGGCTCGTCTTGTCCTGCGCCAGCACGGCGTCGGCGAGCGCGGCGGGGGCGAGAGTGCCGAGCAGCGCCAGCGCCAACCTCGCGCCGACGCCCTGCACGGTCGTCAGCAGCCGGAACCAGTCGCGCTCCTCGAGCGTGGCGAATCCGTAAAGATGGATATGGTCCTCGCGCACATGCGTCTCGATATGCAGGCTCGCCGCTTCGCCGCCGCGCGGAAGCTGACCCAGCGTGCGGGCCGAGGCGAAGACGAGATAGCCGACGCCGCCGACCTCGAGGATGCAGGAATCCGCGGCCGCGCTGTCGATGATGCCGGTCAGCCGCGCGATCACCGCACCACCCCCGCGGCGGCGGCCGGTTGCTGCCAGCGGGCGAGCGTGCCGGCGTGATGGGCGTGGCAGATGGCGACCGCGAGCGCATCGGCGGCGTCGGGGGTCTGGATCAGGCAGCCCGGGAGCAGCAGCTTCACCATGCGCTGGACCTGCTGCTTGTCGGCATGGCCGGCGCCGACCACGGATTTCTTGACGAGGTTGGCCGGATATTCCGCGACCGGGAGGCCGGCCAGCGCCGGCACCAGCAGCACCACGCCGCGCGCGAGGCCGAGCTTCAGGGTCGAGGTCGGGTTCTTGTTGACGAAGGTCTCCTCGACCGCGGCCGCGTCGGGGCGGTAGCGCTCGATCACCGCCCGCAGCCCGTCATGCAGCTCGACCAGCCGCTCGGCGAGCTCGCGCCCGCCATCGGAATGCACGGCGCCGTCCGCCACATAGGTGAGGCGGTTCCCCGCCATATCGACGACGCCCCAACCGGTATGGCGCAGGCCCGGATCGAGCCCCAACAGGCGCATCGCGATTCGCAGCTCCTCGTGCTCGGCGGCCGGGGCCGCCGGGGCGCGACGGTCAGGCCGTCAGCCGCGCCAGTTCCTCGTCCGAGATCTCGTAGTTCGCCGACACGGTCTGCACGTCGTCATTGTCCTCGAGCTGATCGATCAGCTTGAGCAGCGTCTCGGCGGCGGAGCCGTCGACCGGCACGGTGTTCTGCGGCCGCCAGGCGAGCTTCGCATGGGCGGGCGGACCGAATTTCTGCTCGAGCGCGTCGCGCACGGTCGCGAAATCCTCGGGCTGGGTGACGATCTCGTGCCCGGTCTCGTCGCTCTCGACGTTTTCGGCGCCGGCCTCGAGCGCGGCCTCGAACATCGCTTCGGCGCCCGCCGCCTCGGGCGCGAAGCGGATCAGGCCGCTGCGGCCGAACATGAAGGAGACGCTGTTGCTCTCGCCGAGATTGCCGCCGCATTTCGAGAAGGCGGTACGGACCTCGGAGGCGGTCCGGTTGCGGTTGTCGGTCAGCGCCTCGACGATGATGGCGACGCCGCCGGGGCCATAGCCTTCGTAGCGGACTTCCTCGTAGTTGGTGTCGTCGGAGCCGCCGGCGCCGCGCTTGATCGCGCGCTCCGTGGTGTCCTTCGACATGTTGGCGTTGCGGGCCGCGGTCATGGCGGCGCGGAGCCGGGGATTGGCGAGCGGATCGGGGGAGCCGGTCCGGGCGGCCACCGTCAGTTCGCGGATCAGCTTGGTGAAGACCTTGGCGCGCTTGGCATCCTGCGCGCCCTTCCGGTGCATGATGTTCTTGAATTGCGAATGGCCGGCCATGAATCCCTCAACATCCTGAGGTCTATTGGTAGGACCCTACCATATTTTGCGGAATCCGCTCTGGCTATCGCGCGACCGGCGGGGCGTCAACAGGGCAGGATTCGGCGGGTTCTAGCAGGAAACGCCCACGCGCCCAAGACCGATGGCCGGCCGATTCAAGGATTGTTTAATCTTCTTCCTTAAGAGGACATGCCCCGTCATGACCCTCGGGGCCGCGACGAACGACAGGATGCCGCGCATGAAACGCGCCTCGCCCGTATTCCCCGCCCGGATCCGACCGGCAGATGCCGACCCGGCCGCAGGGCTACGCATGCTGGCGGCCCAGATCGGCGACATGGTGAGCGGCACGGCCGTCCCCTCGCTCGAAACCGCGCTCGACCTCGCGCTCGCCGGTCGGGCCGACCCCGAGGCCGCGCGGCGCCTCGCCGAGGACATGTCCGAACGCAGCCGGCGGCTTGACGAGGTGATCGGCCGGGCGCTCCTGAGCGCGCCGATCGCCTGACCGCGCCCCGCCGGCGGCGCCGGCGACATTCCGGAAATTCTCAGACCGCCGGAACGGCCGGCCAATGCGGCGAGAGCCGCCCGCCTTCGCGCAAGGGCTCGATTCGCCGCGCGAGGCCGGTCGCGTCGTCCGTCTCCAGATAGAGGCCGCAGATCGTGGCCGGCCCTTCCGCCGGCGTCATGCGCTCGGTCGGAAGCTTGCTGACGAAGCGGCGCACCGGCTCGGCCTTGCGCATGCCGATCACGGAATCGTAGTCGCCGCACATGCCGGCATCGCTCATATAGGCGGTGCCGCCGGGCAGGATTGTGTGATCGGCCGTCGGCACATGGGTGTGGGTTCCGACCACGAGCGAGGCACGCCCGTCCACCATATGCGCGAAGGCCATCTTCTCGCTGGTGGCCTCGGCATGGAAATCGAAGAGGATCGCCGCGAGGTCGCGGCCGAGGCGCGCCGTCGCCAGGATGCGCTCGGCGGCGGCGAAAGGATCGTCGAGCGGATCCATGAAGAGCCGCCCCATCAGGTTCGCCACCAGCACGGCGCGGCCGTTCCGCGCCGTATAGATGCCGTAGCCGCGCCCGGGCGTCCCCACAGGGAAGTTCTCCGGCCGCAGTAGCCGGCCGTCGTTCCCGATGAAGCCGACGGTCTCCTTCTGGTCCCAGACATGATTGCCGGTCGTCACCACGTCGGCACCCGCGGCGTAGAGCTCCTCGCAGATCTTCTCGGTGATGCCGAAACCATGCGCGGCGTTCTCGCCGTTCACCGCCACGAAATCGAGCGCGAGGTCGCGCCGCAACCGCGGCAGCGCCTCCACCGCCGCCTGCCGCCCCGTGCGTCCCACGAGATCGCCCAGAAAAAGAATCCGCATGCCGTTACCTCAAGCCGATGGGCATCGCCGCCGCTTCGGTGACGATCCAGTCGAGCGGCTGATCGTAGTCGCCGCGCGGCACATGCGCGACCTCCTGTCCGGCGAATCCGATGCCGACCGCGATGGTCCGCCCCGCCTTGCGCCTGAGCGCGAGCGTGCGGTCGTAGAAGCCGCCCCCGTAGCCCAGCCGATAGCCGTCGCGATCGAAGGCGAGCATCGGCACGAGCAGCAGCGACGGCTCGATCGTCGGCTCGCTCGGCGGCGGCATCATCACCCCGAAGGCGCCGCGAACGAGTGCCAGCGCCGGGTGCCAGCGCCGGAACAGCAAGGGATGCCCCGCCCCGACCACGACCGGGAGCCCGACCGCATGGCCCGCCGCATGAAGCCGGGCCAGCGCCGGCCGCGCATCGAACTCGCTCTCGAGCGGCCAGTAGCCCGAGGCGGCCATCGAGGGATCCGGCCGGATCGCCGAGCAAACCAGCTCGGCCGCCGCCACGCCCGCGGCAACGACATCCCGGTCGGCAGCGAGCGCGCGACGACGCTCGGTCGCCATGCGGCGCAGCGTGCGCTTGGCGTCGACGAGATTGGGGGGATCCGAGCGATCGGTGTCGGCCGTCATGACGGGCAGCCCTCGCCGCGTCGCAGGCGAGAGGAGCGGACGACGCCGCCTCGGCCGATGAGCGATACTATCCTCTGTGGCCTGCCTAAGCAGGTGGGCGCCATGTACCCGGACCTGAGTCCGGCCAGTGACAGCTCCCTAGAGATAGTCATTGGCCCCAGGGATCAGTGGCTCTGTCGCACCGCGCAGCGCCGTCCATGGAAGAATCTAGGGAGCTTCCAGCCGGGCAGCAATAGCGTCGATTCGGCGCGCCGTGCGCTCGACCTGCTCGGCGGCGCGGCCGCTCTCCGCCTCGCCGGCGCGCCGCGCCGCGTCGTTCGCCGATGCGCGCGTGGTCTCGAGCTCGTCGGAGATGATGAGCGCCGCCATCAGCAGCAGACGATTGTCGCCCACCTGCCCCACGCTTTCGGCGAGCTTGCCCACGCGCTCGTCGATGTCGCGGCCGAGCGTCATCACATGCTGCTCCTGCCCCGGATCGCAGGTCACGTCGTACGGGCGGCCGTTGATGCTGAGCGTCACTTTCGGCATTTCACGATTCCGTCACGGCCTTGAGACGGCCGATGATCTGATCGAGCCGCGCATAGATGCTGCGCGCCTCGGTCTGCAGCGCGGCATGAGTCGCGCGCAGCGCATGAAGCTCGGTGGAAAGCCGGTCGCGCTCGCCATGGCCCATGCGTTCGCGCGCATCGATCGAGCGCTCCAGGCGCTCGATCGCCGCTTCCAGATGATCGATAGAGTCCGGTAGCCGCGACATGGCGGTGTTTTCCCCACCTCTTAGAATTGCTTACCGCACGTCGTTGAGAAGCCGCAGCATAGGATTGCGGGCTTCGGCGCGTCAACGGCCGCGCCCGGGCGCGGAAAGGCCTCCCGGGATCGCCCCCGGAGGGTTGACGGGTCCCGGACCGGGCGGCATGTTGCGCGCCATCGGGCGCGATCGACGCGCTGGTGTTTTTCCGGCAATTTTCGAAGTTCCGCCATGACATCTGCTACCGCGTCGCCCGCTGCCACCGCCGACCGGGCGGTCGGCCATCGCGAGCTCGCAAATGCGATCCGCGCGCTTGCCATGGACGCGGTCGAAAAGGCCAATTCGGGTCATCCCGGCATGCCGATGGGCATGGCCGACGTGGCGACGGTGCTGTGGACGCGCTTCCTCAAGCACGACCCCGCCCATCCCGACTGGCCGGACCGCGACCGGTTCGTGCTTTCGGCCGGGCATGGCTCGATGCTGCTCTATGCGCTGCTGCATCTGAGCGGCTATGCCGACATGACGCTCGAGGAGCTGCAGCGCTTCCGCCAGCTCGGCTCGCGCACCGCAGGCCATCCGGAGCACGGGCACGCGGCCGGCATCGAGACCACCACCGGCCCGCTCGGCCAGGGGCTGGCGAACGCCGTCGGCATGGCGCTCGCCGAGCGTATCCTCGCCGCGGAGTTCGGCGCCGGGCTTGTCGATCACCGCACCTATGTTATTGCCGGCGACGGCTGCCTGATGGAAGGGGTGAGCCACGAGGCGATCTCGCTCGCGGGCCATCTCAAGCTCGACCGGCTCGTCGTGCTGTTCGACGACAACAGCATCTCGATCGACGGGCCGACCGACCTTTCGGTCTCGGACGATCAGCTCGCGCGCTTCGCGGCGAGCGGCTGGGCGACCGAGCGGGTCGACGGGCACGATGCCGAGGCGGTCGCCGCGGCGCTCGAGCGGGCACAGACGTCCGACCGGCCGAGCCTCATCGCCTGCCGCACCGTGATCGGCTTCGGCGCGCCGAAGAAGGCCGGCACGGCGGCGACCCACGGCTCGCCCCTCGGCGCCGAGGAAGTGGCGGGCGCCCGCCAGAAGCTCGGCTGGCCGCACGCGGCCTTCCATCTGCCCGAGGCGGTGACGGAGAGCTGGCGGAATGCGGGCGCGAAGGGCGGCGAGCCTTACAAGCGCTGGGCCGAGCGCCATGGCAGCCATGCCAAACGGGCGGAGTTCGACCGCCGCATCGCCGGCGACCTGCCCCAGAGTTTCGCCGCCACCATCGAGGCGGTGAAGCGGGCGGCCTCGAGCGAGGCGCCGAAGCTCGCGACCCGGCAATCCTCGCAGAAGGTGCTGGAGGCCATGGCGCCGGCGCTGCCGGAACTGCTCGGCGGCTCGGCCGACCTCACCGGCTCGAACAACACCAAAGCCAAGGACATGGCCCCGGTGACGGCCGCGAACTATGGCGGCCGCTACATCTATTACGGCGTGCGCGAGCATGGCATGGCGGCGGCGATGAACGGCATCGCGCTGCATGGCGGCTTCATCCCCTATGGCGGCACCTTCCTCGTCTTCACCGATTATTGCCGGCCCGCGATCCGGCTTTCGGCGCTGATGGGGCAGCGCGTCGTCTATGTGATGACGCATGATTCGATCGGGCTCGGCGAGGACGGCCCCACCCATCAGCCGGTCGAGCATCTGGCGAGCCTCCGCGCCATCCCGAACCTCCTCGTGATGCGGCCCTGCGACACGGTCGAGACGGCGGAGTGCTGGGCGCTTGCGCTTGCCGAGAGGAACCGTCCGTCGGTCATCGCCCTGACGCGCCAGGCCGTGCCGACGCTCCGCACGGAGCATCGCGCCGAGAACCTCTCGGCCAAGGGCGGTTACGTGATCTCCCGGGCCAGGAGCCCGCGCCAGGTCACGCTGATCTCGACCGGCTCGGAGGTCTCGATCGCCGTCGAGGCGCAGACGCAGCTCGAGGCCGCCGGGATCGGCACCGCCGTCGTCTCCCTCCCCTGCTGGGCGCTGTTCGACGCCCAATCCCCGGGCTATCGCGAGGAAGTGCTGGGGCCGAGCGCGCTCCGCGTTGCGATCGAGGCTGCAACCACTTTCGGGTGGGAGCGTTATATCGGGGCGGGCGGCGCTGCGATCGGCATGGCGGGGTTCGGCGCTTCGGCGCCCGCCGGCGATCTCTACAAGCATTTCGGCATCACCGCGGAAGCCGTCGTCCGGACCGTCCGCGCCAAACTCTGATCGAAGGAAGAGGATTGATCTCATGGCTGTTCGCGTCGCCATCAACGGATTCGGCCGCATCGGGCGGCTCGTGCTCCGCGCCGTGCTGGAAAGCGGCCGCAAGGACATCGAGGTGGTCGGGATCAA
Source organism: uncultured Rhodospirillaceae bacterium (assembly GCA_964569315.1). Taxonomy (GTDB): domain Bacteria; phylum Pseudomonadota; class Alphaproteobacteria; order Dongiales; family Dongiaceae; genus CADEFF01. The sequence continues at coordinate 2,512 of CAZMUZ010000132.1, read as the reverse complement.
CGATCTCGGCCCGGTCGAAACCAACGCGCATCTGCTGCGCCACGATTCGGTCCATGGCCGCTTCCCGCACGAGGTGAAGACGAAGGAGGGCGCCATCGACGCCGGCCGCGGCTGGATGACGGTGACCGCCGAGCGCGACCCCGCGAAGCTGCCCTGGAAGAAGCTCAACGTGGACGTGGCGCTCGAATGCACCGGCCTCTTCACGGCGCGCGAACAGGCGGCGAAGCATCTCGAGGCCGGCGCCAAGCGGGTGCTGATCTCGGCGCCCGCCACCGGCGCCGACCTTACGGTCGTCTATGGCGTGAACCATACCAAGCTCAAGAAGAGCCACACCGTCGTCTCGAACGCCTCCTGCACCACCAACTGCCTGGCGCCGGTCGCGGCCGTGCTGAACAAGGCGATCGGGATCGAGCAAGGCTTCATGACGACGATCCACAGCTATACCGGCGACCAGCCGGTGCTCGACACCTTGCACAAGGATCTCTACCGGGCCCGCGCGGCGGCCCTTTCGATGATCCCGACCACGACGGGTGCGGCGAAGGCGGTCGGGCTCGTGCTGCCCGAGCTCGCCGGCAAGCTCGACGGCACGGCGATCCGCGTGCCGACGGCGAACGTCTCGCTCATCGACTTCAAGTTCACCGCGAAGCAGGCGACCACCGTCGAGGCCGTCAACAAGGCGATCGTGAAGGCCGCGACCGCCAGCAACGGCCCGCTCAACGGCATTCTCGCCGTCAACGACCAGCCGCTGGTCTCGAGCGACTTCAATCACGACCCCGCCAGCTCGACCTTCGACCTGAAGCAGACCCAGGTGATCGACGGCCGCCTCGTGCGCGTGCTCTCCTGGTACGACAACGAGTGGGGCTTCTCGAACCGCATGTGCGACACCGCGGTCGCCATGGGCAAGCTCGGCTGAGGCGCCGATCCGAGCCTCGATCCCGTCCGGGGCGCCTTGCCGGCGCCCCGGACGAGTTCCGCCATCCGTCGGCGGTGCGCGTCTCCGAACCGATTCCACGTCTCTAAAGCGATTCTAATGTCGGCTTTGGGGCAAATCCGCCGGAAAAGCGGCGCAACCCCTCTGCACCGCCCTCGCGGCGCTCCCCTCGATCGCCCGTCCGAATCTCTATTCCTTATCCATGCGACCGTCTGTTAGATAAGCCGCAGGGAAGAATTGCGTTTGCGAGGGCATGATTGCGCCGCCGACAGGCGATGCCCTCCTACTGTGGGGTTTAGCGACGATAATCTCGACCGACGGGATGAGGGACCGCCTCGACGAGCGGTCGCGCCAGCGGATCGAGTAAGAAAGTCTCCGACGACGATACCCCGCCGCGGCGAGTTCCTTAGGAATTCATGCCGCCCGGGCAAGGGCATGGGTTTCGCCGCCGGCCGCGACCAGCGGCCGGGGTGCGCCGTCGCCGATGACCGGCGGCGGAGGGGGCAGGATCGTGAGCACAGCGACGCCGTCGATACCGTTCGAGACGGGCCATGAGCCCCCGGCGATCGCGCTCGACCGCGCCGATCCCAAGACCCTGCGGCTCGCAATCCGCGGCGACTGGCTGCTGAAGCGCGGCCTGCCGACCGCGACCGAGCTCGACAAGCTGATCCAGTCCGCCGGCGCGGCCGAACGGCTCAGCTTCGATGCGACCCGCCTCGGCGCCTGGGACAGCGGGCTGCTGGCGTTCCTCGTCGGCGCGCAGGACCTCGCCAAGACCCGCGGCCTTGCGCTCGACCCGGGCACGCTCCCCGAAGGCGCCTCGCGCCTGCTCAAGCTCGCGACCGCGGTGCCGGAGCGTCAGGGCGCGCGGCGCGGCGACGAACGGCCGAGCTTCCTCGCCCTCGTCGGCAACGAATCGATGGCGCTCTGGAATTCGGGCGGCCAGATGATCGGCTTCCTCGGCGAGGCGGTGCAGACTTTCGGCCGGCTGCTGGTCGGACGCGCCCGCTACCGGCGCTCGGACCTGGTGGAGATCATCTACGAGTGCGGGGCCGCGGCGCTGCCGATCGTGGCGCTGATCTCCTTCCTCGTCGGCCTCATCCTCGCCTTCGTCGGCGCCATCCAGCTCGAGGAGTTCGGCGCGCAGATCTACGTCGCAGATCTCGTCGGCATCGCCATGGCGCGCGAGATGGGCGCCCTGATGACCGCCATCATCATGGCCGGCCGGACCGGCGCCGCCTTCGCCGCCCAGCTCGGCACCATGCAGGTGAACGAGGAGATCGACGCGCTCTCGACCTTCGGCCTCTCCTCGATGGAATTCCTCGTCCTGCCGCGGATGATCGCGCTCATCCTGATGATGCCGGTGCTCTGCGTCTTCGCCGACCTGATGGGGCTGCTCGGCGGCGCGCTGGTCGGCGTCGGAATGCTCGATCTCTCGGTCACGCAATATGTGAACGAGACGCTGCATGGCGTGGCGCTGATCGATTTTGCAGTGGGCATCGTGAAGAGCGCGGTCTTCGGCGTGCTGGTCGCCGTGGCGGGTTGCCTTCGCGGGATCCAGTGCGGCCGCAGCGCGTCCGC
>CAZMUZ010000131.1:0-9909 GCA_964569315.1 uncultured Rhodospirillaceae bacterium | reverse complement strand
AGATCGGCTTTGTCGCCCGTTCCGAAGAGGCCGCCTGATCCGACCTCGCTCCTTCTTCAGTCCCGTCCTGCCGACCGGCCGCGCCCCCAAAGCGCGGCCGTTGCTTTTCCGAGGCAAGCTTACTTACCCATCGATGACGAGCGCATTCCGCAATAGCAGCACGATAGGAAGCCGATGCTTGCCGTCGAGTATCCGGTTTTGGTTTTGCGGCGCCTTCACGATGGTGTGATAGATCGCCGTGGACCCTGGACCGCCTTGTCGGGTGCAGGTCGAGCACTCATAATTGCGGCATGCGCAGGTGTTGGCTTCGGCGTGTAGTCAGTCTGCTGTTTGCCTTGGCGCTCATCGCGAGCGCGCAAGCGCATGCCGTGCCAATGATGCGGGCTGCGACGTCCGACATGCAAATGACGGGCATGTCGCAGGGGCCGATGACCGACACTTGCAACGCGTGCGCGAAGAGTAACGCATTGAAATCCGAATGCGCCGCCACCTGCGCCTCCGCGTTCGCTGTTGCTACGCATGTCGCGGTCGCGATGCCAGTCGCCCTCGATGTCGTTTGGGGCTGGACGAACAGCGCCGCAGCTAGTCGCGGCACAGTGCCCGACACCTCTCCTCCCCGAAGCTAGATCCCGGCCGGAATCCGTCCGGAAGCCGGTCGCTTCGCCGGATTCCCAGTCGCGTTTGCCTGTCCGAAACGTCGCGGCACGGATTGGTCGCGGCCGACGCCAAAGCGGAACGCCGGTTCGAGCCGTCCGTGGACGGGATTGGGATGAATCAGAGCAACGACACAATCTCATCGCGCTCGCTTTCACGGCCCGAAGTTCGACGACTTGAACCCGATTCTCTTCGTCAACGCGCGCACCGATGACAGCCACTGCTCGTTGAGCCGCATGGCTTGGTTGGTCGCCCATCTTGCCTGTCAAGTCGCACAGCCCGAATCACGATGTTCAGGAGGCCACCACCGATGACTCATAGATTTACATACGCACTTAGCGTCGTCGCCATGCTCATGGCCACGATCCCGGAGTTGAGTGGCGCTGCGCTGGCCGGCGAGAGCATCTCCGTCACCGAACTGCCGCAGCACACGCATATCCACGGGATTGCGGTGGATCGCAACGATGCGACGCGGCTCTACATTGCGACGCATCACGGATTCTTGGTGGCGACCGCGGACGGAATGGCGACCCGATTGTCTCCCGTTCAAGATTTTATGGGTTTCACACCCCATCCGAACGATCCGTCGATGCTCTATGCCAGCGGCCATCCCGCGTCGGGCGGCAATCTCGGATTCATTGCCTCGTCCGATGGAGGCGTGACCTGGACGCAGCTATCGCCGGGGCTCGGCGGGCCGGTGGATTTTCATCAGATGGATGTGAGCCCGGTCGATCCGAACACGATCTATGGCGCCTATGGCGGTATTCAGGTGAGCCGAGATGGCGGCCGTAGCTGGACCATGGCAGGGCCGGCTCCGGAAGGGCTGATCGCGCTCGCGGCTTCGGCCGCCTCCGTGGACCGGGTCTATGCTGCGACCCGAATAGGGCTCTGGGTCAGCAGCGATGCCGGCACGTCATGGCAGGAGGCAAGCTTCGGGACGGATATTGTCACGATGGTAAAGGTCGAGCCGGGCGACGCGCTCTATACGTTCGTCGCCGGTCGAGGACTTCTTCGAGGAACGGAGTCCTATCTTGCCAACTGGACCATCCTGAACAACGACTTCGGCGATCGCGCGCTTATCCATTTTGCCGTCGATCCCACCGATGCGAGCCGGATGTACGGCGTCACCCAAAACGGCGAGATACTGGCGAGCGCGGACGGAGGCCTGAGCTGGCATCCTTTCGGCACCAAATGAGGAACCCGGGCGGCCAATCGAAGCAATCTGTCATGCGCCGGGTGCTCATATGGGTGGCGTTGGCCGCTCTGGTGCTTTTCGCTGCAGGAGTGCTACTCCGGTGGTGGAGCGAGCGGTTGCCTCGGATCGATCCGGACGATCCGGCGCAGGTCGCGCTGGGGCGCGCTGTTTACGCAGCCCAATGCGCCCGCTGCCACGGCGCCAATCTCGAGGGACAACCCGATTGGCGCAGCAGGCAAGCCAACAACCGGCTGCCGGCCCCACCCCACGACCAGACCGGCCATAGCTGGCACCATCCGGACAAGCTCCTGTTCGGCATGACCAAGTATGGTCTCGGGCCCTATGCGCCCGCTGGATATGAGAGTGACATGCCGGCGTTCGACGAAATTCTCTCGGATGAGGAAATCGCCGCGGCGCTCGCCTACATCAAGAGCCGGTGGCCGGCAGAGGTTCGCGCAAACCAGGATCGCATCGGCGGGCAGATGCCGGCGCAACAGTAGTCTTAGCTCAGGGGGATCAAGCTCTTGGCGCTGCCATGCCTACATCGACGTCGCGGCGAGCCGCTTCTCATCGAGCTCGATGCCGAGCCCCGGCCTGTCGGAGAGCTCGATCCATCCGTCGCGATCGACCGTGACCGGCTCGGCCAGCATGTAATCGCGGCGATCGAGATCCCATTCGGGCGGGTCGTAGGGAAACTCGAGGAAGGGGCAGCCGGTCGCGCCCGCCACGAGATGCGCGTTGGCGATGAGGCCGATCCCGTTCCCCCAGGTGTGGGGCGTGAAGACGAGATTATGCTCGAGCGCCATCTCGCCGATCCGCTTCAGCCCGGTGATGCCGCCGACCAGCACGACATCCGGTTGCAGCACATCGAGGCAGCCCCGCTGGATGAGGGTCCGGAACTCATGCAGTTCGCGGGTCATCTCGCCGCCGGCAATGCGGATGCCGGTCATCTGCCGCAGCGCGGCCATGCCGTCATAGTCGCCGCGATGGAGCGGTTCTTCCATCCAGTAGACGTCGAGCGTTTCCAGCTCGCGCGCGACGGCGACCGCGTCCTTCAGCGACCAGGGCGGCGCCACGTCCCAGGGCATGCGCCAGCCCTGATTGCAATCGACCATGAGGGCGAGCTTGCCGCCGACCGCCTTCCGTACCGCCTCCAGCGCGCGTATGTCGTCGCGCCAGTCGCCGCGGTGAAAGCGGATCTTCATCGCGGGGAAACCCTGGGCGAGGTAGGCGACGGCCGCCTCCGCCATGCGTTTCGGATCGCGCAGCGTGCCGGAGGAGGCATAGGCGCGGATGCGGTTGCTCCGTCCGCCCAGCATCTGCCAGCAGGGCTTTCCCAGGATCTTGCCGGCGAGATCCCACAGCGCGACGTCGAGCGGCCAGCAGCGGCCATAGTGGAAGCTCAGATTCGCGATCACCCGGTTGTGGCGCTCCAGCGCCAGCGGGTCCTGGCCGACGAAGAGGTTCTCGTGGCCGGCAAAGCCGAGCATGAGATCGCCGGAGCCGATGCCGGTATGTCCGCTGTCGGAGTCGACGCGAACGATGGTCGCGTCCCAATGCTTGCGCGGCCGGCTGTCCCAGCTCGCATGGAACGGCGGGTCGAAGGCGAGGCGGTGATGGCTGATCCGAACGGCGGTGATCTTCATCGAAGGCGGCCCCCTCGCACCCGGTTCGGTGCGCCAATTTGCCCGCGACTTTGGCCGAAAGCTATGGCTATCTACGCGCCGCACGCATGGTTCGGAAAGCCCGCTGCCGATGAGCCTCCCCGGTTTCGCCTATGGCCCCACCACGCCCGTCGCCTTCGGCGCCGGCCGCCTCGGCAAGGTGGCGGGCGACGTGGCGCGGCTTGCGGGCGAGGGCGCGTCCGTTCTGTTGATCGCTGACCCTGCCTTGCCGGCGATGGTCGAGCAGGCGACGGCCGCGCTCGCCAAAGGCGGATCGAAGGTGGCGCTCTTCGCCGACATCCGCAGCGATCCGCTCGCGCTGCAGGTGGACGGTGCCGCGGAAGCAGCGCGCAAGGCCGCTGCCCGATGCGTCGTCGGCCTCGGGGGCGGCTCGACGCTCGATGTCGCGAAACTGGCCGCCGCGATCGCGCCCGAAGGACGCGAAGCGGAGCATTACGAGCTCGCGAAGAACCCGTTGCCATCGCGCGGCCTGCCGCGCATCTGCGTGCCGACCACGGCCGGCACCGGCTCGGAGACGACGCGCGTCTCGGTCTTCACCAACGGCCGCCAGGAGAAGGTCTGGGCCTGGGGCGATGAGCTGCGCGCCGATCTGGCGCTGCTCGATCCGGCGCTCACGACCGGACTGCCGGCGCACCTGACCGCCGCCACCGGCGTCGATGCGCTCGTCCATGCCATCGAGGCCTGCACGATCCGGCGCGCCAACCCGATGAACGACGCGATCTGCCTGCAGGCGATCCGCCTCGTCGCCGGCAATCTCGAACGCGCAATCCGGCATCCGGACGATCTCGAGGCGCGCGGCGCGGTGCAGATCGCCGCCACAGCCGCCGGGATCGGTATCGACAATTCCGGCACCGGCATCGCCCATGCGATGGGTCACGCGTTGGGCGCGGTCGGCCATGTGCATCACGGGCGGGCCGTCGGGCTTTGCCTCCGCGCGGCGCTCGCGATGAATGCGGAAGCTGCACCGGAGCGCCACGCCGCGGTGGCGACCGCCATGGGCGTGCCGAGCGAAGGGCGCGGCACGGCGGATATCGCTGCCGATCTCGCACCCGCCTTCGACCGTTTCCTGCGCAAGGTCGGGCTCGCCATCTCGCTCGCCAAGGACGGTCTCGGCGCCGGCGACGTGAAGCGGCTCGTCGCGGTGACGCTCGCGGCGGAAAACAAGCCGATGCGGGATGCCAACTGCCGCGCCTTCGACGAAACCGAGCTCGAGCGCCTTGCGACCGAGCTGCTGACGGCGGCCTAGGGCGTCCGTGGCCATGGATGCGACGCTTCTGTTCTCGGTTGCGATGGCGATGTTCATCGTGGTCATCACGCCGGGACCGGCGGTGCTCGCGGTGCTTTCCATCGGCGCGGCGCAGGGGCGCTGGGCAGGCGCGCAGTTCCTGTTCGGCCATATCCTCGGCGATCTCGTCTGGGCGCTGCTGGCGCTGGTGGCGATGGTTGGCGCCAACCTTGTCTCGCCCTGGCTCTTTCAGGCCCTGGCGCTCTTCTGCGGCCTCTATCTGCTCTGGCTCGGCACCCGTTCGCTGCTGGCGAAGCCTCGCATGCAGGGCGGCCCGCGCCTCGTGGTGAAGCGGCCCTATCTGCGCGGGCTGATTTTCGGCGTCTCCAATCCGAAGAGCTACCCGGTGACGCTCGCCGTCTTCACCGCGCTCCTGGCCGGGCGGCTCGAGGCGGTGACGGTATCGAACCTCCCGTTGTTCCTCGTAACCTGCATCGTGGGTTGCGCAGCCGCCGACCTGATCCTGATCTGGGTCATCGGCATCGGCGCCTTGCGGCGCTTCTATGCCAAGCATGAAGTCTGGTTCCTGCGGGCGACCGGGCTGATGTTCATCGGGTTCGCCATCAATACGCTCGCCCATCTCTGGTTCGACCTCCGCACAGCGACAAGATGACCGACCTGAATTCCGGCGAAGCGGCACTGACGCCGTTCGCGACATTGCAAGCCGTCCTTGCCCACCAGGCCCGCGAGCGACCCGATCAGCTGGCCCTTGTCTTCCCTGCGAGCGGCGAACGACGCAGCTTCGCGGAATGGCACGAGGAGAGCGACGCGCTGGCGCGCGGCCTGATCGGGCTCGGGCTCGGCGCCGGCGACCATATCGCGGTCATCGCCGAGAACCGCGTCGAATGGCTGATCCTCCAGCTCGCCGTGGCCAAGCTCGGCGGCATCTATGTGCCGCTCAACACGCATTATCGCGGCGAGGAGCTGCGCTATGCGCTGGACCAGTCGCATTCGAAAGCGCTGTTTCTCTCGCCGAGCTTCCGCTCGCACGACTATCTCGGCATGGCCGCGTCGCTCGCTGCCGACCTCGAGACCTGCCGCCATATCGTCCCGTTCGGCGAGGGCGAGCGCGGTTTCGCCGGCCATCGCCGGTTGATCGAGGCGGGTCGCGCGCGGCAAGACCCTCTGCCCGAGGTTTCGGCCTCCGCCGTCGCGGGGCTCCTCTATACCTCCGGCACCACCGGCCGGCCGAAGGGCGCGCTGCTGACCCATCGCGCCATGCTCGTCGATTCCTGGGGCAGCGCGCAGCGCATCGGCTTCCGGCCGGGCGACCGCTACACCTCGATGATCCCGCTCTTCCATTGCGCGGGCTGCATCATGGGCGTGCTGGGCGCGCTGCAGAGCGGCGCGACCTATGTCGGCGTGCCGTCCTTCGATCCGGAACTCATGTTCCAGACGATCCAGAACGAGCGCTGCGCGATCATGTCCGGCGTGCCGACGGCCTATCTCGCCATGCTGCGCCATCCCGCGCGCCCGCAATACGACCTTTCCTCGCTCCGCGCGGGAAGCTGCGGCGGCGCCGACGCCAATCCCGAGATGCTCGCGGAATGCGCGCGCGCCTTTCCGATCCCCGGCGTGGTCAACGTCTATGGGCAAACGGAATCGGCGACACTGATCTCCTGTCCTTCGTTCGACGATCCCGAGCGCTTCGCCACCTCGGGCCTGCCTCTGCCGGGCTGCGCGGTGCGGATCACCGATCCGCAGACCGGTGCCGCTCTTCCTGCCGGCGAGATCGGGCAGATCGAGGCCCGGGGCCCCATGATCATGGTCGGCTATTACGACCGGCCAGAAGCGACCGCCGAAACCATCGATGCGGAAGGTTGGCTCAAGACCGGCGACCTCGGCTATCTCACCCCGGCCGGCCGCGTGGTTATCGCCGGCGGGCGGCTTCGGGACATGATCATCCGCGGCGGCGAGAACATCTATCCGGCGGAGATCGAGCAGGTGCTGGAAACCCATCCCGGCATCGCCGAAGCCGCGGTCTTCGGCGTGCCGGACGAGTATTACGGCGAGATCGTCGCGGCGGCGCTTCGCTTCCGGCAGGCGCCGGTGCCGCAGGCGCAGGACGTCACGGCCTATTGCAGCGAGCGCCTCGCCAGGTTCAAGGCGCCGGCGCGGGTTTTCGCGGTCGAGCGATTTCCGCTGACCGCGAGCGGAAAAATCCGCAAGGTCGAGCTGCGGCAGATGGCGGTCGAAGGCAGGCTCACGCCGATCGCCTGATCGCGGTATGACGGCAGGAGGCGCCGATGGATTTCACGATCGGAGAGGAGGAGCGAGCGCTCGAGGAGACGGCGGCGCGCGTCGCGCGTGACTTGCTGGCGCCGCGCGCGGCGGCGCATGACGAAGCCGCGAGCTTCGTCGGCGAGAACCTGGCCGAGCTCGGCAAGCTCGGCTTCCTTGGCCTCAATCTCCGCGAGGAAGAGGGCGGGGCAGGCGCCAGCAGCCTCGGCATCAGCCTCGTGGTGGAACGCGTCGCGGGCGCCTGCGCGGCAACCACCTCGGCGATGACGGCGCACTATCTCGCGACCGATGCGATCGCTATTGCCGGCAGCAAGGCGCAGAAGGCGCGGTGGCTGCCGGCCGCGGCCGAAGGGCGGGCGCTCGGCGCCTTCGCCTTGTCGGAGCCCCAGGCCGGCTCCAACCCGACCGACATGACGACGCGCGGCGAGGCGGTCGAGGGCGGCTGGCACCTCACCGGCACGAAGCAGTGGATCACCAATGGCGGCTTCGCCGATTTCGTCGTGGTGTTCGCCAAGACCGACCCTGCGGCCGGCGCGCGCGGGCTCTCGGCCTTCCTCGTGGAACGAGATACGCCCGGCTTCCGGAAGGGTGCGGCGGAGCGCACCATGGGCCTTAAGGGCGCGCCGGTCTTCGAGCTCGGCTTCGATTGCCGCCTGCCGGCCGACGCGCTCCTCGGTCCCGCCGGCAGCGGATTCAAGACCGCGATGGCGGTGCTCGACCGGGGCCGGGTGGAGATCGCCTCGATGGCGCTCGGCATCGCCGGCGCCGCCTTCGACGCGGCCCGCGACTGGGCGAAGCAGCGCCAGATCGGTGGACGGCCCATCGCCGATCTCCAGGGGCTGCAATGGATGCTGGCCGACATGCATGCGGAGCTCGAGGCGGCGCGGCTGCTCACCTGGCGTGCGGCGCTCGCCCGCGATTCCGGCCAACGTTTCGCGCGCGAGGCGGCCGTGGCCAAGCTCTATGCCTCGGAGATGGCCGGGCGCGTGACCGATGCCGCCCTGCAGATCCATGGCGGTTACGGTTACAGCCGTGCCTTGCCGCTCGAACGCTACGCGCGCGATGCCCGCATCCTGCGGATCTTCGAGGGCTCCTCGGAGATCCAGCGCAACATCATCGCGCGCGAAATTCTCCGATAGGCGGAAACGAAAAGGGCCTCGTCCGCCGGACGAGGCCCTCTCGGTCGTCGGTCTATAGGGCTGCGTTCAGATCCCGAGCGCCTTCTGCGACGGGGTGAACTTCAGCTTGAGAGCGTCGGACACCGCCTTGTAGGTCACCATGCCTTCATGGACGTTGAGCCCGTTCAGCAGATGCTTGTCGGCCGCGAGTGCCGCCTTGTAGCCCTTGTTGGCGAGCGCCACGGTGAAGGGCAAGGTTGCGTTGTTGAGCGCGAAGGTCGAGGTGCGCGCGACGGCGCCCGGCATGTTGGCGACGCAGTAATGCACCACCCCATCCACCACGAAGGTCGGATTGGAATGGGTCGTCGCCTTCGAGGTCTCGAAGCAGCCGCCCTGGTCGATCGCGATGTCCACCAGCACGGAGCCGGGGCGCATGCGCTTGATCATCTTGCGGGTGACGAGCTTCGGTGCGGCCGCGCCCGGGACCAGCACGGCGCCGATCACGAGGTCGGACTCGACGACGTGACTCTCGATCGCATCGACGGTCGAATAGGCCGTCTTCACGCGCCCGCCGAAGATGTCGTCGAGCTGGCGCATCCGGTCGATCGAGCGGTCGAGGATGGTGACGTCGGCGCCGAGTCCTACCGCCATTTGCGCCGCGTGGGTCCCCGACACGCCGCCGCCGATGACGGTGACCTTCGCCGGAAGCACGCCCGGCACGCCGCCCAGCAGCACGCCCGATCCGCCCGGCTCCTTCTGCAGGTAGAAGGCGCCGACCTGGATCGACATGCGGCCCGCGACCTCGCTCATGGGTGCCAGCAGCGGCAGGCCGCCGCGGTCGCTGGTGACGGTCTCGTAGGCGATCGCCGTCGCCCCCGACTTGATCAGCCCCTTGGTCTGCTCCGGATCCGGCGCCAGATGGAGATAGGTGAAGAGCACCTGGCCCTTCCGCAGCATCTTGCATTCATTCGCCTGCGGCTCCTTCACCTTCACGATCATGTCCGCCTTGGCGAACACCTCGGCCGCATTCTTCGCGATCGACGCGCCGGCCTTCTTGTAGGCCTCGTCGTCGAAGCCGATGCCGGCACCGGCGCCGGCCTGCACCAGTACCTTGTGACCATTGTGCACGAGCTCGCGCACACCGGCCGGCACGAGGCCGACGCGATACTCATGGACTTTGATCTCCTTAGGCACACCAATCAGCATGATTTACTCCCACATGGCTCCCACGATGACGCAGCCGGCGACCCTCTCGGTCCCGGCCTCGCAATCCTTCTGACATTTCCCGTTTGCCGGCGTTCCGATCGGCCCCGTTCGAGGCGATGGCGCCGGCAGCAATCCTGACCCCGTCCCGTCGGGTGACGCGCTTCGGCGATGAAACGCGGTTCCCGGTCTCCCTGGCCAGAGCCAGCCGGCCCCGATGAACGGGGCCAGCCCAGCCCTGCCTATCATATCCTAGCCGAAAGCTAGTTCAGCGTCTTCAGCACGCCGCCGAGCGTATCGAAAATCTGGTCGATATGCGTCTTCTTCGCGATCAGCGGCGGCGAGAGCGCGATGATGTCCGCGGTGGTGCGGATCAGGAGGCCCTTTTCGTAGCATTGCAGGAAGGCATCGAAGGCGCGCGCGGTCGGCTTGCCGGCGATCGGCTCGAGCTCGATGCCGCAGACCAGCCCGAGGTTGCGCAGGTCGATGACGTTCTTGATGCCCTTCAGCGAATGCACCGCGTCTTCC
>CAZMUZ010000130.1:5679-9953 GCA_964569315.1 uncultured Rhodospirillaceae bacterium | reverse complement strand
CATCACGGCTATCTGCACGAGCATCCGAACGAGCAGACCCGCGAGGGCGAGGCTTACTGGACGAGCCGCGCCATCGACACCATCAAGAAGATGACCGGTCAGAAGCCGCGGGGCTATCGCGCGCCGCTCTATAATTTTTCGAAGAACTCGGCCGACATCCTCTGCCAGAACGACTTCCTCTACGACGCCTCGCTCATGGGCGACGACATTCCCTATGTGCTGAAGTCGAAACACGGCAGCCTGATCGAGCTGCCGTCCCATTGGGCGATGGACGACTGGCCGCACTACACCCACAGCCCCGAGATGAACTACCTGATGCCCATCAAGTCTCCGAATGAGGCCATGCATGTCTACATGTCCGAGTTCGAGGAGATGTGGGAGCACAAGGGCCTCTGGGTCGCGGTCTGGCATCCCTTCGTTTCGGGCCGCCTCGCGCGCTGCGCCCGCGTCGGCCGGATGATCGAGGACATGCAGAAGAAGGGCGGCGTCTGGTTCGCCACCATGGAAGAGATCGCACGCCATGTGAAGAAATGCATCGACGATGGCAGCTACAAGCCGCGCATCGACGAGCTGCCCTACTATGACGGGCGGGTGCCGGAGCTGCCGAAGGAATGGAAGGGGCATCCGCCCGGGCACAAGGGCTGCTGAAAGCGGAGCCGGCGCGGGAGATCGTCCGCGCCGGTCCGATCGGCCTTGCGAGCGAAGGAGGAAGCCAGCCATGGCAACGACGACGCTTATCAAGAATGCCGACTGGATCATCGCCTTCGATCCGGCGCGAAACGGGCATCGCTATCTGCGCAACCAGGACGTCGCCTTCGCCGGCGACAGTATCGCCTTCGTCGGCTCCGACTATGGCGGCCAAGCCGATCGAACCATCGATGGCCGGCAGCTCATGGTCATGCCGGGCCTGCTCGACCTCCATCTGCACGCCTATATGGAGATGCACGGCAAGGGCTTTTTCGAGGATTTGGCGTCCAAGCATATGTGGATGACCCAGCTCTTCGAATATACTTGGGTGCTCCAGGAAGATGCCGAATCCGCCGTGGCTGCGACTCAGGCCTCGGTCTGTGACCTCCTGCGCAGCGGCTGCACCACTATGGCGGAGCTCTACTGCTCCGGCCTGCCCTATGAGGGCTGGGTCGAGATGCTCGGCCGCACCGGCATCCGCACCTATGTCTGCCCGATGGTGCAATCCGGCCACTGGGGCACTCCCAACGGCCGCGATCATGTCTACACCTGGTACGAGGCCAAGGGGATCCAGAATCTTGCCCGATCCTTGGAGCTGATCGACGAAGCCATGCGCCATTCCTCGGGCCGGCTCCATGGCATGGTCGGTGCGGCGCAAGCCGACACCTGTACGCCGGAGCTCTTCGGGAAATGCAAACAGGCAGCCGAGGATCGCGGCATCCCGCTGCAGACCCACGCGGCGCAGTCGGTGATGGAGTTTCGCGAGATGATCCGGCGCCATCGCAAGACGCCGATCGAGTGGCTGGCAGAGATCGGTGTGCTCGGATCTCGCACGCTGCTCGGGCACGCGATCAACATCGATCAGCATCCCTGGGTCAATCACCACGAGCGCAAGGATCTTGATCGCCTCGCCGAGACCGGCACCACCGTCGTCCACTGCCCGCGGGCCTTCGCGCAATGGGGCGACATGATGCGGAGCCTCGGCGGCTACCGCGCAGCCGGCGTCAACATGGCGCTCGGCACGGACTGCTACCCCCATGACATGATCGAGGAGATGCGGATCGCGGGGCTCATGTCGAAGGTCGCGAGCGGCCATGTCGATCTGCTGCGGACCGAGCATGTGTTCGAGATTACGACCCTGGGCGCCGCGAAGGCGCTCGGCCGCGACGACCTCGGCCGCATATCGGCCGGCGCCAAAGCCGACATCGTGCTGGTCGATCTCTCGCATCCTTCGATGCGGCCAGTGCGCGATCCGCTGCGCTCGCTGGTCTATTCCGGCGTCGCTGGCGCGGTGCGCGACGTGTTCGTCAATGGCGAGCAGGTGGTGAAGGACCGCAAAGTCCTGACCATGGACCAGGACGATGTGCTCGACCGGCTGGAGGCGGGGCAGAAGCGGGCGCTCGACCGCGTGCCGACCGTGGATTGGGCGAAGCGCACGGCCGACGAGATATCGCCGCTGAGCCTGCCGCAATAGCGGAAAGCACGCCGGAAGGGGTCAGCGCGGTTCGGCCTCGAGCTTGGCCCAGATCTCGCGCGCGAAGCCCTTGATCGCGAGGGCCTCCTCCCAGCGGTCGGAGAGCTCGTAACCGTCCGCGCCGGTGATCGCATATTCGCGAGGTCCGAGCTCGCAGAGGAAGTTGAGGCGATCCCCCGGGCCGGCACGCCTGCGCCAGGAGGCGAAGCCGCGGCTCCACCAGCGTTGAAAGAGCTCGACCCATTTCCGATGCTGCGGAAAGGCGATCGGCACCTGGATCTGCTCGCGAGTGGCGATGCGCCCCTGAAACGCGTCCGCGCGATCGAGAACCGTCTGGATTTGCGCATGCACCTCATCCTGGATCGGCCAGGTGAATTCGCGACCGACGACGAAATGCGAGAGATCCGCACAGATCCGCATCTCGGGCACCGCCTTCATGAGTTGCAGCGTGTAGAGCATGTCGGTCGTGATGCAGTCGCGATGGGTCTCTACGGTGACCTTCAGCCCGGCCCGCTCGGCGGCCGAGAGCCACGCGCGTACGTAACAGGCACCTTCCTCGACGGTGTAGGGATAGACTTGGCCGATGATGTTGAGATGCCGCGCCTCGAGCGACAGCGCGAGATCGATTGCCGACCGCAGGTCGTCCGCGGCCTTCGGAAATGCCGTTACCGTCGCCGCGAGCCTCGCCTGTCGCAGCAGGGGGCCGATGTTCGCCGCGATCGGATCGCTGGCGACGATGTCGACGCCGTCATAGCCGGCCCCGGCAATCATCGCCACCTTCTCCTCGAGCGGCCATTCGAGGCCATCGGGGCGACGGCGTTCCATCGCCCACATCGACTGGAAGACTTCGAGGACCGGCATGGCGGGAAAAACCCTATTGTGCGGGAAAAACGTGCCTATATACGACGAAATGGGTCGCGGCGAGAGCGCCGTCGGAATGGCAACACTTCGGTTGCCGCAACGGGACCGGCTGGTTTAAAAACCCGCAACGATCGACGCCCCCGCGCGGAGGCGCGGGGTTGGCACAAAGGCAGACATGGCTTCCGATCAGACATCTGGCTCGACGGACGCTCGCCTGAAGCTTCGGGTCGTCGAAGTGCGGGAGGAGGCGTCCGGCATCAAGTCCTTTACGCTGGTGGATCCGGCCGGCAAGAGTCTGCCTCCCTTCACGGCGGGGTCGCATTTGCTGGTCGATCTCGAGAACGGGCTGCAGCGGCATTACTCGCTCTGCAACGACCCGGCCGAGACGCACCGCTATGTCATCGCCGTCTTGCGCGAGCCCAACGGGCGCGGCGGATCGAGTTTCATGCATGACAAGGTCCACGAAGGCGCGGAGTTGACGGTCAGCGCGCCCAGGAACAATTTCGCCCTGGTCGATGGCGCGAAGGGCTATCTCATGATCGCCGGCGGCATCGGCATCACGCCGATCCTCGCCATGTGCCGCGCCCTCAATCGCACCGACTCCGATTATCGGCTGCACTATTGCTCGCGCACCGTCGAGACCACCGCCTTTCGCGCGGAGCTCGGCGGCGAGCCCTTCGCCTCCCGCGTTGGCTTCCATCACGATGGGGGAGACCCGGCGAAGGGCCTCGATCTGCGGGCGCTGCTGAAGACCGTGCCGCCGGGGACGCATCTCTATTGTTGCGGTCCCAACGGACTGATGAAGGCGGTCGAGCAGGCGGCGGCTCACTGGCCGACCGGTACCGTCCATTTCGAGTTCTTTTCCGGCACCGGCGAGCCGGCGCAGCCTCACCAGGGCGACCGGCCTTTCGAGCTGGTGGCGGCCAAGAGCGGCAAGGTCATGCAGGTGCCGGCGGATCGAACGATCCTCAGCGTGCTCGAGGAGAACGGCATCCATGTGGACAGCGTGTGCCAGGAAGGCATCTGCGCGACCTGCCTCACCGGCGTGATCGAGGGCGTGCCGGACCACCGCGATCTCGTGCTGGATGCGCAGGAGAAGGCGCAGAACAAGCTGATTGCCGTCTGCTGCTCGCGTTCGAAAACGGCCCGGCTCGTGCTGGATCTCTAGGGCGTTCGCGCATCCGGGCCTTCCGCCGCATTTGCGACGTCGATTCGGTTGTCCCGATGGGCGAAGCGGCTCAGCGCGCCGACG
>CAZMUZ010000130.1:0-5669 GCA_964569315.1 uncultured Rhodospirillaceae bacterium | reverse complement strand
GGTTGCGCTCGGCCGGTGCTCATCGGGGATCCTGCCCTGCGGCCTTGCCCCCGGTCGGCAACGGCGAAACGTCGAACCCCAGCCGGATACCCGAGGCGACCTGTCCGTTCGGATAGACCGGCGCGACCCGTGCGCCGCAGACGGCTGCAGTGCGCGAGCGTTCATTGCCACCTGGAGAGAGATAGGTTTATGGTTCTGTCCGCGGACCAAGGTAGGACGGAAAGCCCTTGGCATGCCGCTGTGAGGGGAAATGCCGATGGGAATGAGTTTTCGCGCGGGCCGCTGCCACCTCTTAGTTTGTCTTTTTGTGATCGTGGCGTTCGGTGTCTACACCGGAGCGCCCGCGCTTGGCGAGGATCTCAAGCAGTCCGGCACTGTGCGCATCGAGCAGGTGCAGATCGCCTTCATCGGCAGCGGCAATCTCGGCGGCGGTGAGCTGAGCTATGGCGGCCGCAGCTACGATTTCTCGATCGGAGGGCTCGGGATCGGCGGCTTCGGCATCTCCAAGATGACCGCCGTCGGCGAGGTGTACAATCTGACCCGCCTCGAAGACTTCGCGGGCGCTTACGTGCAGGCCCGTTACGGGCTCGCAGTCGGCACCGTAAGCACCGGCGAGCTCTGGCTCCAGAACAGCCAAGGCGTGGTGCTGCACCTTGACGCGAAACGCGAGGGGCTTGCCCTTTCGCTCGGCGGCGACGCCGTCTATATCGGCTTCGATTGAGCCGGAACCACAAAGGACAGTCAGCTATTGTCGGGACGGCGTCCCGGGAGGGGAAGATGAGATCTCGACATGCAGCGAAGTTTCTGGTGCGAGGCGGCCTTGTCGCTTTGCTGACGGCCGCGTCCTTCTCCTCGCAAGCGGCCGAGGAAACGACCGTGACCGCCTTCTCCGTCTGGCAGGGCGGCGGCCAGCTCTTTGACACCGGTCCGGATCAGGCGACATTCGTCGGTGCGATCGGCGGCACGCTCTACATCGAAACCGAGAAGGGGCCGGTGGCGTCCGGCCGCCTAACTTGTCCCGCGATCATCAAGATCAGTGTGACGGACGGCAAACAAACCGGCACCGGCCACTGCGTGGTGCAGGGCGAGAATGACGACCGAGTTTATGGGGACATCGCCTGCAGCGGCGTGTTTCTCGTCGGCTGTCATGGCGATTTCACGATTACCGGCGGCACTGGCCGCTTCGAAGGGATCACCGGCGGCGGCCAGGTCATCATTCGCAGCGATTTCGGTCAGCGCCTGAAGGCGGCCGAGGGTAAGGCACCGCAGGAAGCCTCCGGTATCGTCTATTGGCGGGAGCTCAGCTACAAGATTCCATGACGAAAGCGGTGGGGCCCGAGGTCGCCGATGGTGCGCCCTTGCGATCCTGCTACCATGCGGTCGTGGCCAGAAGCGGCGCCGTTACTTTAATGACGCGATGCATCCTGTTGCTGGTGCTGCTGTTCGGATGGCAGGCGACGGACGCCGTCGCCCAGACCGCCGCTCCTGCGCCCGAATCCTCCGTCGAAACGCCGCCGCAGGTACGCGAGCTGCTCGACCTCCTGGCCGATCCGACGGTGCGCGACTGGCTCGAGCGGCAACGTCCTACGGCGCCGGTGACCACCGCGCCGGCCGCAACGGTGCCGGCAAACCAGCCCGCGCCCGAGACCGGCATGGCGGGCTACATGGCGCGGCGGCTCGGCGCGGTCCGTACCCATATCGCCGAACTATCCGCGGCGCTGCCGGCCCTGCCGATCGAGTTCGAGCGGCTATGGATCATCCTCTCGCTCGAGTTCGAGGAGCGCGGCCTCATTCAGATCCTTCTCTTGGTCGCCGGCTTCGTCGCCATGGGCTTCGGCGTCGAATGGCTCTACGGTCTCGCGACCGCTCGCGTGGAACGCCGTATCGTTTCCTCGCCGCTCGCCACCGTCAGGCAGCGGTTGCGCGCGGTCGTCGCACGACTTCTCTATGGCGCGGGGCTTGTCGGTAGTTTTGCGATCGGCAGCGTCGGATCGTTCCTCGCCTTCGACTGGCCGCCGCTCCTGCGGGAAGTCGTGCTCGGCTACTTGATCGCCTTTCTCGCCTTGCGTCTTTCGCTCGTCGCGGGTCGGTTCCTGCTGGCGCCGGGCGGCGAGCGCTTCCGCATCATCCCGGTGGACACGCCGGCGGCCTGGTTCTGGTATCGCCGGATCGGCCTCTTCGTCGGCTGGCTCGCCTTCGGATGGGTAACGGTCGGCCTCCTGGTCACCATCGGCTTCTCCGAACCGGCACGCCATCTCTTGGCCTACTTCCTGGGGCTCGGCCTGCTGGCGATCGGCATCGAGGTCGCCTGGCGCTGGCCGACCGCACCCGAGGCTCCCGGCGAACCTCACCGCATCGGCAGAACCGCGATCGCAATCATGCTGACGGTCTACTTCGTCGTCCTCTGGCTGGTCTGGGTCGTGAGCGCCATGCCGACTTTCTGGCTCATGGTCTATGTCGTGGGGTTGCCGGCGGCAATGCGACTGATGCGAAGCGCCATCAACCACCTGCTTCGTCCCGCCGGCGCCAGCGAAACCGATCTCAAGACGCCCGATCTGCTCGTCGTCGCGCTGGAGCGCGGCGCGCGCGCGGCGCTCATCATCGGCGCGACCCTGCTGCTCGCCCGCGCATGGGACGTCGATCTGGTGGCTCTGACCGCCAGCGATACGCTCTCTACAAGGCTGGTGCGCGGTG
The DNA here is from genome assembly GCA_964569315.1 of uncultured Rhodospirillaceae bacterium. GTDB lineage: Bacteria > Pseudomonadota > Alphaproteobacteria > Dongiales > Dongiaceae > CADEFF01. The sequence continues at coordinate 2,975 of CAZMUZ010000130.1, read as the reverse complement.
CGTTGAATGCGGTGGTCATCCTGCTGGTGGCGGAGCTCATCTGGCAGATGGCGCGCTCCCTCATCGATCGTCGCCTCGCGAGGGTGCATATCGCGAGCGCCGCCGGCACGGAAGATGCAAGGCGCCAGGCGCGCTTGCGCACGCTGCTCCCGATCCTTCGCAATGTGCTGCTGGTCGTGCTTTTGGTCATGTCGGTGCTGATGGTGTTGTCGACCATGGGCGTCGAGATCGCGCCGCTCATCGCCGGCGCCGGCGTGGTTGGCGTCGCCATCGGCTTCGGCGCGCAGACGCTGGTCAAGGACATCATCAGCGGCGTGTTCTACCTGCTCGACGACGCCTTCCGCATCGGCGAATACATCCAGAGCGGCAGCTACAAGGGAACAGTCGAATCCTTCAGCCTGCGCTCGGTCAAGCTCAGGCACCATCGCGGGCCGCTCTTCACCGTTCCCTTCGGCGAGCTCGGCGCCGTGCAGAATATGAGCCGCGACTGGGTGATCGACAAGCTTACCATCGGCATCACCTACGACAGCGATCTCGGCAAGGCTCGGAAGATCATCAAGGACATTGGAAAGCAACTCGCCCAGGATCCCGAGTTCGCGCCGCATATTCTCGAGCCCCTCAAGATGCAGGGTGTCGAGCAGTTCGGGGATTTCGCGATCCAGATCCGGATGAAGATGATGACGCGGCCCGGCGAGCAGTTCGTGATCCGCCGCAAGGCCTACGCCTTGATCAAGGAGGCGTTCGACGCGAGCGGGATCAAGTTCGCTTTTCCGACGGTGCAGGTGGCGGGCGGCGGCGACTCGGCCGTCGAGGCGGCGGCCGCGCGACAGTCGCTCGCCGGCGGTGCGCCCGCACCCGCAGCCTGAGACGTCATTTGCCGCCGCGCTGCGGCGGATCCCGTCGCAGCACGAGGGCCTCCGCTGCCGACCGGCGCCGCCCAAGCGGCTTTGCTCGACGATGATAACGGAGAACGCGCCGACGCCGGTGCGTCAACCTGGGGTCGCGCGTCGTGAGCAGCGGCCTCGCGGCAACTCGACGGGAGAGGATTTCTGCCCTACTATTCGCCCGCTTCGCCATATCGGGGAACGCGGGCCTGAGGAGTTTGACCACCAAGTCAAAAAATTTGTCCGAATGGCGTAGACACGCAACCAACAACGACGACGGGACCATAAAGGAACCCGCGCGAACGGGAGGAAGTTGGAGCATGAGCACTACCCAAGGCGCTCCGGGCGAGCAGCGGATTTTCCTGCGCAAGGCGTCCGGCCTCATTCGGACGGCCGGCACCTTCGATACATTCGTCTACAATACCGGCCTCGTGAGCGTGGGGCTCGGCCTCGTCACGATGCTCTATTACGGTCCCGCCTTCTATCCGGGCGGGAACATGATCCTCGGATCGATTCTGGCCGGCATCATGATGGCGGCGATCGCCTTCGGGATGATTTGCTGGTCGGTCACTCTCCCGCGCTCAGGCGGCGTCTATGTCTTCGGCACGCGCATCCTGCCGCCATGGCTCGCCCTCATGCTCAGCTTCGGCGACATCGTCCCGCCGCTGTTCTACGGCGCGATCGCGGCCTACTGGATCATCATCCTCGGCGTCGCGCCGGCATTGGCGATGATCGGCTTCATGTCGGGCTCGCAGGGCGTCCAGGATCTGGCGACGGCGATCAGCTCCGGCTGGCCGCTCTTCCTGATCGGCTCCGGCATTCTGATCCTCTCGGGGCTGCTCCAGGCCTCGGGCATGAAGCGGTTCCTCGCGGTGCACAAGGCGGTGTTCGTCCTCGTTCTGCTGGGTTCCCTCATCCAGGTGCTGGTGCTGCTGTTCGGCTCGCATGACGAGTTCGTGACCAACTTCAACACGGTCATGGCCGCGCCGATGGGGCAGACGGACCCATACAACGCGATCATCGCCTCGGCGGCGGCGAACGGCTGGACGACGGCGGGTGCCGACTGGACCACGACACTCGGCGTCTCGAACTGGGCATTCCTGCCGCTGGTCGGCGCGGCCTACTCGATCGCCATCGCGGGCGAGATCAAGTCGGTCGAGCGGGCGCAGACCTACGGCATGCTCGGCGCGGTCATCACGGCGACCGTGCTTTGGGTGCTGACGATCTGGCTCGCCTATCGGGTGTTCGGCTACGACTTCCTGGGTTCGGTGGTCTACAACGTGTGGACCGACCCTGCCACGGCGGCGGCACCGGTCGTCGCCATGCCGACGGAACCCTCGATCAACCTGCTGTCGGGCATCATCAGCCAGTCCTGGCTCATCACGCTGATCTGCTCGGTCGGCGTGATCCTGTGGATCTGGATGTGGATCCCGGGCATCCATAGCTACGCGGTGCGGGCCATGGTCGCCTGGGCGTTCGACCGCGTCGCACCGGACGTCCTCGGCACGGTTTCGCAGAAGAGGCATACCCCGACGGTGTCGATCTTCGTCTGCGCCGGCATCATGATCTTCTTCATGGGATTGCTGGTCTTCACCGAATCCTTCTCCAAGATCGTGATCCTGATCGAAGCGCAGGTGATCGCCTGGAGCGTGGTGCTGCTGGCGGGAATGTTCTTTCCGTACAAGCGGCCGCATATCTACGAGAAATCGCCGATCGCCCGGAAGAAGCTGTTCGGACTGCCCCTGATGACCGTGGCTTGTGGCCTCGGCTTCCTGGCGTCCCAGTTCTACTTCTGGTCGCTCTGGTTCGACGGTGTGGCGGCCGGCCATGCCCCGGACCAGATCCCCTATGTGATCGGGATCTTCGTGCTTGGCTTGGTGTTCTATCTGGTCATGCGGGCCTATCGGGCTTCCCAAGGCATCGACATCAATCTCGCCTTCAAGGAAATTCCGATCGAGTGACAAAACGTCAGAGCGACCGCAGAAGACCCGCTCCGAGACGACAAAGGCCGGCCCGAAAGGGCCGGCCTTCTTGTTTGGCAGTGTTTCCGAAGGTTGTCTCGGCCGGCTCTTCCATGCGGCTGGCCAAGCC
>CAZMUZ010000129.1:6186-10131 GCA_964569315.1 uncultured Rhodospirillaceae bacterium | reverse complement strand
GGCTATCAGCCGACGCTCGCGACCGACATGGGCGCGCTGCAGGAGCGCATCACCACCACCAAGAAGGGCTCGATCACCTCGGTGCAGGCCATCTACGTGCCCGCCGACGACCTGACCGACCCGGCGCCGGCCACCAGCTTCGCCCATCTCGACGCGACCACCGTGCTGTCGCGCCAGATCGCCGAGCTCGGCATCTATCCGGCGGTCGATCCGCTCGACTCCACGAGCCGCATTCTCGATCCGCGGGTCGTCGGCGAGGAGCATTACAAGGTCGCCCGCGAAGTGCAGCGCGTGCTGCAGACCTACAAATCGCTGCAGGACATCATCGCCATCCTGGGCATGGACGAGCTCTCGGAAGAGGACAAGCTCGTGGTATCGCGCGCGCGCAAGATCCAGCGTTTCCTGTCGCAGCCCTTCCACGTGGCGGAAGTCTTCACCGGTTCGCCCGGCAAGTTCGTCAAGATCGAAGACACCATCAAGGGCTTCAAGGGCATCATCGCCGGCGAGTATGACGACCTTCCGGAAGCCGCCTTCTACATGGTCGGCACGATCGAGGAAGCGGTCGACAAGGCCCGCCACATGGCGGCCGAAGCGGCCTGAGCCGGCGCGTAGGGATCGGGTAAGAAGGGCCGCAGCATCATGGCCGAGCAGACCCTGTTCGAACTGGTATCGCCGGAACGCCTGCTGGTGTCCCGTCCCGTCGACATGGTCGTCGTGCCGGGCACCGAGGGCGACATGGGCGTGCTGCCGGGCCATGCCCCGCTGATCGCGACGGTGCGGCCGGGCGTCATTGCCGTCTTCGAGAACGGGCAGGTGACCGACCGGATCTTCGTCGGCGGCGGCTTCGTCGAGGTGACCGGCGAGCGCTGCACGGTGCTGGCCGAGGAAGCGGCGCCGCTGGCCGAGCTCGACCGGGGCCGGACCGAGGCGGACCTCAAGGCGGCGCGCGAGGACCTCGCGGATGCGCGGGAAGAGCCTTCCCGCAAGGCGGCCGAACGGCAGGTGGCGATCGGCGAAGCCAAGCTCGCCGCGCTGGAGCCGCAACCCTACTGAACCGTTGCTTACGTCACGGATCCAAGGGGATCGGGCCTGGTCAATAGGCGATCCGTCGCATCTAGTGCGTTGGAATCCCTCGATTTCGACGCGAAAAACCGGCTTGATCGCGGCCCGGGGCGCTCCCAATATATGAACGGGGAAGCGTGTCAGCCGTGCGGCCGAAGGTCGGTTGGGAGGTCAGGGCGATGAAGCATTGGACGCTCGACGACATACCCTGGGACCGGTTCGACGCCGCCAGCGTCGACCCCGAGCTCATCCGCATCGTCAAGGCCGCGAGCATGGTCGAGTACAATGGCGGCGACTACGGCCGCTACCTCTGCTCGGTCTTTTCCGACGACGCCGATTTCAAGGATGCCGCGGAGGGCTGGGCGGTCGAGGAAATCCAGCATGGCGCGGCTCTCGCGCGCTGGGCGAAGCTCGCCGATCCTTCGTTCGATTTCGAACAGAGCTTCGCGCTCTTCAGGCGCGGCGTGCCGATCCCGGTCGAGGCCACCAGGTCGATCCGCGGCTCGCGCGCGAGCGAGCTGGTGGCGCGCTGCATCGTCGAAACCGGGACCAGCTCCTACTACACCGCCCTCATGGAGGCGTCGCAGGAGCCGGTGTTGAAGGAAATCTGCCGCAACATCGCGGCCGACGAGTTCCGCCACTACAAGCTCTTCTACGGCCATCTCCGCCGCTATATCGCGCAGGAGCGGATCGGCCGGCTGCGCCGCGTGCTGGTCGCGCTCTCGCGGATCGCGGAGAGCGAGGACGACGAGCTCGCCTATGCCTATTACGCCGCCAATGGCGGCACCGGCGCCGACTACGATCGCAAGCGCTGGACCCGCGCCTATGCGCGCCGCGCCTACGGCTTCTACAAGATGCACCACATCGAGCGCGGCATCGGCATGGTGCTGAAGGCGGCCGGGCTCAAGGCCAATGGCCGGCTGCAGCGCGCGCTGTCGCGGCTCGCCGCCGGCATCATGCAGTTCCGTCTCGCCCGGCTGGAGCGCGCCGGCGTCTGAGCCGGCGCGGGACGATCGCGCCCCGGAGCATTTTCCCGCGAAGTGGGCACCGGTTCGCGGCAGAAAATGCGACCAGACCGATGAATCCGGAGCATTTTCCCGCGAAGTGGGCACCGGTTCGCGTCAGAAAATGCGACCGGACTGATGAATCCGGAGCGCGTTCCGGTTCAACCTCGAGGAAACGCGCTCTAAACCATCCAGCGCGCGATCCGCTCGGCGATCATCACCGTCGGGATGTTGGTGTTGGCGCGCGTCACCACCGGCATGATCGAGGCGTCGGCGACATAGCCGCCCTCGAGCCCGTGCAGCTTGCCGCGGCCATCCACCACGGCGCCGTTCTCCGGCCGCGGCCCCATGGCGCAGCTTCCGGCCGGATGCCAGTAATGCTGCACGTTGCGCCGGACCCAGTCGGCGACGGCCTTCCCGCTGCCGATATCGTCGGTTTCCTTGCCGATGAGGGCGGCGAGCGGCGCGGTCGCGGCGATCGCGCGGACCTGCGCCACCCCTTCGACGAGCGCGGCGAGGTCCGTCCGGTCCGCGTCCCCCAGATGGCGATGGTCGATCGCCGGCATGGCCTCGGGATCGGCCGAGGCGAGGCCGAGCCGCCCGCGCGCGCGGGGGCGGACCGAGGCAACGAAGAAGGCCCAGCTCCATTCCTCGACGCCGTCCGCGACGCGCCCGCCGGTCGGGAAGAGATGCAGGTCGAAGCCGTCGCGATAGAGGCCGGAGCTCGCCTTCGCGATCACCAGCTCGTCGGGATACCAGCCGCGCGCCTCGAAGGCGGCCGAGCGCTGCTCGAGCGCGGGCGTTCCGGAAAACCGCACCGCCACCGCCGGGTGGTCCTGGAGATTCTGCCCCACCCCGGCGAGCGGATGGGCGGGCGCGATGCCGAGGCGGCGGAGCGCGTCGGGGTCGCCGATGCCGGACCGCAGCAGGATCGCCGGCGATCCGTAGGCGCCCGCCGCCAGCACCGTGCGGCCGGCCTCGACCTCGACGCGGCTGCCCGCATGGCGGAAGACCGCACCGCGCACCCGTCCCGCCTCGATCAGCAGCCGGTCGGCAAGCGCGCCGCCGGCGACCGTCAGGGTCTCGCGATGGCGCACCGGGTCGAGATAGCCGAAGGCGGTGTTCCACCGGATCCCGAGATGGCTGTTCATCGGGCAGAAATCGACGCCGATATCCGCCTCGGGATCGTTGATGTCCGCCGCCGGCAGGCCGAAGGCGCGCATCGCGTCGTAGCTCGCCTGCTGGAAGGGCGGCACCTGCTCCGGCCGGAAGCGCCTTACCCGCAGCCGTCGGTCGGCCGCCGCGAGAAGCGGCCGCACCTCCGCCAGCGACCAGCCGGGAAGCCCCAGCGCCGCCCAGCCGTCATAGTCCGCCCGCGTGCCCCAGACGGCGCTGCAGCCATTATGCGCGGAGCAGCCGCCGATGACGCGCGCCCGCTCGAAATCGAGCCGCCGACCGCCCATGAGATCGCCCGAGTGATAGCCCCAGTCGTGGCTCGCCGGGAGGCGCCGCGCATCCAGCATCTCGGCCGGCCAGCGCCCCATGGCGAGCGGGCCGTAATCGGGCCCGGCCTCGGCGAGGAGCACGGTCTCGTTCGAGCGCTCCGCGATGAGCCCCGCGAGCGCGGCCCCGCCCGATCCGCCGCCGATGACGAGGGTATCGACCGTTTTCGGAAGCATCGCGAACCCTCGTCGGTGACGTGGAAGACGTGCCGCCCGGCGGCCTGTCCGACATCCGCCTCGCCCGGCGATGCGAGCCTAAGGCAGGCGGGCCGGCGGCGAAATCGCCTATCGATCTGCCCCGCGGTCGGACCGGCCGATTGCCTCAGCGGTCGCGGAGCAGCGGCGAGAACTCGGCGACGAGGTCGGTGTAGAGCTGC
>CAZMUZ010000129.1:0-6086 GCA_964569315.1 uncultured Rhodospirillaceae bacterium | reverse complement strand
TCAGCGGTCGCGGAGCAGCGGCGAGAACTCGGCGACGAGGTCGGTGTAGAGCTGCCGCTTGAAGGGGACGATCAGCGCCGGCAGCCGCGCCATCTCCACCCAGCGCCAGTCGGAGAACTCCGGATGACGGTCCTGCGCGATGTCGATGTCGGAATCGCGGCCGGCGAAATCGAAGACGAACCATTTCTGCTCCTGGCCGCGGAACCGTCCGCCCCAGAGCCGCGGCGCCAGCTCCGCCGGCAGGTCGTAGCGCAGCCAGTCCCGGCTTTCGGCGCGCAGCGTCGCGCGATCGGTGCCGATCTCCTCGCGCATCTCGCGCCAGGCGGCGGCGACCGGCGTCTCGCCCTTGTCGATGCCGCCCTGCGGCATCTGCCAGGCGTCGCTCGGCATGTCGATGCGCTTGGCGACGAAGACCTGACGGGCGGCATTCAGCAGCATGATGCCGACGCCGCGCCGATAGCGGAGCGGACGCTCCGCGCCGCCCTTGCCGCGTCCGGCTGCGGTCATGGCTCGACCACGCTGACGAGGGCGGATACCGGCGCGAGCGCGATGCCCTTCGCCCCCAGCGTCTCGGCCCAGGCGGCGACCCGCTCGATGGTCACGGGATAGGGCAGCCCCATGGCGACGGCGCCCATGCGCGTGCGGGCGAGGCGCTCGAGCTGCTGCAGCCGGCCGTCGATCGCGACCCGCGTCGCCTCGGTGTCGAGGAACCGGTCGTTGCCGGCATAGGGAAGCTGCAGCGACGCCGCGAGGGCGGGGACCTCGCTGGTCGGGCCGGAGCGGTTCGCGAGGAAGAGATAGCCTTTCTCCGCGAGGCGGCGCAGCACCGGCTCGATCAGCTCGGCCGACCCTTCGAAGCGCGAGCCCATATAGGTCGCGACCCCGACATAGCCGTCGGCGCGCGCGAGCAGGAATCCGAGCCGTCGAAGATTCTCGACCTCGCCGAGCGAGGCGAGCAGCGCGTTCGGCCCCGGATCCTCGCTCGGATAGGCGAGCGGCTCCATCGGGAGATCGAGCATCACCTCATGGCCGCGGGCGCGCGCCTTGACGATCCAGGATTGCAGGTCCGGTGCCAGCGGATTGAAGGCGAGCGTGACCTCCGGCGGCAGCCGGTCGATCGCGGCCTCGGTCGCGGCGCGGCTGAGGCCGAGCTCGGTCACGACGATGGCGATGCGGGGTCGCGAATCGGCGAGCGGGAAAGGCCGCGCATAGCGCCGCCAGGGCGGATCGATCGGCGCGGCGGGGGGTGTTGCCGCGGCAAGCTCGGTCGTGCCGGGGGCGGCGGGCTCGCTTTCGGGCGTTGCGGTCGCGGTTTGCGGCGCGGCCGGGGCGTCCGGCGCCGCGCCGGTCGCAAGCGCCGTCGAAGGTGACAGGCTCGGATCGGCGTCGGACCCGCCCGCATCCTCTGCCGGGCCCCCGGCCGGACTTGCCTCGGCGGGCGTCTCGGCCGCGGCCTCGCTTGCCTCGGAAGGCACGGTTTCGGTCGGCGTCGTTTCGTCGGGTTCGCCCGGCGCCGCCGGCTCTGTCGCCGCCGGTGCTGCAGGTTCCGTCGCCTCTGGCGATGTCGGCTCCGTCGCCTCCGGCGAGGCGGCGGCGAGCGCGTCGGCCGTGTCGCTGCCCGGCGCGGGCGAGGCCGGGGGCGGCGGGGTGAGGGTGGGTTCCTCGGCTGCCTCGGCTGCTGCGGCCGGTGTCGTCTCGCTTGCCGCCGATGGCTCGCCCTCGGCTTCGGTTGGGGCGGCTTCGGTTGGGGCGGCTTCGGTTGTCGCGGCTTCGGTGGGGGCGGCGTCGATTGGTGCGGCTGGGGTCGTGTCCTCGTCGGGGGCCGTCATGCCGGATTGCGTCGCGGCGTCCGCGCTTTCCGGCGCCGGCGCTTCGGGCGGCGGGAGCGGCAGATCGACGAGCGGCTTCGCGGCGAGGAGCGGCGCCAGCTCTCCCGTCTGGTGCAGCCAGAAGGCGCTTCCCGCCGCGGCGAGCAGCAGCAGAACGGCCAGCGCCATGAAGGCGCGGCCGGTGCCGCCTCGCCTCGCTTCCTCGTCGGCCACCCTAAACCTCCCCCCGAGAGGTCCAAAGGGCTCGCCCCCTTTGCGGGCGAGCCGCTCCGTCAATCCGTCTTCTGGGTCTGCTGCATCAGGGCAAGGCCGCGCAGCAGGTCGAGCGCGCGCGCGAGCTGATAGTCCTGCTCGGGCGCAGCCGCGGCGTTGGTCGGGTTCGCCGCCGGGTCCGGCGTCGGGGCGGCGTCGGCGCCGTCCGGGCTCTCCGCCGGCGTCTCGCCGTTCTCCGGCGCGGCTTCGCCGTTCGGCTCCACCGTGTCGTTGTTGAGCGCCCCCGGCAGATCCGCCTCGTGACGCTCGCCTTCCTCGATGACCTCGATCTTCGCCTGCCGCACCTCGATGTCGGGCACGATGCCGCTGCCCTGGATCGAACGGCCGGACGGGGTGTAGTAACGCGCCGTCGTCAGGCGGATCGCGCCATGGCCGGGCAGCGGGATGATGGTCTGCACCGAGCCTTTGCCGAAGGAGGTCGTGCCGAGCAGGATCGCGCGGTGATGGTCCTGCAGCGCGCCGGCAACGATCTCCGACGCGGAGGCCGAGCCGCTGTTGATCAGCACCACCATCGGCAGGCCGTTGGTGATGTCGCCGGGCTCGGCGTTGAAGCGCTGGCCCGCCTTCGGATCGCGCCCGCGGGTGGAGACGATCTCGCCCTGCTGGATGAAATCGTCGGAAACCGCGATCGCCTGATCGAGCAATCCGCCCGGGTTGTTGCGCAGGTCGAGGATGAGACCGGCGAGCTTGCCGCCCGACTGCTTCTTCAGGGTCTCGACGGCGGTCCGCAGCCCGAGATCGGTCTGCTCGCTGAAGCTCGTGATGCGGACATAGGCGATGTCGCCCTCCAGCCGCGAGCGGACCGACTGGATCTTGATGACGGCGCGCTTCAGCTTGACCTGGAAGGGCTCGTCCTTGCCGCGCACGACGGTGAGCTCGACCTCGGAATCCACGGGCCCGCGCATCTTGTCGACCGCGTCCGAGAGATTGAGGCCGACCACCGGCTCGCCGTCGATATGGGTGATGTAGTCGCCGGGCATGATGCCGGCGCGCGCGGCGGGGGTGTCGTCGATCGGCGACACCACCTTCACCACGCCGTTCTCCATGGTGACCTCGATGCCGAGCCCGCCGAACTCGCCCTTGGTCTGGACCTGCATGTCCTCGAAATTATCGGCGTCGAGATAGCTCGAATGCGGGTCGAGCGAGCTCAGCATGCCGTTGATCGCCGACTCGATGAGCTGCTTGTCGCCGACTTCCTCGACATAGCTCGAGCGGACGCGCTCGAACACGTCGCCGAACAGGTTGAGCTGCCGGTAGGTTTCGGAGCTGGAACTGCTTTCCTGGGAGCTGGCCGTGAGCGGTGCGACGCACGCGATTGCGGCGGCCGCCGCCGCCAGGCGCAAGAAGCGATGCATGGAGGTTGTGTCCATTTCAGTTGTCGCCAAAGCCGAGCCAAGGGGCGGGGTCGATCGGTTGCCCGTCTTTTCGGAGTTCAACATAGAGGTTGGGGCTGGTGCTACCGGCATCCGGGCTCATTTGACCCACCGGTTCGCCCTCTTTGACCCATTGGCCGACATCGGCGTCGATCCGCCCGAGCCCGGCCAGAAGCGTATGATACCCGCCGCCATGTTCGATGATCAATATTGGGCCGTAACCCCTGAAGGGACCCTGAAAAACCACCCGTCCGTCGAACGGCGCCACGACCCGCGCCCCGGGCCGCGTCGCGACCGTGATTCCGCGGCTTTCCGCCCCGTCGGCGCCGGTCGCGCCGAACTTGATCTTGAGGCCGCCTTCGGCCGGCCGCATCGCGCCGCCGGGTGCCGCGGGAAAATCCCGCATGGTCCCCGGCGCCGGGGGGGAGGCGAGCGCCGCCGTCTGGACGCCGGCCGCGTCGGCGGCCGGGGCGGGCTTTACCGTCGGCACCATGGTCGCCAGCTTCTCCAGCAGCTCCTTCAGATCGGCCGCCTCGGCGGCGAGCCCGGCGACCCGCTCGGCCTGGGCCTGGCGCTCGGCCGCGGTCGCGGTCTCCAGGGCGGAGCGTTCCTCGACCAGCGCCGAGATGCGCGCATTGGCCGCAGCCAGCGCCTCGTTCTCCCGCGTCGTCGCCTCGCGGCTGAGCGCGATCTCCTGGCGGAGGGTTTCGAGGTCGGCGAGTTCCCGCTTCAGCCCCTGGGCGCGGTCCTGCAACGCCGGCACGGCGATCGCCACCAGGGTCGCGCCGCGCAGCCGGTCGGTCGCGTCGCCGTCGTCGATCAGCAGCAGCGCCGGCGGCTGCATGGCGAGCCAGCCAAGCGCGCCGAGGCTCGAGGCGAGCTGGCGGCGACGCTGGCCGAGCTCGGCGCTCGTCGCGCGCTCGCGCTCGGTGAGGGCCGCGAGCTCGGCATCGAGCTCGGTCAGCGTCTTCTCGATCGCCTGCGCCTCGGCCGCCTTGGCGACGAGCTCGGCCTGGAGCGCGGCGACTTCGTCGGCGATCGCCGATTGCTGCCGTTCGAGCGCTTCCAGCTTCTCGCGATCCGCCGCGAGCGCACGCTCGACCGATTCGAGCTGTTCTTGGCTCTCCTGCGCGAGCGCGGGCCTGAGCTGCGCAAGCCCGAGCTGCGCGAGCCCGACCGGCGCAAGCCAGGGAACGACGGCGAGGAAGGCGGCCGCGAGGCGCGCGACAGGGAGGCGCGTTTTTTCAGGCCCCGGCACGGTGCTGCGCCCGTTCGGCCGGCCGGGCATCCCGGATGAGCGAATGCCCGGTCATCTCGGCGGGCTTCGGCAGCCGCATGATCTGCAGCAAGGTGGGGGCGATGTCCGCAAGCCTGCCGTCGGCGACGGCCGAGTATTCCGCCGGCGCGTTCACCAGCAGGAGCGGCACGCGGTTGAGCGTATGGGCCGTATGCGGCTGGCCGGTCACGGGATCGCGCATCATCTCGGCATTGCCATGGTCGGCGGTGACGAGAAGCGCCCCGCCGGCGCGCTTCACCGCGTCGGCCAGCCGCCCGAGGCAACGGTCCACCGCCTCGACCGCATGCTTCGCCGCCTCGATGTCGCCGGTATGGCCGACCATGTCGGTGTTCGCGTAGTTCACGACGATGAAATCGAAACGCCCGCTCTCGATGGCCGCGACCAGCTTGTCGGTCACCTCATAGGCCGACATCTCCGGCTTCATGTCGTAGGTCGCGACCTTGGGCGACGGCACCAGGATGCGCTCCTCGCCGGGAAAGGGCCGCTCCTCGCCGCCATTCAGGAAGAAGGTCACATGCGCGTATTTCTCGGTCTCCGCGATGCGGAGCTGGGTCAAGCCCGCTTCCGCCACCACGCTGCCCAGCATGCGGTCGAGCCGCTGCGGCGGGAAGAGCGTGCCGAGGAGGCGGCCGAGCTCGACCGAATATTCCGTCATGCCGATGGCGGCGGCGAATTTCGCCGTCTTCGGCCGCGCGAAGCCCGCGAAGGCGGGGTCGGCCAGTGCCTCCAGGATCTCCCGCACGCGGTCGGCGCGGAAATTGGCCGAGAGCAGGCCGTCCCCGTCCGCCATCCCGCCATAGCTCCCGATCACGGTCGGGCGCACGAACTCGTCGGTTTCGCTGCGCCCATAGGCCTCGGCGATGGCCTGGTCCGCGCTTGCCGCCTTGAGCCCCTCGCCGGCCGCCATCGCGCCATAGGCGAGCGCGACCCGTTCCCAGCGTTTGTCGCGATCCATCGCGTAGTAGCGGCCGCTCACCGTCGCGATCGCGACGCGCTGCAGCGGCGCGATCGCCGCCTCGAATTCGGCGAGATAGCCGCGCGCGCTCGAAGGCGGGGTGTCGCGCCCGTCGAGCCAGGCATGAACCCAGACCTTGATGCCGGCCGCCGCCAGGAGCTTCGCGAGCGCCACGATGTGATGCTGATGCGAATGCACCCCGCCCGGCGAGAGCAGCCCCATGAGGTGGCAATGGCCGGCCGAGGCCTGCAGCTTGCCCACGAGATCGAGGAGCGCCAGGTTCCGGGCGAGGCTGCTCTCGGCGATCGCCTGGTCGATCCGCGGCAGCTCCTGCATCACCACGCGGCCGGCGCCGATAT
>CAZMUZ010000128.1:0-10152 GCA_964569315.1 uncultured Rhodospirillaceae bacterium | reverse complement strand
CCGCGGCGCCAGACGAGCGCGATTTCTCGCGCCGGAGCGGTGCCGGAGACGGGTCGCAGCAGGATGTCGGTCCCTTGCAGGATGCCGCCATCGATCGCGAGCTGCGGCAGCAGCGTGATGCCGAGCCCGTTCTCGACCATCTGCACGAGAGTATGCAGGCTCGTCGCCTCGAAGGCGTCCCAATGCGGTTTCGAGCCGAGGCGGCAGGCGGAGAGCGCATGGTCGCGAAGGCAATGGCCGTCCTGGAGCAGCAGGAGCGTCTCCGCCTCGATCCGGTCCGGTGCGATCTTCGAGAGCTTCGCCAACGGGTTGTCGGCCCGCACCGCAACGGCGAACGCGTCGTCGAAGAGATGCGCCGTCTCGGCGCCCCCCACGTCGTGGGGCAGCGCCAGAACCAGCAGATCGAGCCGCCCGGCCTTGAGCTGCTCCAGCAGCGGTTCGGTCTGCTCCTCGCGGAGATAGAGCTTGAGCTTCGGATAGTCGCGCCGGAGCGCCGGCAGGATACGCGGCAGCAGGAACGGGCCGATGGTCGGGATCACCCCGAGCCGGACCGTGCCGGTCAGCGGCGCCCGCATGGCGCGTGCGGCGCCGGCGAGGCCCTCGGCCTCCTCGAGGAGGCGCTGAGCGCGCTGCACGGTCTCCTCGCCGAGCGGGGTGAAGGCAACCTGCCGGCGGGTACGGTCGACCAGGGCCGCGCCGAGGACAGCCTCGAGCTCCTTCAGGCTCGCCGAAAGGGTCGATTGAGTCACGAAGCTGGCCTTCGCCGCCTTGCCGAAATGACGGTGCTCGGCGAGGGCGACGAGGTGCCGGAGCTGCTTGAGAGTGGGTAAATTCTCCATCGCTTTTCTCAATCACACTAATCGAAATTATCGTCTGGAACGATTGTAAAATGACACCTATATCCTTCTTCGTCAAGCCGATCCACGCGCATTCCAAGGAGAACAAGATGCTGACAGTTGGCGATAAATTCCCGAGCTTCGACCTCAAGGCCGTGGTGTCCACGGACATCAAGAAGGCCTTCGCCCAGGTCAGCGAGCGGTCGGACGAGGGCAAGTGGAAGGTCGTGTTCTTCTGGCCGAAGGACTTCACCTTCGTCTGTCCGACGGAAATCGCGGCCTTTGGCAAGCTCAACCGCGACTTCGTCGATCGCGACGCGGTGCTCTATGGCGTCTCGACCGACAGCGAGTTCGTGCATCTCGCCTGGCGGCAGAACCATGCCGACCTGAAGGATCTGCCCTTCGCGATGCTTGCCGACATCAAGCGGGAGCTTTCGCAGTCGCTGGGCGTTCTCGACAAGAACGAGGGCGTTGCGCTGCGCGCGACCTTCATCGTCGATCCCGAAGGCACCATCCGCTTCGCCTCGGTGAACGACCTCAGCGTCGGCCGCAATCCACAGGAAGTGCTGCGGGTGCTCGACGCCCTGCAGACCGATGAGCTCTGCCCCTGCAACTGGCAGAAGGGCGACGAGGTGCTGAAGGTCGCCTGACGGCGGCAAGCTTGCCTCTGGCGGGTCCGGCCTCAGCCGGGCCCGCCCCACGAATTCGAAACCGGAATATTCGAAACCGGAGTGTATGTCATGTCGATCGAGAGCCTGAAGCAGCGACTTCCCGAATATGCCAAGGATCAGCGGCTCAACCTGTCGAGCCTCGCGGCCGAGCCTGCGCTCACCGAGCAGCAGCGCGCCGGCACCTTCATCGCGAGCGCGCTCGCCTCGCGCAACGCCGAGGTCCTGGCGGCGGTGATCGGCGAGTTCGGCCCGAAGCTCTCGCCGGAAGCGCTCGAAGCCGCGAAGGCGGCCGCCTCCATCATGGCGATGAACAACATCTACTATCGCTTCACCCATCTCGTCTCGGCGCCGGAATACCGGACCCTGCCGGCGAAGCTCCGTATGAACGTCATGGCGAAGCCGGGTGTGGACAAGGTGGATTTCGAGCTATGGTCGCTCGCCGTCTCGGCCATCAATGGCTGCGGCACATGCATGGACTCGCACGAGAAAATCGCGCGACAGCATGGCCTCTCCCCGGAGGCTGTGCAGGCGGCGGTGCGGATCGCCGCGGTCGTCCATGCGGTGGCGGCGACGCTCGATGGCGAGGCCGCGATCGGCGGCAATAGGGCCGCGGCCGCATGATGTCTTGCCCAGCCTGGACCGCCGCGGGGCGGAAGGGGCGCTAGCCAAGACGGGATTCCGGCATCGGTCGGATCCCGTTTTTCTTTGCGGTATGCAGGCAGCGCCGTCCTTCGACCTGTGCATCCCGGCAGTTGCGGCCGGGCCGCCGCCTATGGAATTAATCGGCAGGCCATCCCCGCGACAGACGGGGGTCACGGGTGTCATGAGCTCCGCAGCGCTAACCCACCGCCTGGCCGCCCGTGCCGATCTGGCCGAAATGACGGCCTTGATGGATCTCGCCATCGCCGAGCTGCTGAAGCCCTATCTCGACGCGGCGCAGATCGAATCGAGCAAGACCATCATGGGCCTCGACACCCAGCTCGTGGAGGACGGTACCTACTTCGTCGTGGAGCAGGGCGGCGCGATCGCAGGCTGTGGCGGGTGGAGCCGGCGCGCCACCCTGTATGGCGGAGACCGGTCGCCCGGCCGCGACGCGGCGCTGCTGGATCCGAACCGGGACCCGGCGCGGGTGCGCGCGATGTACACGCACCCCGAGTACAAGCGGCGCGGCGTCGGCCGGCTGATCCTGACGCTTTGCGAGCGGGCGGCCCGCGCGGAAGGTTTCGTCAGGGCGGAGCTCGTCGCCACCATGGCCGGCGAGCCGCTTTACAAGGCCTGCGGCTATCGGGAGATCGAGCGCTTCTCGGACGACCGCGGCGGCATCGCCGTGCCGCTGCTCCGGATGGGAAAGCCGCTTTAGCCGGCTGTGGGCCGGCTCAGCTATTGCCCGTATTTCTGCCGTAGCAGTTTCTTGTCGAGCTTGCCGACGCTCGTCCGCTCGATTGCGGCCACCAGAAGATAGCGCTCCGGTACGGCGAATTTCGGCAGCAGGCCGCTTTGGCAGAAGCCGAGCATATGGCATTTGAGCGCATCGCCGTCGAGCGCTGCCGCCTCGCCCGGCCGGGCGACCACCAGCGCCAGCGGCCGCTCGCCCCATTTCGCGTCCGGGACCCCGATCACCGCGACCTCGGCGACCGCGGGATGTTGCGAGATCAGGCTCTCGAGTTCCAGCGACGACACCCACTCGCCGCCGGTCTTGATGACATCTTTCATGCGGTCGGTGATCCGCAGGTAGCCCTCTGCGTCGCGGGTGGCGACATCCTGGGTATGGAGATAGCCGCCCCGCCAGAGCGCCTCCGAGGCGGTCCCGTCATGCAGATAGCCCTGGGTAAGCCAGGGCGCGCGCACCACGATCTCGCCCACGCTGCTGCCGTCAGCGGGCAGCTCGTTCATCGCCTCGTCCACGACGCGCAGGTCCACCATGGCGATCGGGAGGCCGGTCCTGCAGCGCCGCGCGGTTTCCTCGTCCGGCGTCAGGGCCGGCCGGTTCGGCTTGAGCTGCGCGGTGGTCAGGATCGGGCAGGTCTCCGACATGCCGTAGCCGCTCCAGATATCGATGCCCCTTGCCATGCCGGCCTCGGCAAGGCCCTGCGGCAGGGCGGAGCCGCCGATCACGCATTTCCAGCGGTGGAAATCGACCGCCGCCGCTTCCGGCGCGGCAAGCAGCATCTGCAGGATGGTCGGGACGCAATGGGAGAAGGTCACCCGCTCCTGCTCGATCAGCTTCAGCAGCAGCTCGGGCTGGTAGCGCCCGGGATAGACCTGCTTCACCCCATAGAGCGTGGCGAGGTAGGGCAGGCCCCAGCCATGGACATGAAACATCGGCGTCAGCGGCATATAGACGTCGCCGCGATGGAAGGATTGTCCGCTCGGATTGGTGCCGCAGGTGACGCCGACGGCCAGCGTATGCAGCACGAGCTGGCGGTGGCTGAAATAGACCGCCTTCGGCAAACCCGTCGTGCCGGTGGTGTAGAAGGTGGTCGCGCGCGTGTTCTCGTCGAAGTCCGGGAACTCGTAGTCGGGCGCCGCGGCTGCGAGCAGCGCCTCATACTCGCCGTCGAACGGCGGGCCGGCCGGCGCGCCTGCGCCATCCGCTATCAGCAGGATGCGCCGAACGGTTTTCAGCCGGCCGCGGATCGCCTCCAGGATCGGCAGAAAATCCATATGGATCAGCAGGAGATCCGCCTCGGCATGGTCGAGGCAATGCAGGATCTGGTCGGGCGTGAGCCGGACGTTCGCCGTCATCAGCACCGCGCCCATCATCGGCACCGCGAAATAGGCCTCGAGATAGCGATGGCTGTCCCAATCCATCACCGCGACCGTGTCGCCGGGCCCAATACCCTGGGCGACGAGTGCGCTGGCGAGGCGTCCGATGCGCTCGCGGAAGTCGCGATAGCGATAGCGCAGCCTGTCGCGATAGACGATTTCCTGGTCCGGCGCGTGGGCGAGCGGTGTGAGCAGAAGCTGCTTGATCAGCAGCGGATAGCCATAGGCCGACGGCGTAACGGGAATCTCGGCGGGCGCCATGCGGCGTTCCCCTCCCCCGGAGATGTCCGCCCCGCCGGCCTTCTTTCGGGGCCCCGTGACGCGGCAGACCGTGCCGGGCAGTATGGCACGGCGCAGCGGCGAAATCATGGGCGGCGCGGCAGGGCGAAGGGGGTCGGCTCGATCATGTTATCCGGCAAGACGATGTTGATTACCGGTGCCACTTCCGGCATCGGCGCGGCCATCGCCGCGGCCGCGGCGGCGGCGGGTGCGAAGCTGTTCCTGACCGGGCGGTCGGAGGCGCGGGGCGAGGCGGTGCGCGAAGCCTGCGGTCCGGATACAGTGTTCATGGCGGCCGACCTCGCGACGCCGGGCGCATCGGACCGGCTGGTGGGTGCCGCGGTCGCCGCCTTCGGCCGGCTCGACGTCGTGGTGAACAACGCCGGCATGATCTATCGCGGCACCGTCGCCACCACGACCGACGAGGAATGGGAACGCATCGTCGCGGTCAACGTCACCGGCGTCTTCACCATGAGCCGTGCCGCCGTGCGTCAGATGAAACGACAAGGCGGCGGCGTGATCGTCAATATCGGGTCGGACTGGGCGCTGGTCGGCGGCCGCAACGCCTTCGCCTACTGCGCGACGAAGGGCGCCGTTGCGCAGATGACGCGCGCCATCGCCGTCGATCATGCCGCGGACAACATCCGGATCAACTGCGTCTGCCCGGGCGATATCGACACGCCCATGCTGGCCGGCGGCATCGCCTCGCGTGGCATGAGCCAGGCGGAGGGGCTGGCCTTCCTCGGACGCCATATCCCCATGGGGCGCGTGGGCCGGCCGGAGGAGATCGCGAAAGCGGTGATTTTCCTCGCCTCCGATGCGTCTTCCTACATGACCGGCGCGATGCTGTCCGTCGATGGCGGGAACACCGCCGCCTGACCCGCGAGCCTAACGCGCCGTGCGGCCGTTCGCGGATTGGCCCGACGCGGCATGGGCATGGCTGCCGTCGAGGGTCTGCAGCGCGCCATAGAGCTCGGGCCGGCGATCGCGGTAGAGGCCCCAGGAAGCGCGCTGGATGCGGAGCGCTTCGAGATCGAAGCGCGCCGTCAGGACGGTTTCCTCCTCGCGCCCGGCCTCCGCGACCTTGTCGCCGAGCGGCCCGGCGATGAAGGAGGACCCGTAGAAGGTAAGGGCGCAAGCCTCGCCCTGCTCGCGGCCGATGCGGTTCGAGGCCACGACCGGCACGAGGTTCGCGCCGGCATGGCCCTGCATCACGCGCTGCCAGTGGTCGCGGCTGTCGATCGAGGCGTCCTGCGGCTCGCTGCCGATCGCGGTCGGATAGAACAGGATTTCGGCCCCCTGCAGCGCCATCGACCGCGCGCATTCCGGGAACCACTGGTCCCAGCAGATGCCGACGCCGATCGTGCCGTGGCGCGTCGGAAACACCTTGAAGCCGAGATCGCCCGGGTTGAAGTAGAACTTCTCCTGATAGCCCGGTCCGTCGGGGATATGAGACTTCCGATAGAGCCCGAGCGACGAGCCGTCGGCGTCGAACACCATGACCGAGTTGTAATGCGCGTTGTTGGCGCGCTCGAAGAAGCTGACCGGGAGTGCGACCCCGAGCTCGGCCGCGAGGCGGCTCATGCGCGCCAGCATCGGATGGCTGTCGGCCGGATAGGCGAGGGCGAAATGCGCCTGCTTCTGGTCCTTGCAGAAATAGGGCGTGGCGAAAAGCTCCTGCAGCAGGACGATGTCGGCGCCTTTCTCGCGTGCCCGACGCACCATCGTCTCCGCCTTGGCGATATTCGCCTCGCTGTCGGAGCCGCAGGCGAACTGCGTCGCCGCCACTGTCACTGTCGCCATCGGGAAACCCTCGTCGATGAAGCCCACGTCGTTCGGGAGGCGATTAGACCGATCGGGGAGGGCGGCGGCAAGCAGCCCGGCAGGCTCGGGCGCTCCGGCTCAGGGTGCGGTCGGGACTTCCGGACCGGTGGGCGGGCAGTCGCTGCCCGCGGGCGTCGCCGGTGCGTCGGCGGCGACGGTGCTCGCGGCTTCCCGCGCCTTGCCCTTGCCGACGCCGAAGCCGATGCCGCCGCCGACGATGAGCCCGCCGACGATGCCAGCGATGAAGTCGCGACGATTCATGACGCCATCCTCATGGGAATGTGGTCGGGCGCCGGCCATGCGGCCGGATTTGTCGTGAGCGCGGCAGGGGCGGGTAGGACGCGCATCGCCGGAAGGGCACAGCGCCGTCAGGCGCGCTGCCAGCCCTCGGGGCCGTAGAGTTCGATCGGCCGGAAGCGGGCCTTGTAGGACATCTTCCGGCTGCCTTCGACCCAGTAGCCGAGATAGACGTAAGGCAGCCCGACCCGCTGCGCCTCGCGGATCAGCCACAGCACCATGTAGCTGCCGAGGCTCCGGCGCGGCTCGCTCGTGTCGAAGAAGCTGTAGACGGCGGAGATGCCGTCGCGGGTCCAGTCGGTAAGGCAGCAGGCGACGAGACTGTCGTCGGGCTTGCGGAACTCGACGAGGCGCGTGTCGAGCGGGCTCGTCTCCACCATGGCGCAATATTCCTGCAGGCTCATCCCGACCATCTCGCCGTCATTGTGGCGGTTTTCGAGGTAGCGGGTGAAGAGCCGATACTGCTCCTCCGATCCGCGGGCCGGGCGGATCGCGGATTTCAGATCGGCATTGAACCGTTCGATGCGGCGAAGCGACCGGCCGGGATCGAACTCGGCATTGACGACGCGCACCGGCAGGCAGGCGCTGCAACCGCGACAGGCCGGCCGATAGGCGATGCCGTGGCTGCGCCGGAAGCCGGCGCGCGACAGCGTTTCGTAGATCTCCGCGCCATGCGGCCCGCTGAGCTCGGTGACGACCTTCCGCTCCATCCTGTCCGCGAGATAGGGGCAGGGCAGCTCGGTCGTGACGAGGAACGCCAGCGGACGCGTGCGATTCTGGATGCTCATGGGATCACGCTACGGCCATCGCCCCAGCAGATATATGGGCCCGCAAGTATGGCGCAATATGCCGACGCGAAACCAGCCCCATGGCAGCTTTGCCACGAGCGGTGCGGATGCTTGGCGCGGCCGGCGGCCCGCCGCTAGCATAGGCGGGCCGCGCCGGCGGGTTGCCGGCGGCCGATGAGGGGACCCGCATGGTGCTGCCCAATTTCATCTGCGTGGGGGCCGAAAAGGCCGGTACCACGCCGCTTTTCCGCATCCTGGTGCAGCATCGCGACATCTTCCTGCCGGTCCAGAAGGAAACCCACTGGTTCACGCGCCACTACCAGATGCGGCAGCGTGTCGCCTACGAGGCGGTGCTGTTCGCCGGATGGCGGGGCGAAAAGGCGGTCGGCGAGATGACGCCCGAATATATGCGGTCGCCGGCGGTGCCACCGCGGCTGAAGCGCGATCTCGGCGCGGGGTTGAAGCTGATCTTCTGCCTGCGCGACCCGGTCAAGCGGGCCCATTCGCACTATCTGCAATGCGTGCGCCTGCTGGAGGAGGCCGACAGCTTTCCAGCCGCAATCAAGCGCGAGATCCGGCGCGGATCGGGTAAATCCTATCTGGATCTGCGCCGCGCCTATGTCGGCGCCGGCCGCTATACCCGACATATCAGGCGTTATCTCGAGCATTTTCCGCGCGCACAGATGCATTTCATGCTGTTCGAGCAGGATTTCCTGGCCAACCGGGAGAAGGCGGTCGCGGCGCTGCTCGCGTTTCTCGAGGTCGATCCCGACCCGAAAATCCGGCTCGATGTGGCGGATAGCAGCCTGAAGGCGCCCGTAATCCAGATTCTTGGCGAGGCCTCGTCCGGAAGGACACGACGGTCGCCGGCCGGAACCATCCTCTTCCGGACCGGCAACTCCGGCGCCGACAGGATGATCGTCAACCCGTCACCCGAGGCGCGCGCCTACTTCATGCGGCTCGCGAAGACCATGACGCGCACGCTGACGCCGGCCGTCGATGCCGAACTCTATCGCCGGGTCTTCGCCCGCGAAGTCGATGCGCTCGAAAAGCTGCTCGGACGCGATCTTTCGGCCTGGCGGCGCTGAGGCTAGGCGCCGGGACGCTCGAGCGCGCTGCGCCGGACGACGACGGTGCCGGACAGCAGTTCGTGCAGAGTGCGGCCGCGGCTGTTGAAGAGCGAGACCAGCAGGATGAGGAAGCCGGTCACGCCGACGCTGACCAGGAACGTCACGGTCAGGAGGAAGGCCTGCAGCAGCGACGGGCGCTCCCCGGTCCAGCTCCGCACCGTCACATCGAAGAGCCGCATGCCGGGGGTCGCCGAATAGGGACCGCCCACCGTGAAGGTGTGATAGAGCGTCGGCACGACGGCCACGCCGAGCGGCACCAGCGGCATGAGCAGCCCGAAGGAGAGCACGCCGACCAGCACGAGCAAGAACCAGAGCGCGACCGTGATGAGGCCGATCAGGATGAGGTCCACCAGATAGCCGAAGATCCGGCGCGAGCGGATGCCGCCATAGAGCGCGGGGTCGGCAAAGGCGTCGGGCGGGGTTCCGGTCCAGGCCGGCACGGGCAGCGACGAGCGGGAACTGTCCAAGGCGGAAGGCGCTCCAGGGCGCGGCAAATTGACCTTGGCTAGAAATGGCCCGCCGGGGTCGGGCTTGCAAGAGGCGCCGACGGCGAGCGGTGGTGGGCATCAGGGCGCCAGCCCTCAGGGCGCCGGGCTGTCGGGATGTTCGCGCAGCAGGACGATGCTGATGCGCCGGTTACGCGGATTGGCGGTGTCGTTCGGTAGCAGTGGATCCTGGTCGGCCTTGCCGGTCACATAGGCGATGCGGGCCGGATCGACGCCCATGGCGAGCAGCTCGCGCCGGCTCGCATTGGCACGGTCCGCGGAAAGCTCCCAGTTGCTGTAGCCCTGGTCGTTCGCGAACGGCTTCGAATCGGTGTGGCCGGAGATCGAGATCTTGTTCGGCATATGATCGATCACATCGGCGACCAGCCGCAGCAGCTTCCGCGTGTGATCCATCATGTCGGCGCTGCCGAGCGGGAACATCGAGACCTGGTCCTGATCGACGAGCTGGATGCGCATGCCTTCCGGCGTACGGTCGATAATGAGGTTCTGCGCCAGCGATTTGAGGTCGGGAACCTGCTGGATCGCCTGGCGGAGCTGATGTTCCGCCTCGCGGAACTGCTCCTCTTCCAGCTCCTCGATGAGCTTCTGCGCCTCCGCGTCGTTCGGGGCCTGGATTTCGGCCGGTGGCGGGGTGACCGTCTCGGGCGCCGGCATGGCGGCCGAGGCCGTATGGGTGGCGTCGGGTGGCCGGGTTGCATCCGGCGTTTCGGTCGCGGCCGGGATGCCCGCGTCCGGTTGCGGCCCTTGGCCGGCATCCTCGCCTTCGCCCTCGACCGGCGTGGTGAGCTCGACGGTGACGGAAGGCGAGGTGGACTGGTCCTGCATCGCGCCTTCCGATTCGACGGTCGTACCGCCCAGCACGCCGCCGCTCCCGCTGGTGGCGTCGGGAGCCACCGAAGGGGCGAAATAGTCGGCGATGCCGAGGCGCTGTTCCTCGGTGGTCGCATTCAGCAGCCAGAGCAGCAGGAAGAAGGCCATCATCGCCGTCACGAAATCGGCGTAGGCGACCTTCCAGGCGCCGCCGTGATGGCCGTGGCCGTGGCCCTTCTTGACCT
>CAZMUZ010000127.1:1926-10399 GCA_964569315.1 uncultured Rhodospirillaceae bacterium | reverse complement strand
GCGTGTTCGCGCCGGCCGGCAGCCGCATCCCCGGCACCGGCCTCGAGCTCAAGAAAGGCGTCATCCGCGGCGTGGAATCGAACGGCATGCTCTGTTCGGCGCGCGAGATGGGCCTCGGCCAGGACCATGACGGCATCATCGATCTGCCGGCCGACGCGCCGGTCGGCAAGCCCTTCGCCGCCCTGATGGGGCTCGACGACCCGGTATTCGACGCGAAGGTCACGCCGGATCGCGCCGACTGCCTCGGCGTGCGCGGTATCGCGCGCGACCTCGCGGCGGCCGGCGTCGGAACGCTGACGCCGTTCGATCTCTCGCCGGTGAAGGGCAGCTTCGAGAGCCCGATCCGGTGGCGCCGCGATCTCGCGGACGAGGCGGCCTGCCCTTACGTGGTCGGCCGCTACTTCCGCGGCCTCCGGAACGGGCCGAGCCCGCAATGGCTGAAGGACCGGCTGGTGGCGATCGGGCTCCGCCCGATCTCGGCGCTGGTCGATATCACCAATTTCGTGACCTACGATCTCAACCGGCCGCTCCATGTGTTCGATGCGAGGAAGCTCGCGGGCGACCTCGTCATGCGCATGGCGAAGCCGGGCGAGACGATCCTCGCGCTCGACGGTCGCCGCTACGTGATCGACCCCGACATGACCGTGATCGCGGACGCAAAGGCGGTGCATGGCATCGGCGGCATCATGGGCGGCGAGGAGAGCGGCTGCACGGAAGCCACCACCGAGATGTTCCTCGAGGTGGCGCTGTTCGATCCGAAACGCACCGCGACGACCGGCCGCCGGCTCGGCATCGAAAGCGATGCGCGCTACCGCTTCGAGCGCGGGCTCGATCCGGCCTCGGCCGAGTGGGGCGCCGAGGTCGCGGCGCGGCTTGTGCTGGAGCTCTGCGGCGGCGAGGCGAGCGAGGTGGTGCGCGCGGGCAGCCCGCCGGAATGGCGCCGGCAGGTCGCGCTCCGTCTGGCCCGCATCCAGGGTCTGGGCGGGCTCGATGTGCCGGTGGCGCGCGCGAACGAGATCCTGACCAAGCTCGGTTTCGAGGTTGCGACGAAGGAGGGACGGCTCGAGACGGTACCGCCCTCCTGGCGTGCCGACATCGCGGGCGAGCCCGATCTCATCGAGGAGGTCCTGCGCATCGAAGGCTTCGACAAGGTGCCGGCGGTGCCGCTCGATCGCGCGAGCGCGTTGCCGGAACCCGCCGTGACGCCGGCGCAACGCCGGGGTCAGCAGGCGAAGCGGCTGCTCGCCGACCGCGGGCTCCTGGAAGCGGTCACCTATTCCTTCACGGCTTCGGCCGCCGCCGGGCATTTCGGCGGGGTCAAGCCGGAACTGCGCCTCGCCAACCCGATCAGCGCCGATCTCGACGTGATGCGGCCCTCGATCCTGCCGAACCTGCTGATGGCGGCGGCGCGCAACCAGGCGCGCGGCATTCCCGATATCGGCCTCTTCGAGGTCGGGCCGCATTATTCGGATGCCACGGAGAAAGGCCAGGCGCTGGTTGCGGCCGGGATCCGCATCGGCGAGGACGGGCCGCGCCACTGGCGCGACCGGCGCGGGCCGGTCGACGCCTTCGTTGCCAAGGCCGACGCGCAATCGCTGCTGACGGCGCTGGGCGCGCCGGTCGAGAATTTCCAGACGACGGCCGACGCGCCCGGCTGGTACCACCCCGGCCAGTCGGGCCAGTTCCGGCTGGGGCCGACGGTGCTCGCGCGCTTCGGCGCGCTCCATCCGCGCGTGGCGCAGGCCTTCGATATCGAGGGTCCGGCGGTGGGTTTCGAGGTGATGCTGGATGCGGTGCCGCAGCCGCGCGCCGGCAAGGGCCGCGCCGCCTTCCGACCCTCGGCGCTGCAGCCGGTCGAGCGCGACTTCGCCTTCCTCGTCGATGCCGCGGTGCCGGCGGAGAAGCTGCTGCGTGCTGCGAAGGGCGCCGACAAGGCGCTTATCGCCTCGGTCGGACTCTTCGACCTCTATGAGGGCGAACGGATCGGGGCGGGAAAGAAGTCGATCGCGATCTCCGTAGTGCTGCAGCCGACCGAACGGACCCTGACCGACGCCGAGATCGAGGCCGTGTCGCAGAAGATCGTTGCCGCCGTCGTCAAGGCGACCGGCGCCGCACTACGAAGCTAGCCCGGGTTTTCAGTGGCGGGCGGTGGAGGCCGGCAGCACGTCCGGCTGCCAGAGCTGGCTGCTCGCCCAGTCGAGCGCGTGCATCAGGCTCGGCCGGCCGCATTCCGCGGACATCATCTGCGACACCTCGCCCAGCAGGTGATCGAGATTCTCCGCCTCGTCGACCCGTCCGTGCGCCCGCAGCTTCAGGCTCAGGGCCGCGCCCTGGACCATCCAGAAGGCGGCCGCGCGCGCAGTTCTGTTCATGTCGGTCATGGTTGGCCTCCCTGATGCGTTGCGTCTCCCGGCGCTCGCAATTCCCGCCGCCATACCGGAAAACCGGAATCGGCCGATAGAAGTTCCCGGCGCCTTTCCACGGGCCTCCTGGGGAGGGTCCGCGGCAGCGCCATACTTATCCGTATGGCATGACGTTACCGGGTCAGAAGCGCGAGGCTCTTTTCGGCGAAGCCCAGCCGTTCCGCGAGATCCCCGGTGGATTTGAGGCCATGCTCGCCGAGCAGGGCGAAATAGGCGAGCCGGGCCCGGGCACTCGAATCCTCGGGCCCGAAGCCGGCTTCGCGAAACAGGCCGTCGAGCCAGTCCAGCCGGAGGCGATCGACGCGGGCAAGCGCCTCCCCGGCCTGCGAGTCGCGAAGCGCCCAGGCGCGAATGGCGGGATCGAGGGCCCCACGCCCCTCGCGGATCACCGTCTCGAAGAGGAGCCGGAGGCGCTCGACCGGGTCCGCGCTCGCGGCATCGAGCCGGTCGAGAAAGGCCCGGCCGGCGCGCCGCTCCCACTCCGCCAGCATGGCCGCCAGGAGCGCGTCCCGATCGCGAAAATGCCAATAGAAGCTGCCCTTCGTGACGCCGAGCGCGCGGGCCACCCGTTCGATGCGGACCGCTTCGATTCCCTCGGCATGCAACATCTGCAGCGCCGCCCGGAGCCAGCTTGCCGGAGCTTGAGAGGAGCGATCGGCCATAACCCATACGCTAACGTACGGCTTCGAGTCCGAACAAGGATCGGCAAGACCATACTGATACGTATGGAAACTCGGCGGGACAGGGGAGGCGCGCGTCCCCGACGATCGACGCGAGCCCCCGGCGCCGAGCGGCTTCGGTTGCGCGGAGCGGGTGCCGCCCCTATGTTCCAGCCGCCCTCAGCCCCCGCCTCTCCGATTCGACGGGACGGAATGACCGCCGACCTCAAGCATATCCGCAACTTCTCGATCATCGCCCATATCGATCACGGCAAGTCCACCCTTGCGGACCGGCTGATCGAGCGTTGCGGCGGGCTCACCCGGCGCGAGATGAAGGAGCAGGTGCTCGATTCCATGGAGATCGAGCGCGAACGCGGCATCACCATCAAGGCGCAGACCGTGCGCCTTGCCTACAAGGCTGAGAACGGCGAAGACTACGTCCTCAACCTCATCGACACGCCCGGCCATGTCGATTTCGCCTATGAGGTGAGCCGCAGCCTCGCCGCTTGCGAAGGCTCGCTCCTCGTGGTGGATGCGAGCCAGGGCGTCGAGGCGCAGACCCTCGCCAACGTCTATCAGGCGATCGACAACAACCACGAGATCGTGCCGGTCCTGAACAAGATCGACCTGCCCGCCGCCGAGCCCGAGAAGGTGAAGCAGCAGATCGAGGATGTGATCGGGCTCGATGCCTCGCACGCGGTGATGATCTCGGCCAAGACCGGCATCGGCATCGACGAGGTGCTGGAGGCGCTGGTCCAGCGGCTGCCGGCGCCTGAGGGCGATCCGGCGGTGCCGCTGAAGGCGCTGCTGATCGACAGTTGGTACGACGCCTATCTCGGCGTCATCATCCTGCTCCGCGTCAAGGAAGGCACGCTCAAGGCCGGCATGAAGATCCGGCTCATGTCCACCGGCGCCGCGCACCAGGTGGAGAAGGTCGGCGTGTTCTCGCCGAAGGCGACGACGGCCGATGCGCTCGGGCCGGGCGAGATCGGCTTCCTCACCGCCGGCATCAAGCAGGTGGCGGATTGCCGGATCGGCGACACCATCACCGAGGAGCGGCGTCCCGCGGCGGAGCCGCTGCCGGGCTTCAAGCCGTCCGTGCCGGTGGTGTTCTGCGGCCTCTTCCCGATCGATGCCGCGGATTACGGCAATCTGCGCGAGAGCCTCGCCAAGCTGCGGCTCAACGATGCGAGCTTCCAGTTCGAGCCCGAAACCTCGGCCGCGCTCGGTTTCGGCTTCCGCTGCGGCTTCCTCGGGCTCCTGCATCTCGAGATCATCCAGGAGCGGCTCGAGCGCGAGTTCGACCTCGACCTCATCACCACGGCCCCGTCGGTCGTCTATCATATCCATCTCACGAACGGCGGGATGATGGAGTTGCACAACCCCGCCGACATGCCGGATCCGGTGCGGATCGACCATATCGACGAGCCCTGGATCCGCGCCACGATCCTGGTGCCGGACGAGTATCTCGGCCCCATCCTCAAGCTCTGCGAGGAGCGCCGCGGCGAGCAGATCGACCTCACCTATGCGGGCAACCGCGCGATGCTGGTCTATCGCCTGCCGCTCAACGAGGTGGTGTTCGATTTCTACGACCGGCTGAAGTCGGTATCGCGCGGCTATGCGAGCTTCGACTATCAGGTCGACAGCTATCGTACCGGCGACCTCGTGAAGCTCTCGATCCTGGTAAACGCCGAGCCGGTGGACGCGCTCGCCTGCATCGTGCATCGCAGCCATTCGGAGCAGCGCGGCCGCGCGCTCTGCACCCGGCTGAAGGAGCTCATCCCGAGGCAGCTCTTCAAGATCGCGATCCAGGCGGCGATCGGCGGCCGCGTCATCGCGCGCGAGACCGTGAGCGCGCTGCGCAAGGACGTCACCGCCAAGTGCTATGGCGGCGACATCAGCCGCAAGCGCAAGCTCCTGGAGAAGCAGAAGGAAGGCAAGAAGCGGATGCGGCAATACGGGAACGTCGAGATCCCGCAATCCGCCTTCCTCGCCGCGCTGAAGATGGGCGACAGCTAGAAACGGCGACGCCGGCCTCGCGCCTCAGCGGCGGGCGCCGCGCGCGTCGCCGAAATAGCCGAGATAGAGCAGGGCGAGCCCGGGCCCGCCGAAGATCACGAAGACCGGCATGGCGAGCATCAGCTCGATCACGCTCCAGAGCGGCTGCCAGACATAGCCTTCGATGGCGTGCTGGGTCAGCGACAGGCTCTCCTTGTGCGCGACATACCAGAGCCACGCAGTGGAGGTCATGTCGAAGCTCCCGCCATGCAGCCGCCATTCGACCAGATCGAAGACGAGGAACGCCGCGGCGAACACGACCAGCACCCATCCGGCGACGAGGGTCTTGCGCCTGATGGATTCGCTCGACGCGATGATCTCGGTAAGCATGGCCATGGCGACATCATAGAACCGACCCCGGATTGCTCCAAGACGAATTGATGTATATGGGAAAGTTTTATTTGGCGGATATAAAATATGTACAATAATTTTTCAGATTTTCGATAAAATTCTCGAACATTTTCTTCCGGCTCATGTCGGGATTTACCGTGCGTTGCGCGAGGGCGGGAGGCGCGGTCGGCTGCTCCGCCCGGCCGCCCGCCTCGACCCGTCCGGACGAGCGTAAGCCGCAGGATTTCCTTAGGTTTTCTGATTTCAAGGCTCTATCGACTTGCCATTTCATAGTCGATTGCTTATTGTAACTATCAACGAAATTCTGCGCTACCGGCGAAGGCCATGGCCTTGCGCAACGGCGCCTCAAGGAGGATTTCCATGCAGCAATGCAAGACCGAATGCCCGATGGACTGGCTCCTGCGGCTCCTGATGGGTCCGTGGACCACCTACATCCTGTGGGTTCTGCGAAGCCAGGGACCGCAGCGCTTCGGCGAGCTCAAGCGGCGCGTCGCCGGCATCTCGGCGAAGGTCCTGACCGACCGGCTGCGCATGCTGGAAGAGGCGCACATCATCCATCGTCACTACGAGGCGACCATTCCGCCCTCGGTCACCTACAGCCTGACGACCCGCGGCGAGGAGCTGCGCGAGATCCTCGACCGGCTGAGCGAGGTGGCGCAGCGTTGGCGCACCGCCGACCGCGCCGCGGCCGGCAAGCTCGAGGAAGTGGAGCGCGTGGCGGCGGCGGCCGGCCGTTAGGCGCGAGCCGCCCGCGCCCTACCGGCCCCTCCGTCCTTCGGCCCGGCCTCCGTTCGGCCCGGCCTCCTTTCGGCCCGGCCTCCTTTCGGACGGAATCTCCGCCAAGCAAAAAGCCCGGGCATTCCTTGCCCGGGCTTTCGCATTCGATCGGCGGTCGCGGCGCCGGATCGCGCCGTCGCGAGCCGGCTTAGTAGCTGGTGCCGCTGCTGTCCATCGAGGCGCCGCTCGCCGACGGGGCGAAGGGCGACTGCGGCAGCGGACCCGCCGTATTCCGGTCGGCCATGCCGCGCGTGTCGCCGGCGGTCTCCCGGATGGTCTGCACGAGCTCTTCATAGCGGCTCTGATCGTTGCTCGCCTGGAGGTCGCCGCGGGCGGTGCGGCGGAAATGCTCGGTGCCGCCCATGCTCGTCTCGTAGGGCGCGCCGATATAGCGCCCCGGCTCGGCATTGCTGCCGACCGGCCCGCTGATCGGCGTCGAAACAGTTCCCGGCATGCCCGGGGTGGGCGTGACCGTCGAGCCGCTCACGTTGGAGGAGGTTCCGATCGTGCCGCTCGAGCCCATGGTGCCGGCAGAGCCGGAGATATTGCTCGAGCTCGGCGTCTCGCCGGCGGCCATGGCGAGACCGGGCGCCGTCATCGCAGCGAAAAGCGCAAGGGCAGCAGCGGTCGTCAAAAGACGTATACGCATGATGCACACTCCTGTTGATGATTCTCGGCTGCCTCATCAACCGCGCGAGGGTGCGAAGCGTTCCGACCGACGCGGGTTTTGTGATAAGGCCCGGACTTAGGTCACGAAACCGCCCCTTGGCCTGCGACAGGCGGCCGCAGTGCCACCGCGAAACGCCGCTCGAAAGGCGCCGAAGCCCGGGAAAGAGGACGTTCCGGACATCGACCATGCAGGGGTGGGACCCGGCGCCAGCGTTACTGGGCGGCCCCGTCCTCGTAAACCGGCAGCGCGTCGAGCTGTTCCCTGGTCATGCGCGTGGTGGCTTCCAGCTTGTCGTCCGCATCCTTGTCCGTGAGCCGGATATCGTTCCACGAGATCAGCACCGGACGCTCGCCCATGCCGAGGAAGCCGCCCACATCGACGACGACGCCGTCGACATTGCCTTCGCGGGCGAGCAGCAGCTCGTTGATCTCGCCGATCGTTTCGCCGGCGTTGTTGACGACGGTCACGCCGACGAGCTGGCTCGCGCGGAAGTCGCCGACCATGCCCGCCGCCGGCGCGGTGTTGGACTCCAGGGTGGCGTTCGCCATGGTGTCTGCATCCGCCGTGCTGTTCCCGGCGAGATAGGGATTGGTGGTCAGATCCTGATCGTAGGAATAAACGCCGCCGGTGACCGACTCCGGATAGCGATGCTCGGGCATCGCCTCGAGCTGCTCCTTCGTCGCTGCGGCGACGACGGTCTCGCCGTTGTCGGAGATCGTCAGGCTTTCCCACGGCAGGGCGACGTTGCGCTCGCCGACGCCGAGGAAGCCGCCGACGCCGACGATCACGTGACGGACCGTGCCATCCTGGTCGATCACGACGCTCCGGATTTCGCCGACCGTCTCGCCCGCCGGGTTGACGATGTTCCGGCCGATGAGCGTCTCCGCGTCGACGGATGTCGCCGGCGCGGTCGTGGTGGCCTCGGTCTGGGTCGTGTCGTCGGCCCGCAGCGTCGCCGGCGCGGCGAAGGTCGCGAGGCCGAGGGCGATGGCGGAGGTCGTGCCGAAGAGGGTGGCGCGCATCGTGAAATCTCCATGCAGATGAGTTTGTTGGAACGTCTTCCGGATCAACCGGAGAGCTTCGGGAGGGTTCCCGGTGCGGGCGGCGAACTCCCGCGCGGGCCGAGCGCGTCCGACGCGGAAGTCGACAGGGGTCATTCCGGCAAACCGCAAGACGCCGTTCGGCGCGAGCCGGGCACCGATCGGTCGTGTCGCGCTGTTGCTGGCGCGGCGGGGTTCGGCTAGGTTCTGCCGCGCCGCCGGAAGGCCGGCATGGAGGGGTGGCCGAGCGGTCGAAGGCGCACGCCTGGAATGCGTGTTTAGGTCAAAAGCCTAACGTGGGTTCGAATCCCACCCCCTCCGCCATCTATCGAGTTAAGTTATTGATTGTAATACAATAATTTCAGTGAATGGAGGGATTACCCACAACCTTACCCCTCCATCTAGACGCCTCGCCCGAGGTCGCGGGAAGACAGAAATTAAGGTTGTGTTAACCGCCGCGCCGGCATATATCAATCGTGTCGAGTGTCACTGGCT
>CAZMUZ010000127.1:0-1916 GCA_964569315.1 uncultured Rhodospirillaceae bacterium | reverse complement strand
CCAGTGAGATTGCCCCGTCCGGGTTGGCGCCCTGGCGGGGCTTCTTCTTTTGGGCTCTCCCCTCCCGGCCCCCACAGACCGGAAGGGAAGACACCTCACGCCTTACATCTTATTGAGATGCAAGAACGCGATGACCACTTGGACCAGAATTAGGCCCGTCGTGATCATGTCGAGTAGACTCACTTAACTTTCTCCTCTCTGGCTTCTTCGCGAGTGAGATTTCCTAGCCAGTTGGCGCTGGCGTCAGATCCGTCCCTTACCGGCGGCGGAGTGGGGATCCGTCGTTGCTCTTTTAAAGCTCGGCGGTGAACTGGGCGAAGTCACCGCCACCATTTATGGCTGCGCTTCCTACCGGCTGCAACTGTCGCGCGCCTTATCCATACAAAAGAAAAGCCCCGCTGCGGCGGGGCTGAGTTGGGGAAAACGGCTGCGACCCGCTAGAAACTGGCCGCCGATCGCTGCCGATCCTTCTCGCTCTCCAACCGAGCTACCTGCGCAAGGTGGAATGCTTCCGCCACCCGATCGCCCCACTCCCGTCTGCGGGCGGCAAGGCGCCGGGTGGTTTCGATGAGACGATCGAGGGCGTCCAAGTCTGTCCTCATATAGCGTGGCGCCTACCTGGCGCCACCAGACTACTCCGCCGACGCCACTTCGATTCTCTCCTTGTGAAGTCGGATCAGATCTCGCCAGAGCAACGCGACAGTGCGGTCGCGGCCGTCGAGCTTTGACAGATTCTTCCCTCGGAGCCGTCCCGCGATTGTTTCCCCTATCTCGAGGTCCGTCATGATATCGTGCGCCGCGACCTGGAACTTTGCGATGAGCTCGCCGCCGTCTTTCGCAGGCGTCGCAACAATCACCCGATCGAGTTCAAACCGACGGTCGCCCAGCCTCCACCGTTTGTCTTCAAGCTTGTCGATACCAGCGCGCTTTTCAGCCTCCTGCTGTCGCGCTAACTGTGCCATGTAGTGGGCCCGCCACCAATCTTTGCGCTCTTCGTAGAGCGCCGCCACATTTGCCAACTCGATGGCGTCTCCGTTCTTCGACGCCTTTGCGTCCGATTTCCGATGAGCCGCGCGGATGTTCTCTAGAGTGACACGCCGACCCAGTCGGAAGTGTGGAACTCCCTTTGGAAATTCGGCGTCTACCGCGTACGCGGCCAGAGAAAAGGGCAGCAATTGCCGGATCCCGGCTCTTTGCGCGAGTGCCGTAGCCTGGGTTCTGAGAGCGTTTTGCTCGGCAACGATCTTGTTCCGTGCGGCGATGAGTTGCTCGAGACTGCCCCGAGCGGATTCCTGCCGTCGAGAGTGCTTGGACATGTCAGCTCCTGAGTTGGCTTATCAGGCCAATGCCAGCGGTCGTCGCTGGTGCCGGGGGTTGATAACCGGCTCAGGACCGGCGGACTTCTTCAGGCTTTCGCCCTATCCGTCGCACCCCCGACCTATAGCGGACATAGAAATAGCCGCGAGCTGTCGGGGCGGCTTCCGCCTGAGCATGGTGTTATCAGCACCGTCGGGGAGGATGCGCCGGTCGTGGAGTCGTGTCAAGCTGGCTGCAACCAGCGGTAATCCTTGTAAAGCTCCGCGTTCTCTTAGATGCGGCGCGGAGCCACGAGAATGGACGGGGGGACAGCCATGACCAGGGAGCAAAAACGGGTTCGAGCGCAATTCAGAAAGTTACGAAACGCGAAGAGTTGCGGCTTTCCGGCCGAAGGAGAGCGCCTCGACGCACCCGACAGGCAGGGAGTTTACGTGATCTACGACCCGAAGCAGCGGGTGGTCCATGTCGGGCGCACCATTAAGGGCAGCAAGGGGCTTGCCCAGCGCCTACGCAATCATCTGCACAATGCCTCTTCATTCTCCTTGAAGTATCTCGGTCGCCATGGCTCGCGACTTCGCGCCGGCTATTCTTACCGGTAC
>CAZMUZ010000126.1:0-10454 GCA_964569315.1 uncultured Rhodospirillaceae bacterium | reverse complement strand
AATCGCCGTAGATGATTTCGTTGCCGGCGCCGCCACGGATCGAATCATTGCCGAAGCCGCCGGTGATGGTGTCGTTGCCGGTGCCGCCGTCGATCGTGTCGTTGCCGTCGCCGCCGACGAGGGAATCCTTGCCGGTGTTGCCGAAGATCGAATCGTCGCCGGCGCCGCCGACGATGTAGTCGAAGTCGGCGTCGCCATCGAGAACGTCGTCGCCGAAATTGCCGAAGATCTTGTCTTCGCCGGCGCCGCCGGAGATCGAATCGTCGCCGTCGCCGCCCGTCAGCATGTCGTTGCCGTTATGGCCGGCGATCAGGTCGTTGCCGTTGCCGCCGTGGATGGTGTCGGCGCCGTTGCCGGAATCGCCCTGCAGGAAGTCGTCGCCGGCGCCGCCGAGCAGGCTGTCGTCGCCATTGCCGCCGTCGAGCGAATCGTCGCCCGCGCCGCCGTCGATCGTGTCGTCGCCGGCTCCGCCGAAGACGATGTCGTTCTGGTCGCCGGCATCGACATCGTCGTCGCCATTGCCGCCGAGGATGAGGTCGGCGCCCGCGCCGCCGCCGATCGTGTCGTCGCCGTTCGAACCGCCCATGGTGTCGGCGCCGTCGGCGCCGCAGAGCAGGTCGTTGCCGTTGCCGCCGTTGACGACGTCGTCGCCGTTCTCGCCGCAGGCGCTGTCGTTGCCGTCGCCGCCCTGGATCGTGTCGTCGCCATCGCCGCCTTCGATGGAATCGGCGCCTGCCTGCGCGAAGATCAGATCGTTTCCGTTAAGGCCCTGGATCGAGTCGCCGCTGCTGTCGGCGATGATGGTGTCGTTGTCGTCGTCGCCGACCAGCGTGTCCGGATCCGGCGTGCCGAAGATGGTATCGGAGCCGCCGCCGTCGCCGCCATCGACCGTGTCGTTCGGGTTGTCGGGCAGCGGATCGGGATCCTTGTTGCCGAGGTCGGTGCCGCCGAGCGTACCGGAAGGCTGCAGCGTACCGGCCGAGCCGAGCGAGAGACCGAGCAGAGACTTCGCGACGGTGAGGGGATCCAGGAGTCCGCCCAGCGTCTCCAGCATGCCGATGAGGAACTGGGTGTTGATGCCGCCGGTGCCGAAAACCCCTTCGCCGTCGCCGCCGGCCGCGGTCTGCATCTGCTCTTCGAGGTCGGTCCGCCGCTCCATCGTCTCGTTCTGGAACAGGAGATCGGGGTTGAGCTGCAGCAGCAGGCCGAAGAACTGCTGAATCTGCTCGAGCGAGAGCTTGTAGGTGCTCTGGGGCGGCGTGTTCTGATCGGTAAGCAGCGTCGCCTCGAACAGCTCGTCGAGGATCTGACGGCCGGCGGCATTGGTGATGTCCACGACGCCGACATGGCCCGCAATGTCGCGCAGCAGCGCGATCAGCAGCCCGTTCTGCGCGGCGTCGATCTGACCGGCGACCGAGGTGCCGCGGATGCCGATGGTGCCGGGCGGCGTGGTGACCTGCATGCCGTCGCCGGGCGCGCCCGCAATGGTGCCGGTCACGAAGACGAAGGCGCCCGAGACCGAGAGGCTCATGGCGTTGTCGCTGCCGGCCGGATCGTAGACCAGCCGGTCGATGGTCATTTCGGCGTCGCCGCCGAGACCGAAGCTGGTACCGTCGACGAAACGAATCTCGACCGCCCCGCCCGGATCCGTGCGCACGGTGTCGTTCGCGAGGATCTGCCCGCCGACGCCGAGGTCCTCCTGCGTGCCGTCGGCGTGGGTGACGTGAACCGGTCCCTCGGCGACCGTGATCTCGCCGATCGCGGGCGCGGCCTGGGCGAGTTGCGTCGCGGATTGCGCGAGTTGCGGGCCTGCGAGTGGATTCACGGCGTCTTCCGCGCCGCCCGCCGCGGCGCCGTTGCCGGTTCCCAGACTGCCGTCCATCGTCGAGGCTCCCACACTGCCGCCTGCACGAACGCCGTCCCCCAATGGCGGCTAACTCGTGCAACAGCCTCCGTCCCCACGACGCGGCAGGCCATTTCGCGCGGCTACAGGAAACACCAGCGCGCTGCGTAATTCAATCGAAATTCGCCTTAAGTTCTTTATAGTTAATGGTTGAAATCACACGGAAAATTTCGGTTCTGTGACCGCTGTCACAAGGCCTTTTCCGCGCCTCGGTCGCAACCTTGCCGAGTCGTGGCGACGGGGAGCGCTTCCCGGGATTCTCGGGCGAATGGCGTCGGACGGGTTGCAGGGTGCCGGTCCCTCGGAGCACGTCCGCCGGGACCGGCGCAGAGAGGGGTCGTCGATCGCCGCCGGGCGGCGTCAGGAGCTGGTCGTGACAGAAACGTCCTGCTCGACGGCGACGACGGCCCCCGCATTGTTGCTCCAGACGTCGTAGCTGGTGGAGGCGCCGCCATATTCCTCGCCGAGCGTCACGCCCGCCGCGATCTGCGTGAAGCCGCCCGCTCCGAGATCGACATTGTCCCCTTCCTCGCCGCGAACGACCAGGTCGATCGCCCCGCCCTCGACCACCTCGCCGGTATTGTTCCCCGCCGCGAGATCGAGGATGTCCTCCGCGTCGAGCGTGAGGGTCTTGTTCCCGGCGCCGCGCATATCGACGATCTCGATGCCATCGAAATTTCCGGGCGGCGCCTGGGTGAAATCGACCGAGGCGGTGACCAGCAGCGCATCGACGCCGTTGCCGCCCGCATAGTCCGTGGCGATATCGTCGAAGACGAGCGTGTCCGCCCCGTCGCCGCCATCGAGCGCGTCATGGCCTCCGCCGGTCGAGTCATGCCCGCCCTCCAGGAGATCGTCGCCATTCCCTCCGAACAGCAGGTCGTGGCCCGCACCGCCCAGCAGCGTATCGTCGCCGCCGAAGCCGCGGATCGTATCGTCGCCGGCACCGCCGCGCAGCAGGTCGCTTTCCTGCTCCGTCACGACCACGCCATTGACGACATGGAACACCCAATTGCCGTCCTGCGTGGTGCCGGCATTGCTGGTGGTCTCCAGTTCCAGCGCTTCGGCCTGGTTGCCCGATTGCGGCAGCTCGAAGAAGGTGCCGGTGCCGGAATTCCAGCCGGCGCGCACGATGGTTCCGCCGAGGCCGCCCGCGCCGCCGCTTGCGTCGCCCGTCGTCCAGTCGATGTTCTCGTAGCGGAACTCGAAGGAGAAGTTGCCGCTGCCATCGTCATAGATGACGAGCTGGAAGGCGTTCAGCTTGTCGGTGTGGGCGCCGAAATATCCGACGTCGTCCCAGGTGATGGTGATGACGCCGTTCTCCTCGTCGAAATCGTAATAGACGAGATTGCTTCCGGTCGAGGTGCCGCCGGGCGTCGGCACCGCGAGCGGGCCGCCGCGCGTATCCACATCCGCAAAGAATGCCGCGATGATCGGATTGCCGGTGGCGCCGGTGAGCGCGAACGGCGTGAAGGTGCTGAGCGGGTTCTCGAAGGTGATGTTGCCGTTGTTGTTGATGTAGAAGCCGGTATAGGTGTTTCCGAAGAAGGTCATGCCGCCGGAGAAGATCGACGTCACGTCGATGAACCCCGTGGATCCGTCGTCGTTGCGGTCCAGTATGCCTTCGCCGAAACCCGCGGGACCGCCGAGGCCGTTAATCAGCGCATTGCCGCCGACGCCCGGCGCCCTGCTGCCGACGAGTTGCGCGACCGGACCGTCGGGACCCTCGCTTCCGCTGCCGCCGCCGACGATGCTGTCGTCGCCAGCCCCGCCGTCGACCGTGTCGTTGCCGGCGCCGCCATCCAGGAAATCGTCGCCATTGCCGCCGTCCATGCTGTCGTCGCCGGCGTCGCCCAGGACGGAATCGTCGCCATCGTCGCCCGCCAGCGTATCGCCGCCGGCATTGCCGAGCACCGTGTCGTCGCCCGCGCCGCCCGACATCGTGTCGGTGCCGTCGCCGCCGACGAGGAGATCGCCGCCGCCCTCGCCGCTCAGCGTATCGCTGCCGTTCGAGCCCTGGACGGAATCGTTGCCGGCGCCGCCGCAGAGCGAATCGTCGCCGAGATCGCCCACGACGCTATCGTCGCCGCCATCGCCGCAGGCCGTATCGTTGTCGTCGCCGCCCTGAATCGTATCGTCGCCGTCGCCGCCCTCGACGGAATCGTTACCGCCTTGGGCAAAGATCAGATCGGGGCCGCCCAGCCCCTCGATGGTGTCGCCGCTCTTGTCGCCGAAGATCGTGTCGCTGTTGTTGTCGCCGACCAGCGTGTCCGCCTCCGGCGTGCCGAAGATCGTGTCGTTGCCGTTGTCGCCCTGCTCGTTATCGTCCGGCGGAATCGTGTCGTCGTCGGGAAGAGAGGGATCCCTGTTGATCAGGCCTGTGTCGCCGAGCGTGCCGCTCGGCAGCAACGTGCCGACCTGCGTCAGGCCAAGCAGCGATTCGCCGAACAGGTCCTTCAGCGTCTCCAGCATCCCGACCAGAAACTGCGTGTTGATGCCTTCGCCGGAGATGATCTTGCCTTCCGTACCTCCGGCGGACGGCACGATATCCTCGAGCTCCAGCGACGACTGGTTCTGCAGCAGAAGCTCGGGATTGAGCTGCAGCAGCAGCCCGTAGAATTGCTGGATCTGCTGCGAGGTCATGGTGAAGCTCGCGCCGGGCGGCGTGTTCTGATCGACCAGCAGCGTCGCCTCGAAGAGCTCGTCGAGCGTCTGGGTGCCGGCGGCATTGGTGATCTGAACGATGCCGACATGGCCGGCGAGGTCGCGCAGCAGCGCGATCAGCAGTCCGGCCTGAGCGGGGTCGATCTGCCCCGCCACGGAGGTGCCGCGGATGCCGATGGTGCCGGGCGGCGTCAGCACCTGCATCCCGTCGCCGTCCGCGCTCGCGATCAGGCCCGTCGCGAAGAGGAACGCGCCGGAAACCGACACGGTCATGGCGTTGTCGCTGCCGGCCGGGTCGTAGACCAGCCGGTCGATGGTCATCTCGGCACCGCCGCCGAGCCCGAACGTCGTGCCGTCCACGAAGCGGATCTCGACCGACCCGCCCGGTTCTGTGGCGACCGTGTCGTTGGCAAGAATCTGGCCGCCGACGCCGAGATCCTCCTGGGTGCCGTCGGCATGGGCCACATGGACGGGACCTTCGGCGACGGTGATCTCGCCGATCGGCAAAGCACCCTGGGCGAGCTGCGGGGCATCCCGCGGCTCGATGGGCATTGTGGAACTTCCTACGCCATCCATGCCGTCGCCGGCATCGGTGCCGCCACCGAAGCGACCGTCATCCATGATCACCCCGCCCCGCCAGACACATCGGGGGTCGCCTCAGAGGCGACCGCTCCCGTGCGCCGGCCCTGCACGCATAAGCGCCTCGCACCGTTCGCAATTCTTACAGGAGGCGCCAAATAACGGCGCAAATCAAGGGGAGTTCGTTTTAAACTAATTCTAGTTAATACCCTGCCGGCACTGCTGCGCCTGTAGGATTTCAGTCCGAACCCGCAAGACCGAGCGCTGCGGCGGACCGATTTTATTGTCGCAGAAATCTTGCGGGTTTCGGCGGTTCTGACGGGAAGCTGCCGTCCCTGGGGGTTGGCTAGCGGGGCCCCGCGCTACGCTCGATGGCGGTGCGAAAATGGGCCAGATCGGGGGTCGCGCGCCCGACGATCTTGGCTTCGTCGTCCCAGCGCCGCAGGCGGGTCGCCGCCTCGGCATAGGGCCCCTCGGCGAAGCGCCGGGCGGCAGCCGCATCCAGCAGCCCGCCCTGGAGCCCGAGGCTCAGCTTCGAGGCCTCCGACAGCAAGTCGAGATAGCCGGGCTCCATGGCGGCGAGATAGCGTTTCGCCTCCACATGCAGCCGCACGGGCTCGCTCACATCGAGATCGAAATGCTGCGAGAGCCAGGCCGAGCCCAGCGATTCATGCCGCGCGTCGATGCCCCGCTCGGCGATGTCTTCCGGCAGGCGATGCAGCATATGGCCGATGTCGTGCAGCAGCGACGCGGCGACGAGGGCCTCCGAGGCACCCGCCCGCTCCGCGAGCCAGCCGGCCTGCAGCGCATGCTCGAGCTGGGACACACCCTCCCCGTAGCTCTCCGCGCCGCGGCGGCGAAAGGCCTCCTCGACGGCGGCAAAGATGCTCATGCCGCTCCCCGCGACAGCAGCGCGAGCCGGCTGGCAATGCCGTCCTTGTCCACGTAACAGCCCTGCAGATGCCGGCGCCCGAGATTGGGATCGAAGGCCTCGCGGCCATGCAGCGCACGGTCGTTCTGCATCATGAGGAGCTGGCCGGGCGCGAGCCGGAGGCGCAGCTCGTTCTCCGGACGGCGCAGCAGCCGCGCGAACAGCCGGTAGGCGCGATACCAGGGCTCGATCTCTTCGAGCGGGGCGTCAAGCGGGGCCGCCGAGCGGTTGTTGAAATGGATTGCCATGACGGCGTCGTCGTCGTCGAGCTCGATGACCGGCGTGCGCGCGCTGAGCTCCGCCTCGCGGTCGCGGAAGCGGAAGCTCTGGCGGCGGCGCGCGAGGCGCGCAAAACCCTCCGGCTCAGAGCGCCGCAAGTCCTCGGCGGCGCGGAAGCCGTCCACGAGAATGCTCTCGCCCCCCAGCGCATCCGCTTCCAGGCAATGCAGAAGCTGCACGCCCGGCTCGGGGTCGCGATAGGGGTTGTCCGTATGGACTCCGAGCGCCACGGCGGTATAGGCGAGATTGTTCGGGTCGGGGACCGAGCGCACGTCGAAAAAGGCGCCGTAGTTCGTCACCCGGACATAACCGAAGCGGTTGCCGACCTCGACCACCATGCCGTCGCGGGTCGGCACCTTGTCGATGAGGCCGAACCCGAACTCGCGATAGCGCGCGAGATAGCGCCGCTCGGCAGCCGACGAGCGCGAGATCTCTTCCCAGTCGCCGCGCGGCAGATCGTTCGCGATGCCGGCATCCCAGAACCGGGGCGCCGCCCGGCGCGCCGCCCGCGCTTCCGGCGTCGGCGCATGATCCCAGAGCCACTCGGCCCCATAGGCGCTCCCATGCCCGTCCGACCACCCGACCGCGAGGTTGCCCTCTTCGACGGCCGCGCGGCAGGGCGCGATATCGTCCGGCAGGTCGAGCGTGTCGAGCAAGCGCTGGCCGTTCGCCGGATGGCGGCATTCGGCGCAGAGGCAGTTGTCGCGAAGCCAGATGAAGGGGAAGTCCGCGCGGCGCCCATCGGCCCAGGTCACGGAAACCCGACCCGGTCCGATGGCGGCATCGCGCAGCTTGCTCATGCTTCAGGCCTTCATCCGGGCGCTGGCGGGGTCGTAGAGCGGCTTCAGGCTCGCGCGCGCCGCATAGCGCCGCAACCCGACTTCGATCTCGAACCGGCCGCCATTCACGAAGTCGGCATCCACGCCGGCCTCGTTCCGGACATAGCCCAGCGCGATCGCCCGCCCGAGATGGTGGCCGTAGGCGGCCGAACTGGTATGGCCGACCAGCGCGCCGTCCCGATAGATAGGCTCGTTGTGATAGAGCAGCGGCCCCGGATCCTCGAGCGCGAACTGCACGAGACGCCGGCCGAGCTTCTTGCCGCGCTGCTGCAGCAGGGCCTCGCGGCCGATGAAGGGCCGGTTCTTGTCGAAGGCGACGGCGAAGCCGAGCCCGGCCTCGAGCGGCGTGTCCTCGTCCGTGATGTCGTGGCCCCAGTGACGATAGGCCTTCTCGATGCGCAGCGCGTCCATCGCATGCATGCCGCAGAGCTTGAGCCCATACGGCGCGCCCTTTTCGACCAGAATGTCGAAGAGGCCCGCGGCGAACTCGCTCGGCACGTAGAGCTCCCAGCCGAGCTCGCCCATATAGCTGATCCGCGTCGCCCGGAGGCGGATATGGGCGATCTCGATCTCCCGGCTCGTGCCGAAGGGGAAGCCCTGATTCGAAAGATCGTGGTCGGTGAGCGACTGCAGCAGCGCACGGCTGTTCGGGCCCATCACCCCCAGCACCGCATAGGCATTGGTCACGTCATCGACCGTCACCCGTGCCTCGGCGGCAAGATTGCGCTTCAGCCAGGTGAGATCGCGGACCGCGCTCGCAGCAGAGGTCACCACCATATAGCTCTCCTCGTCGAGGCGCGTGATGGTGAGGTCCGCCTCGATGCCGCCGCGCTCGTTGAGCCACTGGGTGTAGATGGCGCGGCCCGGCGCCACGCCCACGTCGGCGGCGCAAATGCGCTGCAGCTCGCGCTCGG
This sequence comes from uncultured Rhodospirillaceae bacterium, assembly GCA_964569315.1. GTDB lineage: Bacteria > Pseudomonadota > Alphaproteobacteria > Dongiales > Dongiaceae > CADEFF01. The sequence goes on along the minus strand of CAZMUZ010000126.1, from coordinate 2,348 downwards.
CATCGGCACCTCGCACCAGGAACTTGGCGAAGGTCGATTGATCGAAGAGGCCGACCTTCTCGCGCGTCGCCTTGACCTCGGCGGCGGCGTAGCCGAACCAGTTCTGCCGGCCGAAGCTGTATTCGTATTTCGGCTCGACGCCCTTCGGCGCGAACCAGTTGGCGCGCTCCCAGCCCGCTACCTCGCCGAAGCCGGCGCCGTGCGCCTTCAGCCGATGATAGAGCGGCGTCAGGCGAATGCCGCGCGCCGTCTCGAACTGGCGGTAGGGCCAATGCATCGCATAGAGCAGGCCGAGCGCCTCGGAGACCCGGTCGTAGAGATAGGTCCTGCGGTTCTGGTGCGGCATCATGCGGCGGATATCGACGTCCCAGAGATCGAAGGGCGGATGGCCGTTGCAGATCCACTCGGCAAGCGCCATGCCGGCGCCGCCGGCCGACTGGATCCCGATCGAGTTGAAGCCGGCAGCCACGAAGAAACTCTTCAACTCCGGCGTCTCGCCGAGGAGATAGCGCTGATCCGGCGTGAAGCTTTCCGGCCCATTGAAGAATTTTCGGATGCCGGTCTCGGCCAGTGCCGGCACGCGATGGATGGCGCCCTCGAGGATCGGCTGGAAATGGTCGAAATCCTCGGGCAGCTCGTCGAAGCAGAAATCCTCCGGAATGCCCTTCATGCCCCAGGGCTTCGCCTGGGGTTCGAAGGCGCCGATCAAAAGCTTGCCGGCATCCTCCTTGTAGTAGGCGCAGGAATCCATGTTTCGCATGACCGGCAGGTCCGACGGCAGCCCCTCGATCGGCTCGGTTACGACGTAGAAATGCTCGGCCGCATGGAGCGGGACCGAGACGCCCGCCATGAGCCCGATCTCGCGGGCCCACATGCCGCCGCAGTTCACCACCACCTCGGCCGAGATTTCGCCGTCCGCGGTGCGAACGCCCGTGGCGCGGCCGTCCTTGGTGAGGATCCCGGTGACCTTCACACCCTCGAAGATCTTGACCCCGCCCATGCGCGCGCCCTTGGCGAGCGCCATTGCCGTATCGGACGGATTGCACTGGCCGTCATGCGGAAAGAAGATGGCCCCGGTCACATCCTCGACATTCATCAGCGGCCATTTTTCGAGAAGCTGCTTCTTCGATATCTCCTCCGCCTCGACGCCGAAGGCCTTGGCCATGGAGGCGCCGCGCCGGAGCTCGTCCAGCCGCTCGCCATTCACGGCGATCGAGATGCTGCCGTTCTGCTTGAAACCGGTGGCCTGGCCGGTCTCCTTTTCCAGCCGCGTATAGAGCTCGACGCTGTGCCGAGCGAGCCTCGTCAGATTGCCGCTATAGAGCATCGCCCGGACGAGGCCGGCCGCGTGCCAGGTGGTGCCGCTGGTGAGCTTCTGCCGCTCCAGCAGCACGACGTCCTTCTTGCCGTTCTTCGCGAGGTGATAGGCGGTGGAGCAACCGATGATGCCGCCGCCGATGACGACGATTTCGGCATGGGAAGGGAGCTTGGTCATGGAGGTCTGCGACTGCCGTGCCAGAGGAGCGGGCCGTCCCGGCTAGGGCCGTTCGCCCCGCTCGAGCCGGGCCTCGATATCGTCGAGGCAGGGCATGATATCGGCAATGCTGTCCACGACATAGTGGCCACCGCTCTGATACATGCGGCGATAGGCCGCCTCGCGGCGCCGCTCGCGGTCGGGCTTGCCGAGCTTCCTGTAGTCGGCGAGCGAGAGGCCGACCTCGTTGCCGCTGACGGCGAGCCCGATGGTCCACATGCCGGCATTGAGGCCCTCCTCGATGCCGGGCACGGTATCGTCGATCTTGACGCAGGCCTCGACCGTGGAGACGCCGAGATTGATGACGTTCTGCAGGCACATATTGGGCGAGGGCCGGCCGACCGGCACATCCGAGGCAGTCACCGTCGAATCCGGCTTGAAGCCCGCCTTGGCCGCATCGCGCAGGTTGATCGCGGTCATGTCGCTCGAATAACCGGTGGTCGTGCCGATCTTGCCGCCGCGCTTGCGGATCGCCTTCACCGCCTCGAGCGTCCCGGGGATGAGGGCGGAGTAGTCCGACAGCACCTTGAGCTGGAGCGGGATAAAATCCTTGTACATCGCATCGACGTCGGTCTCGGTCGGCGCCTTGCCGTGCTTCGCGGTCCAGCGCTGCCGCACCGCGTCGAGCTGGGTGATCTGCTGGATATGGACCCGCTTGTGCGTGCCCATGGGCCCCCGCGCTTCCTCCATGGAGATCGGCACCCCCTTGCGCTTGAACACCTCGATGAAGACGACGGCCGGCGCCATGCAGCCGAAATCCACCACAGTGCCGGCCCAGTCGAAGATCACGGCCTGGATCGGCCCGCGATAGCTG
>CAZMUZ010000125.1:0-10562 GCA_964569315.1 uncultured Rhodospirillaceae bacterium | reverse complement strand
GAGGAAATCGGGTAGGTCAGTCGCGGCTCGAATGATGCAAAGCTCGAGATGTTGACGATGGCCCCATTTTTGTTCTTGGCCATGTGAGGCGTCACGAGGCGGGACATTCGCACGATACTGAGAACGGCGATGTCGAAGCCGGCGCACCAGTCGTCATCGGATATATCGAGAAGCGCCGTTTCCATCTTCAGATCGGGATCGAACGCTATGGACGAGCCGGCGGTCTGCGGAATATGGCCGGTGTTGTTGACGACGGCGTCGATGCGGCCATAGGACGCGATGGCGAGCTCAACGAGCCGCTTCAAATCGCCCGCCTCCGAGATCGATCCGTTCATCCCCGTTCCGCCGAGCTTCTCGGCCAGTGTGCGCGCCGCGCCCGAGGGCGACATCAGCACAATCGCGTAACCGCGCGTCGCAAGCTCCGTGGCGCAGGCCGCGCCGATGCCTTTGCCCGCGGCGGTAACGATTGCAACCGGACGGTCCGCCATAGCCGTTTCCACGTTTACCGGGGTGACGTTTCTTATCGTCTGTAATTATAGACATTATTAAGATCGCGACGCCACTTCAATCTGGCATAATACCAGTGAAAGTGCCGAATTCTCTATCGTAGCTTTTTATGATGTCTATTAAATTATACAGTTGTAGTTTTCACTCGACACCTTCTCGCATCCACCGATGGAGTGTCGCGACGGAATGCTCGGAATTGAGCCCGCCGCGAGGATCCAGAATCAGGGGACCGGGGCGATAGCCGCGGCTCCGGAGCCCCCGCTGAACGGCCTCGACGATCCGGATGTCCTCCGCCACCGTGGTGGCGCGATCCTGCTCTGCGAGCTTGCGGATCGTCTCGCTCTCCGCGCCATCGACTGTGAACCAGCCCCGCCACACCGTGCAGCGGTCATGCGTGTCGGCGTGCCAGTGGTAGGTATTGAGCGTGTTTCCGGGATAGACCTGGAAGGAGAACATCGGCCAGAGGTACCAGGACGAATACTCGCCGGCATGCGGTACCGAAAGATCGACGGGGTAGGTGAGCCGGTCGAGATCGGCGCTTCGGGTCGTGTGACGAAGGCAGTAGCCCTGGGGCTGGATGTCGTAGCTCTTCGGCTCGATGACCCCCTTGGCGAAGGTCGGATGGTTCAGGGTGCAGTGGTAGCACTCGGAATAGTTCTCGACCGAGACTTTCCAGTTGCAGGCCTCGGGAACCTCGACCCACTCGAGCGGCCTCAGACGATCGATCTGCGGCAGGTAGGCGCGAAGCTCGGCCTCGACGCCGGGATAGCATTCCGCCATGGGGCGGGCGTCGGTATCGAGGTTCACGAAGACGAAGCCGCAGAACAGTTCGGTTCTGACCTCCGTCAGACAGATCCGGGAGCGGTCGAAACCCGGCACGCTGTCGGAATTGGGGGCGCCGCGCAGCCGCCCGTCCAGATCGTAGCTCCAGGCGTGGTAGGGGCAGACGACGACGGCAAGCTTGCCGCTGCCCTTCAGAAGCTGATGCGCGCGATGCTGACAGACATTGTAGAAGGCGCGCAGCTCGCCGTCCTTGCCGCGGAGAATGAAGAGGTCCTCGCCGGCGACGCTGAAGGTCGCATAGTCGCCGGGCTCCGGAACCGCCGATACATGGGTGGCGAACTGCCAGCTTCGCGCAAGGAACGTCCTGGTCTCCTGCTGCCAGACCGACGGATCCGTATAGTATCTCGCGTCAAGAGCGCGTGCCGGCGGGGCGGCCTCCCTTTTGCGCGGCAACCCGATCGTCTCGCTCATGTCATATCTCCCGGCCGGCCTCGTATCCTTCGAGGATCGCTTCCTCGACGGTGCGCGGCTGTGCAGCGTCTCCGACCACCCGAACGGGGTACCGGAAGCCGGCGAGCGTCTCCTCGAGACGCCTGTTCGCCTGCAGCGGTCCGTTGACGACGACGGTATCGACCGTGTCGCACAAAATGGGCTCGCCACTCGTCATATGCTGGAAGAACGCCGTGTCGCCGTCGGCGCCGAAGAACCGCGCATAAGGAATCATCTCGACCCCGAGCTTGTGCAGGTCCCCGATCCACTGGTCGCGCACGATGGCCTGTATCTGCTCGCCGGCGACGCTGCCGCCGGATGCAAGCCGCACGCGACAGCCCTTTCGCGCCAGCATCTCCGCCACGCCCAACGCTACCCAGTCGCAGGCCCAGTCGGCAATCACCACGCTGGCGCCGACATTGGCCTCGCCCGAAACAACGGCCCAGGCCTGCACCAGTTGCGCCTCCTCTGCATGGTCCTTCGGGAGGGCGCGTGGCGCTGCGCCGGTCGCCAGGATGACCGCCTCCGGCGCCCGTTCCTCGATGAAGCGCCGGTCGGCGTCGATACCGGTCTCGACCGCGACGCCGGCGAGTTCGAGCTCGCGCATGAGATTGGTGACGACGCCGCCGAATTCCGAACGTCCGGGCAGTTTCTCCGCCAGCAGAACCTGGCCGCCGAGCCGCCGCCCGCGCTCGACGAGCGTGACCTTGTGGCCGCGTTCCGCCGCGGTGACGGCCGCCTTCATGCCAGCCGGTCCGCCGCCGACCACCAGCACCGTCCGCGGCGTCTCGGCGGGCGCCGGTGCGGCGTAGCGCACTTCTCGGCCGGTGACCGGGTTCTGGATGCAGGAGATGCCGAACATCGCCAGGCGGTGGCCGACGCAGGCCTGGTTGCAGCCGACGCAGGCGCGGATGTCGTCGGCCCGCCCGGCGCGCGCCTTGTTCGGCAGCTCGGGATCGGAGATCAGGGCCCGCACCATGCCGACCATGTCGGCTTCGCCCTTGGCCAGCACCGCCTCGGCCATCTGGGGCTGGTTTATCCGCCCGGCGACGAGCACCGGCATCGCGACGACCCGCTTTATCGCGGCGGCCTGGGGCGCCACATAGCCATGCGGGATGGCCATCGGCGGAAACACGTGGATCCAGCCGCCGGGCGTCGCCGAGGAGCCGGCGATCACGCTGACATAGTCGAGCGCGCCATCGCCATCGAGGGCACGGCAGACATCGGTCATGGTGGCGAGGTCGAGCCCGCCTTCCGTCATCTCGTCGCCGCAGATCCTGATGCCGAGCACCATGCGGCGGCTCGTCGATCGCCGCACGGCGGCGATGATCTCGCGCAACAGCCGCAGGCGGTTCTCAAAGCTTCCGCCATATTCGTCCGTGCGTCGGTTGATGGCGGGATTGAGGAACTGGCAGACGAGGTAACCCATGCTCGCCAGAATCTCGACGCCCTCCAGCCCCGCTTCCTCCAGCCGGCGCGCCGCGTCGGCATAGCCCCGGACGATGTCGGCGATGAGCGCCTTGGACATGGGGACCGGCACCACGCGGTAGCGCTCGTCCGGCGTATCGGAGGCGGAATAGACCCGAGGCCGCGATCCGTCATGGCTCGTGCGGATGGAACGCCCCGCATGGAAGAGCTGGCCGAAGACCGGGGTGCCGTATCGCGCACAAGCTTCCTTGAGACGCCTCAGCCCGGGGATGATCTCGTCGCGGTTGGCGAGCAGATAGCCGGACGGGAAGGCGTGGGTCTCGTGAAGCGCCATGCCCTCGAGGACGATCAAGCCGACGCCGCCTTTCGCGCGCGCCGCGTGGTAGGCGATGAGATCCTCGCCGACCTGCCCCCGCGCGCCAAGGGAGGTTCCGTGCGGCGGATTGAACAGCCGATTGCGCACCTCCAGCGATCCGAGGGCGATCGGCTTGAACAGGTTCGGGAAATTCATGCTCATCTCGCAGGGCGGCGATCCAAGCGGTGTGGTTCGTAAATCCACGCCCGCGGCCCGAAAGAATCAAGCAAGGAGTGCTTTTCGAGCTATAACTGTTCGTTGTGCCTGCGCTTCGGTCCCGTCTGCCGCCGCTTCTCGCGCTCGCGCCGTTCGAGGCGGCGTGCCGACATGCTTCCTTTTCGAAAGCGGCGGCCGAGCTGTCGCTCACCCAGGCGGCGGTGAGCCGGCAGATCCGGTTGCTGGAGCAGCATCTGGGCATTGCGCTGTTCGAGCGTCGCCGGCACGGCGTCGTGGTCACCAAGGCCGGGGTGGAGTTTCTGGGTCAGGTCGCGCCGGCGCTCAACGCTGTGGCGGCCGCGGCGGACCGCGCTCGCCATGCCGGGCGCGCGCAAGCCAGCCTCACGATCTTCTCCGATCTGGCGCTCGCGGGCTCCTTCATCATTCCGCGGCTCGGCTCCTTGAAGCGCCTTCACCCCGACCTCGACTTTCGTCTCGTCACCTCCAGCGAGCCGATGGAAACGGCGACGGAGCCCTTCGATGTCGGTTTGACCACGGCCAAGGTGCCGGAGGAGTTGTTTGAGCGGGTCCCCATTTGCGACGAGGAGATATTCCCGGTTGCAAGTCCGGCGTTTCGCCGGCGGCTACCCAGGAAACCGACGATCGATGACGTCGCCCGCGCGCCGCTGCTTCATTTCAGCCAGCCGGACCGAGGCTGGATGGACTGGCGTGCGTTCCTCGCGGCCCATGGTGGGGTCCCGGCGCCGCGGCCTCGCCACCCGCTGACCTTCACCAGCTATTCGGTGGTGCTCGATGCGGCCGAGGCCGGTCACGGCATCGCCCTTGGATGGAAGCTCAGTGTCGAGAACCGGCTGCGCGAAGGGGCGCTCGTGCGGCTTGCCGAATTCTCCCTTCCGTTGGGGCAGGGGCTGACCGCCTGCCTCCCCCGACAGGCCACGCCATCGCCAGCGGCCCAGCGGTTTATCGACTGGCTCAAATGCAGCGTCTGACGCCGCCCAAGCGGTTTCCTATCGAGAGATCGGCGAGGCCGGCATAGCGGCCAAAAATCCGGGCGCGGACCGCCGCCGCGCCCGGAAGTTTCACAGGGAGAACTCAGACGTCAGTCGAACTTGCGCATTTACGCACTGCCAATCTCAGCGACCGCTCAGGAGCAGCCGCTCGTCGATCCGCAGGTCGTGCATTTCAGACAAGTCCCGTTGCGGACCAACGTGAAATTGCCGCAATCCCCGCAGGCATCCCCTTCGTACCCTTTGAGCCTCGCCTCGCGAATTCTGGCGAGCTTCTCGTCGACCGCCTGCATCACTGCGGCATCTAGGGCGACGACTTCGGCGGTGTCGTTGCCGTCGATTTCCGGCGCGATGAGGGAAACCGCGCCGCGACCGAATGAAGCTGTCGTGCCATGGCTTGTCGCGGACGCCATCAGGCCGCCGCTGCCGCCGTCATTGCCGTTGCCGTTTCCGTTGCCGCCGCTGTGGCGACCGCCATGGCCGTTCCCGTTGCCATTTCCGTTGCCATTTCCGTTGCCGCTCCCGCCGCTGAGCACGAGCAGATTGGTGGAGCGCACATAGCCGGTGCTGACGAAGCGCTTCGCCTCTGGCATCTCCGGCGGGCTCGACGGCGGCAGGTCGCCCTGCGCCTCGCCGCTGCCGACGGTGGTCGGCAGGAGGTCCGCCGGCTGGACATGGGCGAGATCGTTCCGCCCGAGATAGGAAATGGCGAGCTCGCGGAAGATGTAGTCGAGCACCGAGGTCGCCATCTTGATCGCGTCGTTGCCTTCGACGATGCCGGAAGGCTCGAACCGGGTGAAGGTGAAGGCCTCGACATATTCCTCGAGCGGCACGCCGTATTGCAGGCCGATCGAGATCGCGATCGCGAAGTTGTTCATCAGGCTGCGGAAGGCCGCACCTTCCTTGTGCATGTCGACGAAGATCTCGCCGACCATGCCGTCCTCGTATTCGCCGGTGCGCAGATAGACCTTGTGACCGCCGACGATCGCCTTCTGGGTGTAGCCCTTGCGGCGCTGCGGCAGGCGGCGGCGGTCCTGGGCGGCGACCCGCTCCACCACGCGCTCGACGATCCGCTCGGCGATGATCGGCGCGCGCTGGGCCGCCGGCGCCTCGATCAGCTCGTCGATCTCGTCCTCGCCCTCGAAAAGCTGCGATTGCAGCGGCTGCGAGAGCTTGGAGCCGTCGCGATAGAGCGCGTTCGCCTTGATGCCGAGGCGCCAGGACAGCATGTAGGCTTCCTTGCAGTCCTCGACCGTCGCCGCGTTCGGCATGTTGATGGTCTTGGAGATGGCGCCCGACACGAAGGGCTGCGCCGCCGCCATCATGCGGATATGGCTCTCGACCGAGAGGTAGCGCTTGCCGATGCGCCCGCAGGGGTTGGCGCAATCGAAGATCGGCAGATGCTCGGCCTTGAGATGCGGGGCGCCTTCGAGGGTCATGGCGCCGCAGCAATAGGTGTTGGCCTTCTCGACATCGCCCTTGGAGAAGCCGAGCGCGGCCAGCATGTCGAACCCGACCTCGTCGAGCTGCTCCTTGGAGAAGCCGAGGGCGGCGACGCAGAACTCCTCGCCGAGGGTCCATTTGTTGAAGGCGAAGCGGACGTCGAAGGCGGTGGCGAGCGCCGCCTCGAGCGCCTGGAGGGCGCCCTGGGTGAAGCCCTTGGCGCGGAGCGCCGCATGGTCCACCCCGGCCGCGGTCTCGAGCGTGCCGTGGCCGACCGCGTAGCGGATGATGTCCTCGATCTCGGCCTCGCTGTAGCCGAGGGTCTTGAGCGCCTGCGGCACCATGCGGTTGATGATCTTGAAATAGCCGCCGCCGGCGAGCTTCTTGAACTTCACCAGCGCGAAATCGGGCTCGATGCCGGTGGTGTCGCAATCCATCACCAGGCCGATCGTGCCGGTCGGCGCGATGACGGTCGCCTGGGCGTTGCGATAGCCGTGTTTCTCGCCGAGCTTGAGCGCCTCGTCCCAGGCGCGCATCGCCGCGTCCGAGAGCCGCGGATCCGGGCAGTTGGCGTGGTCGAGCGGCACCGGCAGGACCTCGAGGCTCTCATAGCCCTTCGCCTCGCCATGGGCGGCGCGGCGGTGGTTGCGGATGACGCGGAGCATCGCCGCCCGGTTCTTGGAATAGCCGGGGAAGGTGCCGAGCTCGGCCGCCATCTCGGCCGAGGTCGCATAGGAGACGCCGGTCATGATCGCGGTGAGGGCGGCGCCGAGCGCGCGGCCCTTCTCGCTGTCATAGGGCAGGCCCATCGCCATGAGGAGGCCGCCGATATTGGCGTAGCCGAGGCCGAGGGTGCGGAACTCGTAGGAGAGCTGCGCGATCTCGCGCGACGGGAACTGCGCCATCAGGACCGAGACTTCGAGCGTCAGGGTCCAGAGCCGCACCGCGTGCTCGTAGCCTTCGACGTCGAACGAGCCGTCCTCGCGCCGGAAGGTCATCAGGTTGAGCGAGGCGAGATTGCAGGCCGTATCGTCGAGGAACATGTATTCCGAGCAGGGATTCGACGCGTTGATCCGGCCGCTCGACGGGCAGGTGTGCCACTCGTTGATGGTGCTGTCGAACTGCACGCCCGGATCGGCCGACGCCCAGGCGGCATAGGCGATCTTCTCCCAGAGCTCGCGCGCCTTCAGCGTCTTGCTGACCTTCTTGTCGGTGCGCTGCAGCAGCTTCCAGTCGGCGTCCTTCTTGACGGCGTTGACGAAGCTGTTCGAGACGCGGACGGAGTTGTTCGAATTCTGGCCCGAGACCGTGAGGTAGGCGTCGGAATCCCAATCCGTGTCGTAGGTCCGGAAGTCGATCGACTTGTAGCCCTGCTGCGCGAACTGGATCACGCGCTGGACGTAGTTCTCCGGGATGAGCGACTTGCGCGCGGCGCGGATCGCCTGCTTCAGCGCCCGGTTCTGCGCCGGGTCGAAGCGGCCTTCGCCGGCCTCGGCGTGGCAGGCGGCGATGATCGCGTTGAGGTGGCGCTGGGCGAGGCGCGAGCCGGCGACGAGCGCCGCCACCTTCTGCTCCTCGATCACCTTCCACTCGACATATTCCTCGATGTCCGGGTGGTCGAGATCGACCGTCACCATCTTGGCGGCGCGGCGCGTCGTGCCGCCCGATTTGATCGCGCCCGCGGCGCGGTCGCCGATCTTGAGGAAACTCATCAGGCCGGAGGACTTGCCGCCGCCGGAGAGCCGCTCGCCCGAACCGCGCAGCCGGGAGAAGTTCGAGCCGGTGCCGGAGCCGTATTTGAAGAGCCGCGCCTCGCGGACCCACAGGTCCATGATGCCGCCCTCGTTCACCAGGTCGTCGGAAACCGACTGGATGAAGCAGGCATGGGGCTGCGGATGCTCATAGGCCGAGGCCGAGGCGACGAGCTTGCCGGTCTTGAAATCGACGTAGAAATGGCCCTGCGACGGACCGTCGATGCCATAGGCCCAATGCAGGCCCGTATTGAACCATTGCGGCGAGTTCGGTGCGCCCATCTGCTGGCACATCATGAAACGCATCTCGTCGAAATAGGCGCGGGCGTCCTCCTCGGAATCGAAATAGCCGCCCTTCCAGCCCCAATAGGTCCAGGTGCCGGCGAGACGGTCGAACACCTGCGTCGCGCTGGTCTCGCCGACCTGGCGCTGCTGGGCGTCGAGCTTCTCGAGCGCGGCCTCGTCGGGCACATGGCGCCAGAGCCAGGACGGCACGTCATGCTCTTCGACGGCGCGGAGCCGGGCGGGCACCCCGGCCTTGCGGAAATATTTTTGTGCGAGGACGTCGCAGGCAACCTGCGACCAGCCGGCCGGCACTTCGATGTCGCGCGCCTGGAAAACGATGGAGCCGTCCGGGTTTCGGATCTCGCTCGTGGTCTTCCGGAATTCGATCGCGGCGTAGGGTGATTCGTTGGCGGCGGTGAAGCGACGGCTGATACGCATTGTGATTTTTGACCCCCGTTGGCCTGCCGTTTGCCGACTCCTCGGCCGAGCGCAGCTTTCGCTGGAAAAACGCCCGGTAGAGAGTTGGTTTTGCTGCCGATCTAGTGGCCCATTCACGTCGGCAACCGCTACATACTGAGCTTGGGGTCACGCGATTGCAACCATATTTTGGGTATCCTCCAGGCGGAAACCACTACAGCTAGGGTGCGCCGCAATATCCGGGTCGGACGGCGGGCGGATTTCCTCGGCCCCCTGGGCAGTGCGGCCGCACAGGATTTTTTTCACGAAGAAAATTGCCCGCGCCCGGGACTCGTCGGCCCGCTCCGCCGCGCCCGCGCGGCGGTCTTTCGGGTGCCGGTGACTCGACGGCCCTTCGCTCCGACCGGCCGCTCACGGCATCGACACTTGCCGCCGCCGCGCGACCTGTCATGCTCTCCCAAGCCAGCGTCGGTATCGAGCGGTCGGGCGAGTCCAGCCATTGGACTGCCGGCCGGCCGCCCATCGCCACACCAGCGAAGGAGGCGCCTGATGGCCACGGTGTATGACCGCGAGGCGGTCGGTGTATTTCACCAGGAAACGGCGTTGCGTACGGCGGTCGACGAGCTGCTGCTCGCCGGCATCGATCGCGCGGCCTGCAGCCTCGTCGCCGGCCACCGCACGATCGAGCGAAAGCTCGGCCGCTATTTCGAGCGGGTGGCCGATGTCGAGGACGATCCCCAGATGCCCCGGCAGGCCTATGTCGGCACGGATTCGCGCACCGAGGCGAAGGGCGTGGTGGTGGGCGGGCTCATCTATGTGGGCGCCATGGCCGCCGCCGGCGCGGTGGTGGCCTCCGGCGGCACGGTCGCCGCGGCGCTGATCGGCGCGGCGCTGGCGGGCGGCGGCGGCGGGGCGATCGGGCTCGCGCTCGCCCGCGTCATCGGCCGGCATCACGCCGAGCATCTGCAGGAGCAGCTCGACCATGGCGGCATCCTGCTCTGGGTACGGCTCCGCAATCCCGAGGAAGAGGCGCGGGTGGTGCAGACCCTGACCCGCAACGGCGCGGACGACGTTCATGTGCACAGCCTGCCCGAGCTGAAGCATCGGATGGAGGGGGGCGAGTCCTACGACCTCAGCTTCATGAACGCGATCGGGCTCTGAGCTAGATCACCCGCCGTACCGCCGGAATTCTGCGCAGCGCCGCGCTGGCGAGGGTCGCGAGCGGAACCGTCAGGGCGAACACCAGGAGCCACTTCGCGACGGCATCGAACGGCGCCGGTCCGAGGGCGTATTGCAGCGCCAGGAGGATCGGCAGATGCACCAGGTAGATGCCGTAGCTGTTGGCGGCGAGCAGCTTCCGCCATGCGGAAACGGGCTCGCTATGGTCGCGGAGCCAGATCACGAGGCCGAGTCCGAGGAGCGCCGTGAGCGCGATTTCCGCATTGGCGAAAAGCCAGGCATGGAGACTGGCCCCGCCGGCGACGAAAACCCCGTGGCCCTTCCATTCGGCCGCCAGTTAGGCGACGCTCGCCAGGATTCCGGCGGCGAGGCAGGTCCGGCCGGTCCTCGCCGAAACGCGATCGACCCAGCCATTGACGCCGGCGAGCACGCCGAGCACGAAGCTCGCCGCTTCGCTCGGCGTGTCGCCCGGCTGCATCTGGATGAAGCCGAGCCCGGCCTTCCAGTAGTGCAGCGGCTCGTCGATCCGGATGTAGAAGGTGATCTGGGCGATGATGAGGACGACGAGTGCGGCCGCAGCGAAGCCGGGCAGGGCAAGCGACGGGACCGAGCGCTGCGGCCTGAAGCGCCGCCAGAAGGCATAGAGTGCGCTATAGACCAGCAGCGCCTGGAGGAACCAGAGATGCCCGAACTGGTGATCGGGCCAGTGCGGGCCCGTCCAGTCCGGCGGCCGATGACCGC
>CAZMUZ010000124.1:0-10796 GCA_964569315.1 uncultured Rhodospirillaceae bacterium | reverse complement strand
CCTTGTCCGAGACGAACGGGCCGTGAACACGGGTGATCCGGCCGCCCTGGGCCATGTAGAGCATGTCGCCCTGGCCGAGGAGCTGCTCGGCGCCGGTCTCGCTGAGGATGGTCCGGCTGTCGATCCGCGAGGTCACGTGGAAGCTGATGCGGGTCGGGAAGTTCGCCTTGATCGTACCGGTGATGACGTCCACCGACGGACGCTGCGTCGCCATGATGATGTGGATGCCGGCGGCGCGCGCCATCTGGGCGAGGCGCTGGATCGCGGCCTCGATGTCCTTGCCGGCGACCAGCATGAGGTCCGCCATCTCGTCCACGATGACGACGATGAGCGGCAGCGGATCGAGCGGGATCTCCTCTTCCTCGAACACCGGCGCGCCGCTCTCGGGATCGAAGCCGGTCTGGATCCGGCGGGTCAGCCGCTCGCCGCGCTCGGCCGCCTCGACCACGCGGATGTTGAAGCCGTCGATGTTGCGCACGCCGAGCTTCGACATCGCGCGGTAGCGGTCCTCCATCTCGCGCACCACCCATTTGAGCGCGACGATGGCCTTGCGCGGCTCGGTCACGACCGGCGTCAGCAGATGCGGGATGCCGTCATAGACGGAGAGCTCCAGCATCTTCGGATCGATCATGATGAACTTGCACTTGTCCGGCGCGAGTCGGTAGAGCAGCGACAGGATCATCGTGTTGATCGCGACCGACTTGCCCGAGCCGGTGGTGCCGGCGATCAGGAGATGCGGCATGCGGGCGAGATCGACGATCACGGGCTGGCCGCCGATGTCCTTGCCGAGCACGAGCGCCAGCTTCGCCGCGGTCCGCTCATAGGCCTCGCAGGCAAGCAGCTCGCGCAACACCACCATCTCGCGGTTCTGGTTCGGCAGCTCGATGCCGATCACGCTGCGGCCGGGAACCACGGCGACGCGCACCGAGAGCGCGCTCATCGAACGCGCGATGTCGTCGGCGAGGCCCACCACGCGGCTGGTCTTGGTGCCGGGCGCGGGCTCGAGCTCGTAGAGGGTGACGACCGGCCCCGGCCGCACCTTCACGATCTGGCCGCGCACGCCGAAATCCTGCAACACGGATTCCAGGAGCCGGGCATTCTGCTCGAGCGCGTCCTCGGAGATGCGCTGCGAGGCGAGGCTGGATTGCGGCTTCTGCAGCAGCTCCAGCGGCGGCAGGCTGTATTCCGCATCCGCCAGATCGAGCGTCTGCTGTCCGCTCGCGGCCGCGCGCCGGCCCTGCTTCGGCCGCGCCTTCGGCGCCTCGACGCGGGCCTTGGCGCCGCGCTCCGGCCCGCCCGCCCGCGCGATGGCGATCGGCGCGCGCGGCAGCGCGTCTTCGGCGTCTTCCGCATCGTCGGCGCCGAACTGCGGCTCGAGCCGCTCGCGACGTTCCTCGCGCGCCCGCTCGGCCCGCCATTCCGCCGCCACCTCGGCCGGCTCCAGACGCTGGCGGAGGCGCTGCACGAGGCCGCCGATCCCCGTGCTCGCCCGCTCGGCGTTGCGCTGCAGCCCGCGCCAGCCCTGCACATAGCTGCGCAGCGAGATGCCGAGCGCCATATAGCCGAGCCCGAGCCAGAGCAGGCCCGCGAGAAGCGCTACCGCCGCGTCGCCGACGCCGACGAGGCCGGCGATGCGCGGCAGCAGGAAATCGCCCGCGAAGCCGCCGAACCCGACCGGCAGGAACCAGTTCGCGCCGGGGTCGATCGCGGCAAGGGCGAGCGCCAGCAGCAGCACGACGATCGGCAGCAGCAGGAGCCTCACCCACCAGATTCCGCCCGGGCGATGCCGCAGGATCTGCCAGCCCCAGGCGCCCGGCACCAGCACCAGCATGAAGGCCGCGAGCCCGACGCTCTGCAGCAGCAGGTCGGCGAGGATGGCGCCGCCATGGCCGAGCAGATTGTGCGGCGCGCGGTCGGTCGCGAGGTTGAGCGAGGGATCGCCCGCATCGTAGCTCGCGAGCGCGAGGAAGATCGCGAAGGCCGCGAGCATGACGAGCGCGCCCGCGGCTTCGCGGAGGCGGCGCTGCAGGAAGATGCGCCAGTCGTCGGGCAGGATCGGCCGGCGCAGCAGGCTGCCGATGGTTTCGCTCACGCTCATCCTCCGATCGCCGGGGTCGCGCTCGTCCGGGCGTTGCCGCCCGCCTCGAGCGCGACCGATTGCAGCACCCGGCCCATGCGGGTCAGCCCGTCCGCGGTGACGGCGCGATCATGCACCAGCGCCACCCGGATGTAAGCAGCACCGGGATTGCGGCCCTCCGCCCCCGGCTGCGCCATATAGCCGCCGGGCAGCACTTTCAGCCCTGCCTCGGCCCAGAGCCGGCGCGCCGCGGCCTCGCCGTCGCCGACATCGAGCCACAGGAAAAATCCGCCGGCCGGCTCCGTCGCGACGAGGCGGTTGCCGAGCAGGCGGCGCGCCAGCGCGAAGTTCTCGTTGTAGGCGGCGCGGTTCGCGGCGACATGCGCCTCGTCCTGCCAGAGCGCCGTCGAGGCGGCGATGATGGGAAGCGGCACGGCGACGCCGCCGTAATTCACGAGCTGCGCCACGCGGCGCAGGATCTTCTCGTCGCCCGCGATGAAGCCGGAGCGCAAGCCCGCCCCGCCCGAGCGTTTCGAGAGCGAGTGGAAGCAGACGATGCCTTCGAGCCCTTCGCCGATCGCGGCCGCCGCGGCGAGCGCCCCCGGCGGCGCCTGGCGGCGATAGATCTCGGCATAGCATTCGTCGAACCCGACGGCGAAGCCGTGCTTGCGGCCGAGCGCGATCCAGCGTTTGAGATAATCGAGATCGGCGACGGCACCCTGCGGATTCGAGGGCGAGCAGACATAGGCGAAGGCGGCGCGTGCGAGCGCCTCCTTCGGGATCGCGTCGATCTCCGGAAGGAAGCCGTTGGCGGCGGTCGCCGGCAGGAAGACGGGCTCGGCGCCGGCCGCGGCCGCGGCGCCGGCATAGACGTGATAGAAGGGGTTCGGCATCAGCACGGCCGGCCGCCCGCCGGCCTTGGTCCCTTCCGGCACGGTCGCGAGCGCGATCATGAAAAGCGCCTGGCGCGAGCCGGCCGTGGGCAGGAGATGGCGCTCGGGATCGAGCAGCCCCGCCGGCAGCCCGTAGCGCCGCTCGAGCCATGCGGCGGCCGCGGCGCGGAACGCCGGCGTGCCGGCGGTCGGCGGGTAGCGACCCCAATCGGCGAGGTTGCGGTCGAGCAGCGGTCGGATGAAGGCGGGCGGCGTCTGCTGCGGTTCGCCCAGCGAGAAGAGGATCGGCTTCTCGCCCGGCTCGATGCCCTGGAGCAGGCCGTTCAGCCGGGTAAAGGGGTGGAAGCGCAGGAGCGGGTCGAGACGGTCGGTCATCCCCAGGCTTGATCGCTCCTCACGAGACGAATCGCCGGGCCGGTCGTCGCCGACCGGTCCGAGTCGCGACTCGGGGACAAAACATAAACAATTCTATAGCTTGTGGGGCGTTGTTACAAGCATGGCTAGATAGCGGGTCGCAAGCTGCATGGCAAATAGGATCATGTTCCTGATTTGTTTTAGGAATTGGTTCTGACGGACGTTTCTGCGGGAAGGCGGCTGTCCCGGGCGACGCCCCGCATCCGGGACCGGGCCGGCTTGCCGCGCCATGTTGCCCGGATGTTCGGGCGACCGATCGACGATGCGCGGGGCGCGCAAGGGACGGTCCGCATGAAGTTTCCGGTTTCCGTCAAGGGCGTGCTGTTCGACTGCGACCGGGTTCTGCTGCTGGAGAACGAGCGGGCGGAATGGGAGCTGCCGGGCGGGCGGCTCGAAGCCGGCGAGACGATCGAACGATGCCTCGCGCGCGCGAGATCGAGGAGGAGATCGGCATCGGCGTCGCGGTCGGGCCGCTGATCGATTGCTGGGTTTATGAGGTGCTCCCCGGCCGGTCGGTGCTGATCGTGGCGCATGGGCTGCGGCGTCTCGACTCGCTTCCCCTCCGGCTCTCCGCCGAACATAGGGCGCTCGACAGCTTCACGCTCGCGGCAATCGAAGGGCTGCCGATGCCGGAAGGCTATCGGCGCTCGATCCGCCGCTGGGCGGCGATGCGGCCGCCGCGATGACCGCGGCCTGTCGGATCGCGCCCCGCGACACTCGCCCGGCTTTACAAGCCTCGCCGCCGCGGCCGAAGCTGATGTCATGAACAGGGCGACCCCGCGCGAGGAAGTGCTCGATATCGTCATCGCCGGCGGCGGCATGGTCGGCATGACGCTCGGCTGCGGCCTCGCCGATGCCGGCTTCAGGGTGGCGCTGATCGATGCCTTGCCTGCGGCGGCACGCACCGCGACGCGCTATGACGGGCGCAGCTCGGCGATCGCCGAGGGCTCGAAGCGCGTTCTCGAAGGTCTCGGCCTCTGGGCCGCGATGGCGCCCGAGGCCTGCCCGATCCTCGATATCCGCGTCTCCGATGCGCGCATCGGCGAGCCGGCCTCGAGCCTCTTCCTGCATTACGACCATCGCGAGCTCGCGCGCGAGGGCGAGGCCGCGCCGCCGCTCGGCTACATCGTCGAGAATCGCGTCATCCGCGAGGCACTGCTCGCGGCGCTCGGCGCGCGTCCCTCGCTTCGCCACCTCGCGCCGGCGGTAGTGACGGGATTTGCGGCGAAGCCCGGCCGCGCCGAGGTCGAGCTCGCCGACGGCAGCCGCCTCGCGGCGAGGCTCGCCATCGCGGCCGACGGGCGGGATTCGCCGCTGCGCACGGCGTCCGGCATCAGGCTCGCCGCCTGGGATTATCCGCAGACCGGCATCGTCTGCACGATCGCCCACGAGCTGCCGCACGAGAATGTGGCGCATGAGCATTTCCTGCCCTCCGGCCCCTTCGCCGTGCTGCCCATGACCGACGACGCCGAGGGGCAACACCGCTCCTCGATCGTCTGGACCGAGCGGCGCGAGCGCACGGCGGCGATCCTGGCGCTCGAGGACGCGGCCTTCGCGGGCGAAATGCAGCGGCGGTTCGGGATGAGCCTCGGGCGGATCGCGCTGCTCGGCGGGCGCTGGGCGCATCCGCTGCGGCTCCAGCATGCGGAGCGCTATTCGGGGTCGCGCCTTGCCCTCGTCGGCGATGCCGCCCATGCGATCCATCCGATCGCGGGACAGGGGCTCAATCTGGGCTTGCGCGACGTGGCGGCGCTCGCCGAGGCGCTGGTCGATGCGAAGCGGCTCGGGCTCGATATCGGCGAGGGCGAGCCGCTCTTGCAATACGAGCGCTGGCGGCGGGCGGACAATCTGCTGCTGATGGCGGCGACCGACCTGCTCAACCGCCTCTTCTCGAACGATGTCGCGCCGGTGCGGCTGGTGCGCGACCTCGGCCTCGCCGCGGTCAACCGCGCGGTGCCGCTGAAGCGCACCCTGATGCGCCACGCCATGGGCCTGTCCGGCGACATGCCGCGGCTCGCGCGCGGCGAGAAGCTTTAGCCCCTCACATCATCCCGTCGGTCGCGCGGCGCTCGGCATGGCGCAGCACCTTGTAGCCGTAGCTGTTGGCCGGGCGCGACGGGTCGGGCAGATGGAAGCTCTGGCCGCTGAAGACGGTCCTGAAGCGGCGCGCGCGCAGGCTGTCGTCGGCGAGCTTCGCGAGCGGGCGATAGGCATGCCGTTCCTGCCCCGCGATGAAGGGGCTGTTATGGATCGCGTTGTAGCTGAAATGGATGATCGTGCGCGGCGCGCTCGACTCGTTCGGTCCCGAGCCATGCAGCGTGTTGGCATGGAAGAAGGCGGCGTCGCCGGGCCGGAGCTCGCAGGGCACCACCTCGTGCCGCGCGAGGATCTTCTCGAGCCGCGCCGGATCGACGCCGCTCGCCTCGCCGACCTTGCCATGCTCGATGCGGCCCGCGAGATGCGATCCTTTGACGAGCTTGACGCAGCCATTCGCCTCGGTCGCCGGATCGACCGCGACCATGCAGGTCACGAGGTTCGGATAGAGGCAACCCTCGTGGTACCAGTAGCCGTAATCCTGATGCCAGTCCCACCGGCCGGCGCTGCCGGGGCGCTTCATCGAGAGCTTGGAATGCCAGTGATAGACCGGCGTGCCGAGCAGCGCCTCGGCGCCCTCGACCAGCCGCGCGACGCGCGGGATGACGCCGAGCAGGTCATCGCCGAGCTCGGTCCAGGAGACCACCTCCTGCAGATTGCCGCTGCTGTCGGCGATGCCGCCCAGCGCCCCGTCGAGCCCCGGATCTCTCCCGCAGGCCTCGGCCAGCGGGGCCAGCTCCGCCGGGTCGAAAAGCTGCCGCCGGATCACGAAGCCGTCGCGCCGGAAGGCGGCGATCTCGGCCGGGTTGAGCCGGTGGCGCGGCTCGGCGATGGGGTCGGCGGTAGGCAAGGGGGCGGTCATGTCGGGCGACCTCGACGGGAAAGACCGCCGGCAGCTTCGCGCCGCCTCGGGTTCGCGGTCAAGCGGGGCGAGGGAGATCGACATGACCGCTTCCGCGCGGCGCTCGCGCGGGGACGGGCGCCGCCCACGCTCACGCCGGGACGGGGCGGATCACCGGCGCCGGCTTGCCCTCCCAGCGGAAGAGATAGGTCTTCGCCTTGCGCGGGTTCATCACCAGCGCCGGGCGGAAGCAGGCGAGGCAGCTGCCGCGCGGCCGGCGGACGCTCGGATAGAGGATGCCGAGCGAGCCCGCCTCCAGCAGCGTTTCGGCAAGCGCCTGCGCGGCGACGTAGCTCCCCGGCGCAAGGCAGTCGGCGAAGCGCGCATCCTCGCGGATGTCGTGGAACCCGGCGCTGAAATCGGCGAGGTAGTCGTCATAGGTGACTTCCTCCTCGAGCCGGCCGATCTCGGAAAGCTCGATCCATTTATGAAAGGCGACCTCGGCCTCTGCGGTCGCGCGCTCGAAAGCCGCATACCAGGCGCCGCGCTCCGGCCCGTTGAAGCGGCTGCCGAGCGGATGGGGATGGCAGAAGGCGGCGTTCACGATGCGGAAATAGGGCAGGCCGAACACCAGCTCGTGGATGCCGATTCCGGGCAGCCGCTCCCGCTCCGCCAGCAGCCGGTCGTTGGTCGCGTTGTCGAGCTCGAAGATGTCGGCCAGATGCGCGTCGTCCTCGGCAATGCGCAGCAGCACGCTCGCATTGTCCTCGCTGTATCTCGACGGGATCAGCCGGTGCGTGTCGCGCCGCCGGAGCAGCGCGACTTCCGGCAGCGTCACATCCCGCCCCGCCGTCCGTCGAGCAGGCGGCGGACGGTCTGCATGGCGGGCAGGCCGCCCTTGATCATGTAGTCGAGCGGCGTGCGGCCGGCGAAGATCCGGTTGCTGTTCGGAAGCTGGATCCATTCGTCGGCGAGCGCTTCGGAATGGAGGATGTTGAGCGCCTTGAAGATGCCGACGAGATAGGAGATGCGGGTGAGGGTGTCGGCGTCGAGGGTGCGGGCGCGGTCCTTCTTCATCGCGTAGAAGGGCCCGTTCGACATACCGCCGAGAAGCCCGCGCGCATCCTCGTCCCGCACGCGCCAGCGCGCCATCGCATTGAGGAAGGCGCCGATCGCCGCGCGGCTGAGCCGCTCGCGCGTCGCGCGGTCGCCGAGGTCCGGCACCGGGGCGGGCTCGTAGCGCGAAGCCGGATAGGGTTGTGGTGCGGTCATAGAATCTCCCGATCAGGAGTATATAATCTCCCAATCAGGAATTGAAAGACTGACTCAGCGCCTCGGCGCTTCTCGGCTAAGTCCCTGTTTCTTCAGCGCTTCCAGATAGGCCTGCCAGTTTTCGGCCTGTTTCTCGCCGAGCTCGTAGAGGTAGCTCCAGCTATAGATGCCGGTATCGTGCAGGTCGTCGAACTTGATGCGCACGGCATAGTTCCCGACCGGCTCGAGGGCGAGGATGCCGACCGCGGCGCGGCCGGCGACGATGGTCTTCTGGCCGGGCCCATGGCCCTGCACCTCGGCCGAGGGCGATTCGACGCGGAGATATTCGGCCGGGTAGCGGAAGCTGACGCCATTGTCGAAATCGACCTCGAGGATCTTCTCCGCCGATTTGAGGCGGATCTCGACCGGCCAGTGCGCGGCATTGAAGCTCTCGGCCATCGCTGCGCCCGGCTAGCGCTGCTCGTTGTCGCCGAGCGTGCGCGCCTCGTCCGGCAGCATGATCGGCATGCCCTCGCGGATCGGAAAGGCGAGCCCCGCCTGGCGGCTGACGAGCTCCTGCTTTTCGCGGTCATAGACGAGCGGGCCCTTGGTCACCGGGCAGACCAGGATCTCGAGCAGCTTGGGATCGACGTCGGGCATCGCTCTTCTCTCCAGTTGCGCGGCGGGCCTAGTGGCGCGCGCTGTCGGCGCCGCTCGCGAGCAGCCCCATCTCGAGGAGCGCGGTCAGGATCCGCGCCCGCTCCGTTTCGTCCGCCGCCTCGAGCAGCGCCTGCTTCTCCTCGGGCTGGAACGGGCAGACCATGCCGAGCGAAATCACGAGCAGCGCATCGCTCGTCTTCTCGATCGACTCCCAGTCCGCGGAGATGCCCTGCTGCCGGAAATAGGCGCGGAGCGCGCGCATCAGGCGTTGCCGGTCGATCGCGCCCGACGGCGCTTCCTCCGTCATGTCGCCGGCGAAGGGCGCGAAATCCGGCTCGACCCGGCGATAGCCGCCGGCCGTCGCGATCTCCGCGCGGATCTTGAACCGCACGAGCCCGGCAAGCGTGATGAGATAGCGCCCGTCCTCGGTCTCGGCGAAGGAGACGATGCGCCCGGCGCAGCCGGTCTCGAAGAGCGGCTGCGGCCGGCCCGGCTCCTCCGGCGCGGTCGGCTGGATCATGCCGATCAGCCGGTCGCCGGCGAGCGCGTCGCGCGTCATCTGCAGGTAGCGCGGCTCGAAGATGTTGAGCGGCAGCTTGCCCTGCGGCAGCAGCAGCACGCCGGAGAGCGGAAAGATCGGCAGCGTGGCCGGCAGCTCCTCGAAAGGCGGATCGAACGGGCTGCGGGCCATGGCCTTAGGCGAAGAGGATCGAGGAGAGGCGTCGCCGCCCCGAGAGCGTCACCGGATCGGTCGGTCCCGCCGCCTCGAAGATCTTCACGAGCTGCTTGCGCGCGGCCTCCTCGTTCCAGCCGCGCTCGCGCCGCACGATTTCCAGAAGCTGGTCGACCGCACCCTCGGCGTTGCCGCCGCCATAGAGCGCCAGC
Organism: uncultured Rhodospirillaceae bacterium; assembly: GCA_964569315.1. Taxonomy (GTDB): domain Bacteria; phylum Pseudomonadota; class Alphaproteobacteria; order Dongiales; family Dongiaceae; genus CADEFF01. The sequence continues at coordinate 1,681 of CAZMUZ010000124.1, read as the reverse complement.
GCCAGGTCGTAGCGCGACTGGTGATCCTTCGGGTTCTGCGCGACCTTCGCCTCGAGCTCGCCCGTGGCGCCGGCGGCCTTGCCGGCCTGCTCGGCGAGCTCGAGCGCGGTGCGCGCCGTCTCGATCGCCGGATCCTTGGCGAGCGCCGGCGGCAGCCCGTCCAGCACCTCGCGCGCCTGGGCGGGATCGCCGCCCTTCACCAGCGCCCGGACGAGGCCGCCCGCCGCCGCGGCGTTCTCCGGCTCATGCTGCAGCACCTGGCCGAAAAGCGCGCTGGCCGCACCGGCATCGCCCGCCTTGAGGGCCGCTTCCGCCTGCTCCAGCGCCTGCTCGACCGGCGAAGGGCCGGGCGCCTGGCCGCCCGCCTGCTTCAGCAGCCGCTGCACGAAGGCCTTGATCTGGCTTTCCTGCAGCGCGCCCACGAAGCCGTCGACCGGGCGCCCCTGGAAAAAGGCATAGACCGCCGGGATCGACTGGACGCGCATCTGCGCCGCCAGCTCCTGGTTCTTGTCCACGTCGATCTTGACGAGACGCACCGCGCCCTTGGCGTCCTTGACCGCCTTCTCGAGCTGCGGCCCGAGCTGCTTGCAAGGGCCGCACCAGGTCGCCCAGAAATCGACGATCACCGGCACCTCGTTCGACGCGTCGATCACGTCGGTCATGAAATGCTCGGTGTCGCTGTCCTTGACGAGGCCGGCCGCGGCCGCGCCGTTCGCGCCGGCGGCGCCGTTGCCCTGGCCGATCAGGATGTCCATCGCTTGATCCCGTATGTTCCGAAAACCACGCCATAAATGGCGCGTCGGCGGGCATCTGGCAACCCCGCCCCGGGCCGGGCCGCCGCCGGCGCGGGCCCCCGGGGCTCCCCGCGGCGCGGGCTAGAAATCGAGCAGCCGGGGCCGATGGCCGGTCGCGGCGAAGAAGCACTCAAGGTCCGCGGCCGAGATCGCCACCGTCATGTCGTTGGTGAGCGGATGGCAGTTGACCGGGTCCATGGCGAGGATGGCGCGGTCCACCACCAGCTCCACCTTGCCGGCCTTGTCGTTGACGAGGGCGAGCGGGGTCACCGAACCCGGCCTGACGCCGAGATGGGCCATGAGCCGGTCCGGGCTGCCGAAGGAAAGCTTGTCGCCGTCGATCCGGGGGGCGAGCGCCTTCAGATCGACCTTCGCGTTCTCCTCCAGCACGACCAGCCACATACGGTCGCCCTTCTTGTTGCGGAGGAAGAGGTTCTTGATATGGCCGCCGGGAAGCGAGCCGCGCAGCGCCTGCGATTCCTCGACGGTGAAGACCGGCGGATGGCGATGCACCGTGGCCGCGATGCCGAGCGCCTCGAGCTGCGCCAGGAGCGCGTCGGGGCTGGTCGGCAGCGGTGCGGACGAACTATCGGCGGCGGATGGGATCTCGGCCATAAGCGGTCTCCGGAAACGGCCTCGGTCCGAGGCGGCCGCAAGTCTTAGCGGCAGGGCCGGCCGCGCTCAACCCCGGCGGGGGCCCGAAAAATGGCTGGACTCCCATGCCCGTCTTAACGGACCGGAAGGGCGGGCCGGGCCATGCTCCAGCCTTGCAATGCGAAGCTCGATGGCTATGATCTGGCCGCCTCTCGACGGCGGACGCCGTCGATCATGGATGCGGGCGTAGCTCAGGGGTAGAGCACAACCTTGCCAAGGTTGGGGTCGAGGGT